>CAZSNL010000046.1:4764-5044 GCA_964608275.1 uncultured Hyphomicrobiales bacterium | reverse complement strand
TGATGCTTGCGGCTGGGCTGCAGGTACTGGCCGACGGTCAGGAAGTCCACGTCGGCCACGCGCAGGTCGTCCATCACCTGCAGGACCTCGCGGCGTTCTTCGCCGAGTCCCACCATGATGCCCGACTTGGTGAACATCTCCTGGTCGAGTTCCTTCACCCGCTGCAGGAGCCTGAGCGAGTGAAAGTAGCGTGCTCCTGGCCGCACCGTGGGATACAGGCCGGGAACGGTTTCGAGGTTGTGGTTGAAGACGTCCGGGCGTGCCTCGACGACCACCTCGA
>CAZSNL010000046.1:0-4754 GCA_964608275.1 uncultured Hyphomicrobiales bacterium | reverse complement strand
CATGATATCCGGCGTCAGCACCTCGATGGTCGTGTCCGGCGACCGTTCGCGGATGGCGGCGATCACGCGCGCGAAATGGTGCGCGCCCCCGTCGTCGAGATCATCCCGGTCGATGGACGTCACCACGACGTGGCTGAGCCCGAGCTGCTCGACCGCGCGGGCGACGTGATCCGGCTCGTCGGGGTCGAGCCTGTCGGGCAGGCCGGTTCGGACGTTGCAGAATGCACAGGCGCGGGTGCAGGTGTCGCCCATGATCATGAACGTCGCATGGCGCTTGGACCAGCATTCACCGATGTTCGGACAGCCCGCCTCCTCGCAGACGGTGACCAGGCCGTTCTCGCGCACTATCCGCCGCGTCTCCTGGTAGGCGGCGGAGCCCGGCGCCCTCACCCGGATCCAGTCCGGCTTGCGCAGCACCGGCGTATCCGGCCGATTCACCTTCTCGGGATGCCGCGGCCTCTCGGCAGACAGGCGGTCGATGACGGTTACCATGGATGATCCTGTTTCCTGCCCCGGCCGGTCTGCCACACGCACCGCCGGGATGTGATGCAGCGACCCGGCCGCGTTCATTTGCGGGGCGCCGGGTTCGCGCCGCGTTGGCCTAGCCGCGAATGAGCCTTACCAGCCACAGCAGCACGACGGCGCCGACCGTCGCCACGACTAGGGTGCCGAGGAAACCGCCGTACGTTATGCCGACCATCCGGGCGAGAACGCCGCCGACGACGGCGCCGATCAGGCCGACGGCGAGGTTCAGGAACAGTCCGTGACTGCTCTTTGTTGCCTTCTCCGCGATCCATCCGGCCAGGAGGCCGATGATGATCATGCCGATGAAGCCTACGGGTTCCATGTGCGTGTTCCTCTGTTCCTGCCCCTGCGCCAGTAGCGCCGCGGGCATCGAGGCAAGGTCCTGACACGCCTAGATATGGCGAATCGACACCATGCGTCCAGACGCCATCGGGAGCGGACGCAAGCGCGCATGGGGATTCGACATCGATATCGGCACGCGCCGATCGGCCCCGGATCACATGTGGATGACGCGGTCGTAAGCGTCGAGCACGCTTTCGTGCATGGTCTCCGACAGCGTCGGATGCGGGAAAACGGTCCGCATCAGCTCCTCTTCGGTCGTCTCCAGCGTCATCGCGATTGCGAATCCCTGGATCAGTTCGGTGACCTCCGCGCCGACCATGTGCGCGCCAAGAAGCTGACCGGTTCTGGCATCGAAGATCGTCTTGACCAGCCCCTGGTCTTCGCCCAGCGCAATTGCCTTGCCGTTTCCGACGAACGGAAACCGCCCCACCCTCACCTCATGGCCTGCCTGCTTCGCCTTCTCTTCGGTCAGGCCGACGCTGGCCACCTGCGGATGGCAGAAGGTGCAGCCGGGAATCTTGAGCTTGTCCAGCGGGTGGACGCCGTCGATGCCGGCGATCTTTTCGACGCAGATAACGCCTTCGTGTTCCGCCTTGTGGGCCAGCATCGGCGGACCGGCGACGTCCCCGATTGCGTACACGCCGGGTTCCGCCGTGCGGCCGAACCCGTCGACCGCGATGACGCCGCGATCCGTCTTGACCTGCGTCGTTTCGAGGCCGACGTCCTCGATGTTCCCCTGCACACCAACGGCCATGATCGCCCGATCCGCCTCGATCCGGTGTTCCTTGCCCTCGGCATCGACCACCCGCGCCGCCACCGAGTTGTCCTTCCTGTCCAGTGCCTCGACGCGGGCGCCGGTCATGATGGTCATGCCCTGGCGCGCCATCTGTTTCGCAGCGAAGGCGGAAATCTCGCTGTCTTCGGCCGGCATGATGCTGTCGAGCACCTCCACCACGGTCACCTTGGCGCCGAGAGTGAGGTAGAACGATGCGAACTCGATGCCGATCGCGCCCGAGCCGATGACCAGCAGCGATTTCGGCATTTCCTCGGGCACCAAAGCCTCGAAGTAGGTCCACACCAGCTTGCCGTCCGCTTCCAGGCCGGGCAGCTGGCGTGGACGGGCGCCTGTCGCAAGGATCACATGAGCGGCCTTGAACTGCCCCGTCTCCTTGCCGTCCTTGGTCACCACCACATCTCCCGGCCCGGCCAGCCGGCCGCGTCCGTCGATGACGGTAACCTTGTTCTTCTTCAGCAGGT
This sequence comes from uncultured Hyphomicrobiales bacterium, assembly GCA_964608275.1. Classification (GTDB taxonomy): domain Bacteria; phylum Pseudomonadota; class Alphaproteobacteria; order Rhizobiales; family CAZSNL01; genus CAZSNL01. The sequence continues at coordinate 2,630 of CAZSNL010000046.1, read as the reverse complement.
GTTCGACGCCTCGGTTGAGGCGTTGTGCGACGTTGCGGGACCGCTTCACGACTGCGGTGAGATCGAATCCGATATTGTCGACGCTCAGGCCATAATCCCGCGCGTGTTGCAGGTAGTGGTAGATCTCCGACGTCCTGAGCAGTGCCTTGGTCGGTATGCACCCCCAGTTCAGGCAGATGCCACCCAGGTGCTTCTCCTCGACGATGGCAGTCTTCAGGCCGAGCTGGGCGGCGCGAATGGCGGCAACGTAACCGCCAGGGCCGGCACCGATCACGATGATGTCGAAGCTGGTATCCGCCATTCTCACGCTCCTCGCTGCATCGGCTTTGGTCGGAGTTCGGCTCATCGCATAGCATACGGCGCAACCTGCCGGTACCACCGCGGAGTCGCGGACGGTTTGGAGGACGCCAGCGGTGATGTGCCGCCGAAGCCCGTGTGGCGGCCGGGCGAGGGATCCGCCGTCAGAGGAGCATCAGGCCGGGCTCTTCGACGATCGCCTTGAACGCGTCGAGCAGGCGTGCACCGAGGACCCCGTCCACGACGCGATGGTCGCAGGACAGGGTCGCGGTCATCATCGTGCGGATCGTGACCGCGTCGTCGACGACAACCGGGCGCCGCTCGGCCGCGCCCACCGCGAGGATCGTCGCGTGCGGCGGATTGATCACCGCCGAGAAGTCGCGGATCCCGTACATGCCGAGGTTCGAGATGGCGGTGGTGCCGCCCTGGTACTCGTGCGGCGCCAGCCGCCGCTTGCGGGCACGCGAGGCGAGATCCTTCATCTCGTTGGATATCTCGGCGAGCCCCTTGGTCTCCGCCTTGCGGACCACCGGCGTAAAAAGTCCACCCTCGACGGCAACGGCAACGGCGACTTCGGAATGGCGGTGGATGAGCATTCCGCCTTCGGTCCATGTCGCGTTGGCTTCAGGGACCTGCTGCAGGGCTGCCGCGAGCGCCTTGATCAGGAAGTCGTTGACCGAGAGCTTGAATGCGGGGCCGTCGTCACCTTGCGGCGCCCGTTCGTTCAGTCGCGCGCGCATGGCCAGCAGCGGGTCCACGTGGCAGTCGACGGTCAGGTAGAAGTGCGGGATGGTCTGCTTGGCCTGCACCAGCCGCTCGGCAATGACCCGGCGCATCGAATCGTGCGGGCGGACCTCGTAGGTCCCCTCTTCGTAGAGAGCAAGGATCTGCTGATCCGTCGGTGCCGCGGCTGCCGGTGCGGCCACCGCGGGAGCCGCTGCAACGCCCGCTTCGATCGCCTTTTCGATGTCGCGCTTGACGATTCGCCCGCGCGGCCCCGACCCCGTGACCCGGGTAAGGTCGAGCCCCTCCTGCAGCGCCAGCCGCCGCGCAAGCGGCGACGCGAACACGCGATCCCTGACCTCGGCGGGTTGCGGCGCAGCCCGGGGCTCGCGCCTGTCCTGGGTCGGCGTCGGGGTCTCCTTGGCCGCCGCAGCGGGCGCTGGGGGAGCCGGCTGCGGCTCCGCGGCCGGCTTCGGTTTCTCCTCGGCGGCGGCGGACTGGCCTCCATCGGTGGCGGACGGCACCTGGGTCATGGCGTCGGAAATGGCGCTTTCGTCCTCGCCCTCCGCCAGCAGGACGGCAATCGGCGCATTGACCTTGACGCCTTCGGTGCCCTCCTCGACCAGGATTCGCCCCACCCTGCCCTCGTCTACCGCCTCGACTTCCATCGTCGCCTTGTCAGTCTCGATCTCGGCAATGACGTCGCCCGGCGCAACCTCGTCACCCTCCTTGACGAGCCACTTGGCGAGCTTGCCCTCTTCCATGGTCGGCGATAGGGCGGGCATTAGGATTGGCGTGGGCATGGAGCTGTCAGGTCTCGCTGGTCATTCGGCGTAGCAGACCTTCTTTGCCGCGGTCACGACCTCCGCCACGCTCGGCAGGGCAAGCTTTTCGAGGTTTGCCGCGTACGGCATCGGCACGTCCTTGCCGGTTACGCGAAGCACGGGCGCATCGAGCCAGTCGAAGGCACGTTCCATCATCTGCGCGGCGATCTCCGCGCCAATGCCGCAGACGCTCCAGCCCTCCTCGACCGTCACCAGGCGATTGGTCTTCTTCACCGACCTGACGATCGCATCCACGTCCATCGGCCGCAGGGTTCGCAGGTCGATCACCTCTGCCTTGATACCCTGCGCGGCCAGTTCGTCGGCCGCCGAAAGCGCGTAGGTCATCCCGATGCTGAACGACACGATGGTCACGTCGCTCCCCGGACGGACGACCTTGGCCTTGCCGATCGGTATGGTGAAGTCTTCGACCTTCGGCACCTCGAAGGCCTGGCCGTAGAGAATCTCGTTCTCCAGGAAGATCACCGGATTGGGATCGCGGATTGCCGACTTGAGCAGCCCCTTGGCGTCGGCCGCCGTATAGGGCGCCACCACCTTGAGCCCCGGGATGTGGCTGTACCACGCGGAAAAGTCCTGGCTGTGCTGTGCCGCAACACGGGCAGCGGCCCCGTTGGGCCCGCGAAAGACGATCGGGCACCCCATCTGCCCGCCGGACATGTAAAGCGTCTTGGCGGCGGAGTTGACGATCTGGTCCATTGCCTGCATGGCGAAGTTGAACGTCATGAACTCGACGATCGGCCGCAGCCCGGCGAACGCGGCGCCGACGCC
>CAZSNL010000045.1:0-21186 GCA_964608275.1 uncultured Hyphomicrobiales bacterium | reverse complement strand
GCGCATCCTGCGCCGCCTGTACCGCGGCACCGGCCGAGCGCACCTGCGCCCGCGCGGCGGCGACCGCATCGGCGGCGGCACGGCGCCCGGCCCGTGCCTGTTCGTAGGCGGCCTCGGCGTTCCGGGCCACCTCCTCCGCCCGCTGCAGTTTCGCCCTCAGGTCGCCGAGCTCGTTGCGCTGGGCAAGCCGCCGGGCCGCCGCCGTCGGCGCCTCGGAGGCGGCGGTGAAGCCGTCCCACCGCCACAGGTCGCCGTCGCGCGAGACGAGGCGCTGTCCCGGCCGCAGCGCATCCTGCAGCCGGCGGCCGGTGTCGCGGCTCACCACCCCGGTCGCGGCGAGCCGGCGGGCCAGCGCCGCCGGCGCCCTGACGAACGCCGACAGCGGTTCGGCCCCGTCCGGCAGCGGTGGCAGGTCGCCGTCCGGCAACTGGCGCCAGTGCACCGGCGCCGCCTCGTCGGCGGCGGCGTCGAGGTCGTCGCCGAGCGCCGCACCGAGTGCAGTCTCGTAGCCCGGCGTCACCTCGATCGCATCGATCAGCGGCGGCCACAGGTCGCCGGCGTCGACGTTCAGCACCTTCTCGAGGGTGCGGATCTCGGTCGCGATGCGGTCGGCGGCGCGGCGTGCCTCCTCGTGAGCGGTGCGCGCACCCGCAACGGCCTCGCGCAGCGCCTGCTCGCGCTCCTCGGCCGCCTGCTGCGCCGTCTCGGCATCGGCGAGCGCCTGGCGGGCGGCGTCAACGTCGGCGGCGAGCGACGGCACCAGGTCCGAAGCCGGCCCGCCCGCGCGTGCCGCCTCGGTCCTTGCGGTAATGTCGGCGTCTTCGCGCTCCAGCCGCGCGATGCGGTCGCGGCGGTCGGCAAGCGCCCGCTCCAGCGCCGCCACCCGCACCCGCAGCGCGTTCAGCGCCTCGGCGGCTTCCTCGGCCGCCGCCTCGCTTGCGGAAAGCGCCCGTTCGGCCTCGGCGAGCGCGTCGGCGGCCCGGGCGCGCCGGTCGGCCTCGGCGTCGGCCGCGGCGTCCAGCGTCCGCCGTTCCGCCTCGACCCGCTCGAGCGCGGCGCGGCTGTCGGCGATCAGGCTGCGTTCGCGTTCGAGGTCGCCGGCGAGCTGCGCCGCCCGGCCGTCGAGTTCGGCCCGCCGGCTTGCGGCGCGCTGTTCCTCGGCATCGAGGCCGTCGCGCTCGATGGTAATGCGTTGCAGCGCCGCCGCCGCCGCCGCCTCCGCCTCGCGCAGCGCCGGCAGCACCTCGGCTGCCTCGGCATGCAGCCGCGTCGCCTCGGAGGCCTGGCGGGTGCATTCGGCGAGCCGCTGGCCCGCGGCGGCGAGTGCCTGGCGCTCGGCCTCCAGCGCTGTCCGAGCCTGCTGCCACTGGACGTAGAGCTGCGCCGCCTCGAGCGCCCTGATCTCGGCCGACAGCTTCTTGTAGCGCGCCGCCTGCCTCGACTGCCGCCTGAGGCTCGCAAGCTGCACCTCGAGCTGTCCGGTCACGTCCTCGAGGCGGGTCAGGTTGGTCTCCGCCGCCCGCAGCTTGAGCTCGGCCTCGTGCCGCCGCGAGTGCAGCCCGGCGATGCCGGCGGCTTCCTCGAGGATGCGGCGGCGGGCCTGCGGCTTGGCGCCGATCAGCTCGCCGATCTGGCCCTGGCGGACCAGCGACGGCGAGCGGGCGCCGGTGGAGGCATCGGCGAACAGGAGCTGGACGTCCTTGGCCCGCACGTCGCGGCCGTTGATGCGGTAGGCCGACCCCGCCTCGCGCTCGATGCGGCGGCTGATCTCCAGGGTGTCGGCGTTGTTGAACGCGGCCGGCGCGGTGCGGTCGGAGTTGTCGAGCGTGACGGTGACCTCGGCCATGTTGCGCGGCGGCCGGTTGGCGCTGCCCGAGAAGATCACGTCGTCCATGCCCGAGGCGCGCATGCTCTTGTAGGAGCTTTCGCCCATCACCCAGCGCAGCGCTTCGAGCAGGTTCGACTTGCCGCAGCCGTTGGGCCCGACGACGCCGGTCAGGCCGGGCTCGATCAGGAGCTCGGTCGGCTCGACGAACGACTTGAACCCCGAGAGCCTGAGCCGCGTGAACTGCATCGAACCGTCTGCTCCCGCCGCTGGCGGCCTACTCGCCGAGCGCTTCGGCGATCAGGGCCTCGAACTCCTCGAGCGGCTGGTTGCCGCGCAGCACGCGCCCGTTGATGAAGAACGTCGGCGTCGACCTGACGCCGAACTCGGCGCCCTTTTCCCGGTTGGCGAGGATGCCGCGGGCGACCTCCTCGTTCTTCAGGCATTCATTGAAGCTCTGTTCGGTGAATCCGGCCAGCCGCGCGATCTTGAACAACTCGTCGCGCGGGTTGGCATCGCGCGCCGCCCATACCTCCTGCTGGCGGAACAGGACGTCGATCATCGCCCATTGCCGACCGTCCGGCGCGCAGCGCACCAGCATGAACGCCGCCAGTGCCACGTCCTCGAACGGGAACTCGCGGAATATGAGTCGCGCCTGGCCGCTGTCGATGTACTTCTCCTTGATCTGCGGGTAGGTCTCGACGTGGAACGCGGCGCAGTGCGGGCAGGTCAGCGAGGCATACTCGACGATGGTCACCGGGGCATCCGGATTGCCCTCGGCGATCGGTCCGAGCGGGCCCGGCGCGTGCAGGGCTTCCAGATCGACCTCCTGGGCCTGCGCCGGGGTGATCAGGCCGGCCGGACCGCGCAGCACCGCCGTGCCCGCGGCGCAGGCAGTGAACGCGCCGGCGGACGCCAGCAGGAATCGTCGATCTAGTCTCATCACAGGCTCCTAACTACAAGATATTGAACGATCCGTACAAGAAAATCCGTCGTTGCCGGCGCAGTCGGCTGTGGATTGCTATCCGCTCCGGCGCCGCGCCCTCAGCGTTCCCGCGCCCAGGCGCTGCAGGGCGTCGGCCAGTGGGGCCTCCCGGATTCCGTTCAGGGCAGCGCACAGCCGGGCCTCCTCGTGCGGCGAAAGCGGCCGCGGCGGCGCCTTGCCGGTGGCTTTCGCGGGGATCTCGCCCTGGACGATCCTGAGCCCCGACACGGCCTCGTAGCCGTAGTAGCGGTTCACCCGCTCGACGATCTGCGGCGCCTCGTGCTGCAACTCTATCGCCCGCCCGCCGGCGACCCGGACCACCAGCGTTCCCGCCCGCCGTCGCCCGGCGGTATCGTCATCGGTCTTTCCGCGCGGCCAGCGCAGCCGCACCGGCATGCTGACCGCGGCAAGCTCGGGCCCGACGATGGCCGGCCATTGCGTCAGGATGTCGGCATAGGCGAAGCCGTGCCGCTCGAACGCCCGGCGGGTGACTGCGTGCAGGTTCGCGCTCAGAGGCTTCGCCATGGGATTGCGACGGTCCGGCCGATGTGGTTGTGCTCGCGTTGTACCGTCGCGATTCGGATGCATGCAAGGACAGATGGCAATGGATGATGCGGTTCGGCGGGCCGATGACGCGACTGTGACCACGGGGGCGGGGACGCGGCCGGAACCTGCCGGCCTGGTCGCGGCGCTGCTCGCCTGGTACGACCGTCACCGTCGCCACCTGCCGTGGCGGGCGGTGCCGGGGACGCCGGCCGACCCCTATCGTGTCTGGCTCAGCGAGATCATGCTGCAGCAGACGACTGTGGCGGCCGTCGCGCCCTATTTCGAGCGCTTCGTGCAGGCGTGGCCGACCGTCCATGACCTTGCCGCGGCCGATCTCGACGACGTGCTGAAGGCATGGGCGGGGCTCGGCTATTATGCGCGGGCACGCAACCTGCACGCCTGCGCCCTGGAAGTGGCCCGCCGCCATGGCGGTCGGTTTCCCGATACCGTCGCCGAACTGGAGCGGCTGCCGGGCATCGGGCGCTACACCGCCGCCGCCATTGCCGCGATCGCGTTCGACCGGCCGGTGGTTCCGGTGGACGCGAACGTCGAGCGGGTCCTGGCCCGGGTCCATGCGGTCGAGGTGCCGTTGCGCCAGTCGAAGGCGACGCTCGACAGTCTCGTGGACCGCCTCGCGCCGCAGCGGCGCGCCGGCGACTTCGCCCAGGCGCTGATGGATCTGGGGGCGACGGTGTGCACGGCGCGGCGCGCCGACTGCCTGGTCTGCCCGCTCAATGGCCTCTGCCTTGCCCGTGCCCGCGGCATTGCCGAGCGCCTGCCGGTCAGGCCCCCGAAACCGGCAAGGCCGCTGCGCCGCGCCGTCGCCTACTGGGTCGAGCGCGAGGACGGCCGGATCCTGGTCCGCCGCCGGCCCGAACGCGGGCTCCTCGGCGGCATGACGGAGATCCCGTCAGGCGAATGGCGCGAAGATGGCGGCGCGGAGGCACCGCCGCTTGCTGCCGACTGGCGGCCGCTTGCGGGCATCGTGCGGCACACCTTCACCCATTTTCACCTCGAGCTTTCGGTCCACGCCGCGACGGTTTCGCGACGGGCCGCCGAGGCGGTGACCGGGGACGACTGGCGCTGGGTCCGGCGCGAGAGGCTCGCCGAGGAGGCGCTGCCGACGGTGATGCGCAAGGTCGTCGCCCATGCCGAACGCGCCCGCGCCGCTGGCGACGGTGGCGGATGATCGCGGCGGCGACCGGCCTTACGCCATCTCGGCGCGCACCTGCTGCCGCAGGAGATCGATCGGCTTGAGCTCGGACCCGGCCTGGAAATGCCAGAACGTCCAGCCGTTGCAGGCATCGAGCCCCTGCACGTGGGCGCCGATCCGGTGGATCGACCCGGTGGCGTCGGCACACACCAGGGTGCCGTCGGCGCGAACCCTCGCGGCGTGGCGCCTCGCCGGATCGTAGAGCACGGTTCCCGGCGCGATCAGGCCCCGCTCGACGATGGTCCCGAACGGCACCCGCGGCTCGCCCCGCCGGCCCTTGGCCACCGCGAGACAGTCATCCGCCGCCGGCTTGATCGCCCGGATGCGGGCTTCCGCGGCGGCGGCATAGCCGCGGTCGCGTTCGATGCCGATCCAGCGCCGGCCGAGCCGGCGCGCCACCGCGCCCGTCGTGCCGGTGCCGAAGAACGGATCGAGCACGATGTCGCCCGGGTTGGAGGCCGCGAGGATGACCCGATGCAGCAGCGCTTCCGGCTTCTGGGTCGCGTGAAGCTTGGCGCCGCTTGCGTCCTTCAGGCGCTCGCGGCCATTGCAGATCGGCAGCAGCCAGTCCGAGCGCATCTGCAGGTCGTCGTTCAGCGCCTTCATCGCCTCGTAATTGAAGGTGTAGCGCTTCTGCCCCGCATCGCGGGCGGCCCAGATCAGGGTTTCGTGGGCGTTGGTGAACCGCCGGCCGCGGAAGTTCGGCATCGGGTTGGTCTTGCGCCAGATGATGTCGTTGAGCAGCCAGAAGCCGAGGTCCTGCATCGCGGTGCCGACCCGGAAGATGTTGTGGTAGCTGCCGATGACCCACAGCGTGCCTTCCGGCTTCAGCACCCGCTTGACCGCCTTGAGCCAGGCGCGGGTGAACCGGTCGTAGGTGGCGAAGTCGTCGAACTTGTCCCAGTCGTCGTCGACGCCGTTGACGATGCTGTTGTTCGGCCGCCTGAGCTCGCCTTCGAGCTGGAGGTTGTAGGGCGGGTCGGCGAACACGAGGTCGACCGAGGCCTGCGGCAGGCGGCACAGTTCTGAAATGCAGTCGCCGATCAGGATCCGGTCGATGTACGGCTCGATGTCTGGCCGTGGAGCGATACCCATGAACACCCCCCTTGAACGCAACAGGAGGGGATCGTCCCACGAGGGCGTAAATGCTTAATTAATTGAATTTAATTGGAAATTAGGACTTCGCTAACCATATCCGCGCGGCCTTCCAGGGCCAGCCGGACCGGCGCGAACGACCGCCGGTGGTGCGGCGTCGGCCCGTGCTCGCGCAGCGCCGCGAAGTGCTCGGGGGTGCTGTATCCCTTGTGGTTCTGGAACCCGAACTGCGGATACTCCTCCGCCAGCCGTTCCATGATCCGGTCGCGCGTCACCTTGGCGACGATCGATGCGGCGGCAATCGACAGGCAGGACCCGTCACCGCCGACCACCGGCCGGCACGGGCAGTCCAGCTTCGGGAGCTGGTTGCCGTCGACCAGCGCGAGGCGCGGCACCGTCGCGAGCGCCGCGACGGCCCGTGCCATGGTCACCAGCGTCGCCTGGAGGATGTTGATGCTGTCGATCAGGGCGACGTCGCCGACGGCGGTGGCGACGGTGGCTGTGGCGCGGATCTCGTCGTAGAGCGCGGCGCGGCGCTCGGGCGTGAGCATCTTGGAATCGGCGATGCCGTCGGGGATCCGGTCCGGATCGAGGATCACCGCCGCCGCGACCACCGGTCCCGCCAGTGGTCCGCGGCCCGCCTCGTCGATCCCCGCCACCGGCCAGACGCCGAGCACCCTGGCCTCGGTCTCGAGTTCGTAGCAGGGCAGGGTACGGACCAGCGAATCGTGACGCATGTCCGCGACTGTCGCCGACAGCCGCGCCCGCGGCAACCGGTAGCCGCACGGCGGTCCACAGGAACCTTGCTAGAGAAGCGACAGCTGATCGCCGGGTTGCGGTGGTCGCCTGAAGTGCTCGACGGTGAGCCGGGTCCGCTTCTTGTTGAGGCCGAGGCGTCGCGCGGCAATCTCGAACCGGCGGCCGATCGACCACGCATAGGGGCCGGTTCCGCGCATGCGCCGGTGCCAGGTGGCGTCGTAGGCCTTGCCGTCTCGCATCGACTTCATCAGCGACAACACATGCGCGGCACGGTCGGGAAATTCGCTCTGCAGCCATTCGCGGAACAGGTCGGAGAGCTCGTGCGGCAGCCGCAGCAGCACGTATCCGGCTTCCGTCGCACCGGCCGCCGCGGCACGGCCGAGCACGGCTTCCAGTTCGGAGTCGTTCAGTGCCGGTATGACCGGCGCGAACATGACGGCGGTGGGCACGCCGGCCGTCGCCAGCACCTCGATGGCCTGGAGCCGTCGTTCCGGGGTGGCGGCACGCGGCTCCATCGCCCGCGCAAGCTTGCGGTCGAGGGTCGTCACCGAGATGCCGACCTTCACCAGTCCCTTGGCCGCCATCGGCTGCAGGATGTCGAGATCGCGCAGCACCAGGGTCGACTTGGTCACGATGCCGACGGGATGATCGAACTCGGCGAGCACCTCCAGAACCTGCCGCATGATGCGATACCGCCTCTCGATCGGCTGGTAGGGATCGGTGTTGGTCCCGATGGCGATCATCCGCGGCTGGTAGCGCGGGTCGGACAGTTCGCGGCGCAGGAGTTCGGCGGCGTTGGTCTTGGCGAACAGCCTGGTCTCGAAATCGAGCCCGGGCGACAATCCCATGAAGGCATGCGTCGGGCGGGCGAAGCAGTAGGCGCAGCCGTGCTCGCATCCGCGGTACGGGTTTATCGACCGGTCGAACGAGATGTCCGGCGAGTCGTTGCGGGTGATGATCCGTCGCGGAGTTTCCTCCGTCACCGTCGTCTTTGACGGCCCGAGTTCGTCGAGCGTCTCCCACCCGTCATCGAAGACCACCCTCGACAGCGGTTCGAAGCGGCCCGAGGGGTTGGAGCGGGCGCCGCGGCCCCGCCGGACCGGGTCCGGCACGAACGCGCCCCACTCGGCGTCGCTGGACGGCCATTCCGGCCGGATGACCATGGATCGGTTTGCCATGCCGGCAAGATATCGCAGCGACGTGAACAAAACAAGAACAATCGAACGGGCGGAGCATTCGGTTGCAAGCCGGCGGGTTCTGCGCAAGTCTCCGTCCCGAACCGGGAAATCAGGAGGGGGCCGGACTTTCGATGCAGGCTCACATTGTTCTCGCTCATCCCGAGCCGCGATCGTTCAACGCCCATCTCGCCACGCGGGCCCGCGAGACGCTCGAGGGGTTGGGATGGACGGTGACGACGAGCGACCTCTACGCGATGGGGTTCGATCCCTGCGAACGCGCCGAACACTTCGTCGATCGCCGTGATCCGCTGCGCTTCGACGCCCAGGCCGAACAGCGCCACGCCTGCGAGAACGGGCGCGTGCCGGTCGACGTGGCGGGGGAGATCGCCCGGCTCGACGCGGCCGACCTCGTGATCCTGCAATATCCGTTGTGGTGGCACCTGCCGCCGGCCATGCTGAAGGGCTGGTGCGACAGGGTGTTCATCTACGGCGATGTCTATACCAGCACCAAGCGGTTCGAGAACGGCCGCTTCCTCGGCAAGCGCGCCATGTTGTCGGTGACGGTCGCCACCAGCCCCGAAACCTACAGCTACAACGGCCGCAGCGGCGACATCAGTCTGCTCCTGTGGCCGGTGAACTTCAGCCTCGCCTACGTCGGGTTCACCGTCCTGCAGCCGTTCGTCGCCTATGGCGTCGAGGCGGGCCTGCGGTATTCCGACGACAGCGTGCTCGAGGCGCGCCTGAAGCAGGTCGAGGCAGACTACGTCGCCCATCTGACCGCCATCGACTCGGTCCCCGCCATTCCCTTCAACCGGATGAGCGAATGGGGCCCCGACGGCCGCCTGGTGCCCGACGCGCCGGTCTACAGCCCGTTTCTGCGCCACCGCCGCGACCTCGATCTCGTCTAGGGGCAGCGTTCCGGCCGGTCGGGGACCGACGCGACCCGGTTGCAGGCGCCGATATCGTTGCCGCGCTGCCGCGGATGGCGGATAAGTCCGCCATGCTGAGTGTGGTCATTCCTACCCTCGATGCGGGACGCGATCTCCCGGCGACGCTCGCGGCGCTGGTTCCGGGCGCCGTGTCGGGGCTGATCCGCGAGGTGATCGTCGCCGACGGCAGCTCCTGCGACCCCACGGTCCGCATCGCCGAGGCGGCCGGCGCGACGGTGATCCGGGCGCCGCGCGGCCGCGGCACCCAGCTCGCCGCCGGCGCCGCTGCGGCACGCGGCGACTGGCTGTTGTTCCTGCACGCCGACACTGTGCTGGAGCCGGGCTGGGAAACCGAGGTGGCGGGCTTCATCGATCAGGCGTCGGCGATCGGGTACGAGGGCCCTGCCGCGGCCTGCTTCCGGCTCAGGCTGGCCGATGCCTCCCTCGGCGCGCGGATCATCGAGCGGGGCGTCGCACTGCGCACGGCATGGCTTGGCCTGCCATACGGCGACCAGGGGCTTGTCATCTCCCGCCAATGCTACGATCGGCTTGGCGGGTTCGCGCCGCTGCCGCTGATGGAGGATGTCGACCTGGTGCGCCGCCTCGGCCGACGCGTCGCGATGCTGCGCCACGCCGCGGTAACGGACGCCGGACGCTACCGGCGCGACGGCTATCTGCTGCGTCCGCTGCGCAACTGGACCTGCCTCACACTCTATTTCCTGAAGGTGCCGCCGCACGTTCTCCTGCGGCTGTACGGATGACGGCGCACGCGTATCGCCGTCGTCTCGTGATCATGGCCCGGGCGCCGCGGGCGGGAGCCGTCAAGTCGCGGCTGGCGCGCGAGATCGGGACCGGTGCGGCGGCCGGCGTGTACCGGCATCTCGTCTCCGCGACGGTGGCGCGGCTAGCCGATCCGCGACGCTGGGAACTCGTGCTCGCGGTCACGCCCGACCGTCTGCTGCACGACCGCTCGCTGCCGGGCGGCGTCCGCCGGCTGCCGCAGGGACCGGGCGACCTCGGAGACCGGATGAGCCGGCTGCTGAGTAGCGCAGGATGCGGCCCGGTGGTGATCGTCGGCAGCGACATCCCGGGCATCCGGCGCGACGACGTCGCCCGCGCGTTTGCCGTGCTCGGCCGTCGCGACGTCGTGTTTGGCCCGGCGGCCGACGGCGGCTACTGGCTCATCGGCGCGGCGAGGCCGCTGCCGCCGCGGCTGTTCGAGGGCGTGCGCTGGTCAAGCCCGCACGCGCTTTCCGACACGGCCGCCAACCTCGGCAGGTTCAGCGCCGGCTGCCTGCGCCAGCTGTGGGATCTTGATACCGGCGACGACTACCGGCGGCTGGGCGCCGGCGTCAGGCGCTGCGGGTTCACTTCCGCGCCGCCTCGATCAGCTCCGCCATCGTGAAGATGTGGCTCTCGGCTTCCTTCGCCTTGTGGCAGGCGAAGCACAGCGCGTGGTTGGTATCGGCCTTGCGCGTCCCGTCGGTATCGAACAGGGCGTAGTTCCACTCGCCGTTGCGGAACAGGTCCGGAATGTTCGCACCCCAGCCGGCGCCCGCCTCCATGGTCGAAAGGACGTCGAGTGTCTCCGGTTCGAAGAAGCCGTCCGCCCCGACCACGAAGTTGCCGTCCTGATCCCGTTTCGGGGTGTAGACCTCGACCAGTATGTACGAGCCCGGCGGCAGGGCCCGGCCCTGGCGCGCCGCCTCCAGCGCCGTGTCGTTGGCGTAGTAGCGCCGCATCTGGTTGCGCTCGGGGAGGTTCATCGACGCGTACCAGGTGAACGTCGACTTGTAGTCGGCGGGAAAATGCACCCGCGTCTGGTTGAACTCCGCCACCAGGTCCGAGACATCGGCCCCGGTCTTGCCCCGCAGGCTCGCCCAGTAGGCGGCCAGGTTCGCGATGTCGTCGTCGCTCAGTTCGGCCGCGATGGGCTGCATGAACGCGTTCTCGCGGCTGCCGCTGCGATAGGCCTTGAGCTGTGCGCCGAGATAGGCCTCCTTCTGGCCGGCGAGATTGGGAATGTCGCCCGAAACGCTGATCCCGTCGGCGCCGTGGCAGGCCGCGCACGGCTCGCTCAGCCTGCGGCCCAGTTCGGCATCGCCGGCAGCCGCCGCCGCCACGAAGCCGGGAACGGCCAGTGCGCCCAGCAACCGAGCCCACCGCATCGCCGTATCCTCCGCAATGCCAGAACGCGCCGCCTGGGTCCGCGCTGAAACCGGCACCAGCGGCATGTTCGATTATCCTGCACGGTCCCGCATCTGTCGAGCGCCGTGTTGGGGATGTATGGATCAGGCCGGGTGGCGGCCAGCCCGCCGAAACAATTGAAACGACAATGGCCCGTTTCCGAAACGGCGGTGAAACGGCCCTGCGCGATCCATGGCGCGATCGCATCGCCGGCAGCGCCCTGCCGTCGGTGCCCCGACCACTTCGATGAGGTTCACGTCATGAGCAAGTACCGATCGCACCTGCCGCAACTCGACGGCGGCCTGTTCCTGTCCGATGGTGGTGTTGAGACCACCTTCATCTTCCACGAAGGCTGGGAGCTGCCCCACATGGCCGGCTACGTGCTCTACGAGACCGAGGCGGGCCGGGCCGCGTTGCGCGCCTATTACGACCGGTTCATTCCGATGGCCCTCGCCAACGGTTTCGGCTTCGTGCTGGAGACCGTGACCTGGCGGGCCAGCAGCGACTGGACGGCGCTCGCAGGCCATGGCGCTGCGGAGACCGCCGCGATCAACCGGTTTGCGGTCGCGTTCACCGCCGCCATCCGCGACGCCTGCGAGACCCCGCAATCGCCGATGGTGGTCAGCGGCTGCGTCGGCCCGCGCGGCGACGGCTACCGGCCCGAGAACATCATGTCGGCCCGCGAGGCGGAGGACTACCACGCCCTCCAGGTTCGCGCGTTCGCCGAAGCCGGTGCCGATCTCGTCACCGCCCACACCATGACCAACACGCCGGAAGCGGCCGGTATCGTCCGCGCCGCCCGCGCCGCAGGGATGCCGGTGGTGATCTCGTTCACGGTCGAGACCGACGGCCGGCTGCCGACCGGCGAGACCCTTCGCGAGGCGATCGAAGCCGTCGATGCGGCGACCGCGGGCGGGCCGGAGTACTACATGATCAACTGCGCCCATCCCACGCACTTCGCCGGAGCGCTCGAGCCCGGCACGGCGTGGGTGCGGCGGCTGCGCGGCATCCGCGCCAACTCGTCGAAGTGCAGCCATGCGGAGCTCGACAATGCGCCGGAACTCGACATCGGCAACCCGGTCGAACTCGGCGGCCAGTATGCCGACCTGGTCCGCCGCTTCCCGCACGTCAATGTGCTGGGCGGCTGCTGCGGCACCGATCACCGCCACATCGCGCAGGTGTGCCTCGCCTGCAGGGATCTCGCCCGCGCCGCGGCCTGAGGCAGCCCGCCGGGTGCGGTTTCGCCGGGAATCCGCGCCCGCGGCGTGCCGGCAGGCGGCTGTGACCCGCGGGACACAGCCACCAGTTCGCGGCCGCATACGCACAGCATCTGCGGAACCGGCGCGTTTGCTTGGCCGTTGGACATCGCGGGGGACGGTTCTCCCGCCTGTTCAACGGCTCAAGGAAGCACGAGATGCACTCCATCATCTACATCATCGGACTCGTCGTGGTCATCGCCTTCGTCCTGTCGCTGCTCGGGTTGACCTGACCGCGACCGGCCGCACGCTTGTGCTTCAGTCCTTGCGACGCTGAAGGTGTTCCGACAGGCGGGGCATGATCTCGACGAAGTTGCACGGCCGCGACCGGTAGTCCAGCTGGTGGGCGAGGATGCCGTCCCAGGCGTCGCGGCAGGCGCCCGGGGAACCCGGAAGGCAGAAGATGTAGGTGCCGCCGGCGACCCCGGCGATGGCGCGTGACTGGACCGTGGAGACGCCGATCTTCTCGAGGCTGATCCAGTGGAACACCGTCGAGAAGCCGTCGATCACCTTGTCGAACAGCGGCTCCAGCGCCTCCGGCGTGACGTCGCGGCCGGTCAGCCCGGTGCCGCCGGTGGTCAGCACCACGTCGACCGCCGGATCGTCGATCCAGTCCCGCACCGCGGCGCGGATGGCCTCGACCTCGTCCTTCACGATCTGCCGCCCGGCGAGCCGGTGGCCGGCCGCCTCGAGGCGCGCGACGAGCGTCGCGCCGGACTTGTCGTCGTCGAGGGAGCGGGTATCCGACACCGTCAGGACGGCGATGCCGACCGGGATGAACGGGCGTTCGCTGGCGGGGCCGGTCATTGCGTGTCTCCCTCGTCGAGGCGCTTGCGGATGGCGAGAAAGTCACGCCATGACAGTTTCTTGGCCGCCGGCTGCCGCAGCAGGTAGGCGGGGTGGAAGGTGGCCATCACCGGCCACTGCCGGCCGCCGCTCGCATAGGTCCGCCACGTCCCCCTGAGCCTCTGGATGCCCTGCGTCGTCTCCAGCAGCTCGGCCGCTGGCACCCGCCCCAGAAACACCAGGATCTCCGGGTCGGCGAGTTCGATCTGGCGGCGGATGAACGGCCGGCAGATGGCCAGTTCCGCCGCCGTCGGCGCCCGGTTGCCGGGCGGCCGCCAGTAGATGACGTTGGCGAGGTAGGCCGACTGCCGGTCGAGGCCGATGGCCGCCAGCATGCGGTCGAGCAGCTGGCCGCTGCGGCCGACGAACGGCTTGCCCTGGATGTCCTCGTCGCGGCCCGGCGCCTCGCCGATCAGCATCACCCGCGCCGCCGGGTTGCCGTCGGAAAAGACGAGGCTGTGGGCGGTGTCGCGCAGGCTGCAGCCCTCGAACCCGGCCACCACCTCGCGCAGTTCCTCGAGGCTCGTGCAGGCGGCCGCCCGCGCCCGCGCGTCGGCCTCCGCCTCGCGTGGCTCGACCGGCGACAGGGGAGGCGGCGGCACGCCGTGGTCGGTGCCGCGCAGGGCCGGCAGCGGCGGCGCCACCCGCCCCTGCGGCGGCGACGGCGGTGCCGCCGGATGCGTCGCCGGATGCACTGCCGGAGCTGCCGGAGACACTGCCGCCGCCGTTTCCGGCGTCGCCGGCTCCGGTTCCGGCGCCGCCGCCAGTCGGTTGACCGGCGTCTCGTCGATCGCCTCGTCGACGCCCATCGCGCGGTACCACTCGAGGATGTCGATCAGGGTGCGGGTATCGTGCATCGTGCGTTCCGGACGCCCCGCGGGGCTGGCCCGCGTACTGTCCATCGGTTACTCCACATACTAGTATGCCGGCCACTATAGCAGGGCAGACGGCGAGGGTAGAGGGACATGGCCGAACGCGAATCGATGGAGTTCGACGTGGTGATCGTGGGGGCCGGGCCGGCCGGGCTCGCCGCCGCGATCCGCCTCAGGCAGCTGGCCGCGGAAGCCGGCGAGGAGCTGTCGGTGACGGTGATCGAGAAGGGCTCCGAGGTCGGCGCCCACATCCTGTCCGGCGCAGTGATCGACCCGATCGGCCTCGACGAGCTGATCCCCGACTGGCGCGACCGCGAGCCGCCGCTGAAGACCCGGGTGACCGAGGACCGGTTCCTGGTGCTCGGGGAGGCCGGCAGCATCCGGCTGCCCAACCTGATGATGCCGCCGCTGATGAACAACCACGGCAACCCCGTTGGCAGCCTCGGCACCCTGTGCCGCGGGGTCGGCGAGCAGGCCGAGGCGCTGGGCGTCGAGATCTACCCCGGCTTCGCCGCCGCCGAGGTCGTCGACGACGACGACGGCGCGGTGAAGGGGGTGGCGACCGGCGACATGGGGGTGGCCCGCGACGGCAGCCGCAAGGACACCTACACCCCCGGCATCGAGCTCCACGGCAAGTACACGCTGTTCGCCGAGGGCGCCCGCGGCTCGCTGTCGAAGCAGCTGATCGCCCGCTTCGGCCTCGACCACGGCCGCGAGCCGCAGAAGTTCGGCATCGGCCTCAAGGAGCTGTGGCAGGTGAGGCCGGAGGTCCACCGCCCCGGCCTCGTCCAGCACACCTTCGGCTGGCCGCTCGACTGGCGCACCGGCGGCGGCTCGTTCCTCTACCATTTCGACGACGACCTCGTCGCCGTCGGCTTCGTCGTCCACCTGAACTACGCCAACCCGTACCTGTCGCCGTTCGACGAGTTCCAGCGCTTCAAGACCCACCCGGCGATCCGCGGCGTGTTCGAGGGCGCCAGGCGCATCGGCTACGGCTCGCGTGCCATCACCGAGGGCGGCTACCAGTCGGTGCCGAAGCTCGCCTTCCCCGGCGGGGCGCTGAGCGGCTGCGCCGCCGGCTTCGTCAACGTGCCGCGCATCAAGGGCACCCACAACGCGATCGGCACCGGCCGGCTTGCCGCCGAGGCGGCGTTCGCGGCGATTCGCGCCGGCCGCGCCCGCGACGAGCTGACCGGCTACCAGCAGGCCTACGAGGAAAGCCGCGTCGCCGCCGACCTCAGGCGGGTGCGCAACGTCAAGCCGTACTGGTCGAAGCTCGGCACCTGGGCCGGCATCGCGCTCGGCGGCATCGACATGTGGATGAACAACATGGGGCTCGGCCTTCCCTACACGCTCGGCCACGGCAAGCCGGACCACGCGGCGACCGGCAAGGCGGCCGACCACCGGCCGATCGCCTATCCGAAGCCGGACGGGGTGCTGACCTTCGATCGGCTGTCGTCGGTGTACCTGTCGAACACCAACCACGAGGAGGACCAGCCGGTCCACCTGAAGCTGAAGGACCCCGACATCCCGATCTCGTACACGCTCCCCGAGTATGCGGAGCCGGCGCAGCGCTACTGCCCGGCCGCCGTCTACGAGGTGGTGACCGACGACGACGGCACAAATCCGCGGTTCCAGATCAACGCCCAGAACTGCGTCCACTGCAAGACCTGCGACATCAAGGACCCGCCGCAGAACATCGTCTGGACGGTGCCCGAGGGCGGCGGCGGGCCGAACTACTCGGGGATGTGACGCACCGCACGGGATTGCTTCGCTCCGCTCACAATGACGCCGGGTGGTGCGGTCGTGGCAGCGCGTGCACGGGGCAGCCCCCGTGCGACGTCACCCCGGCGCAGGTCGGGGTCCAGAGCGACGCATCCGCAGGCTGCCGAAACTTGGATTCCAGCCTGCGCCGGACTGTCGGCAGCGGGCGAGGATGTGGGTAAAGTATCGATTCCAGGTTGAATTGATATTATTCGGGGTGTGTTCAAAACAATTTCGAATTGAATAGACAATCACAGGTTGTCGAAAGCAACGCCTGTCAGGATGCAAATATTCGTCAAGTTCGACCGGTGCCGTAAATCTCGTGTTAGATTTTTTCCGCTAAGTTCGACCGTGTACAGACCATTCGTGGTCGGAACAAGGGGGTATGCAATGACGACCAAACCGGAATCCACGGCCTTGAAGCGCCTGAAGACCATTCACGGCGAACTCAGCGCGATCACCTCGGAGATGCGGGCGATGGACATGCCGTTCTCCGCCTACCTGGTGGAAATGGCCACCCTCGACGTGGGCGAGCGTCTCGCCGCGACCCGGCAGGCGCGGGCGCGCTGAGCACAAGCCGGCGACAGCCCGGGCCTTCACAAGTTTCATCGGAGCCGGCGCGGGCCACCGCGCCGGCTTCCGCTGTCTCGGGGCGCCGCGAAACGGGTCGACGGAGCGGAGCGACCGCGGTAGAGATGCGTCGCCGGCCGGAGCGGGCCGGCAGGCGCCGCAGGGCGCGGCAGCCGGCATGACCGCGAACACCACGGACGGGGGCCGGATGGCAACCGACGACAGCTTTTCCGCCGACGGCGGCTGCACCTGCGGCCAGGTGCGGTACAGGATCACCGCCCGGCCGATGTTCGTCCACTGCTGCCACTGCACCTGGTGCCAGCGCGAGACCGGATCGGCGTTTGCCGTCAACGCCCTCGTCGAGGCATCGCGGGTGGAGCGGCTTTCGGGCGACGTGGTGCGGGTGGTGCTGCCGTCGGCGAGCGGCAAGGGTCAGACAGTCACCCGCTGCCCCACATGCGGGATCGCACTGTGGAGCAACTACGCCGGCGCCGGCGATTCGGTGCATTTCGTTCGCACCGGAACGCTCGACGACCCGGCCGCCTTTCCGCCCGACATCCACATCTACACCTCGACCAGGCGGCCCTGGGTGAACCTGCCCGAGGGGGTGCCGGCCGTTGCCGAGTACTACCGCATGTCGCAATACTGGCCGGCCGACAGCATCGCCCGGTTCCGGACCGCGCGCGGCCGCTGAGCTGCCGGTGCGGCGGCCCGCCGGTCAGCCGGGCATGGCCGGCTGGGGGCGATTGTGGTATGGTCATCCGAGTCACCACG
Source organism: uncultured Hyphomicrobiales bacterium (assembly GCA_964608275.1). GTDB lineage: Bacteria > Pseudomonadota > Alphaproteobacteria > Rhizobiales > CAZSNL01 > CAZSNL01. The sequence goes on along the minus strand of CAZSNL010000045.1, from coordinate 4,387 downwards.
GCCGCGGTCCAATTCGGATTCGGGGTTGACGGCGGAGCGCAATTGCTCCTGAACTGCGGGCGGTCGATCCCGGCCAGTGGTATGAGTCAAGAGAGGGGATTGCGGGGATGCACCGTGAGATCCGCGAGGCGCGGAATGCGGGGTTCGTCGCCTCGCTGTGCGCCGCAGTCATCATCGGCGCGTTTGCCAGCGCCCAGCCGGCGGCGGCAAGCGGCGACAAGCGAACCGGTATGTCGCACGCCGGCAACTACCTCGCAGGGCGGTTCGCCACCGCCAGAAACGACACCCTCAAGGCGGCGCAATTCTATACAAGGGCGCTGAAGGGCGATCCCGATAACCCGTATCTCCTCGAACGCGCCTTCCTGCTCGAGCTCGGGGCGGGGAACGTGGACGAGGCCGAACAGCTGGCGTGGCGCCTCGTCCGGCACGACCGCAACAACCGCATGGCCCGGCTGGTGCTCGGCGCCCGCCAGATCAAGGCCGGCAACCCGGCCGCGGCGCGGGCCCACTTCGAGAAGGCCAGCCACGCCCGGATCGGCGAGCTTTCCTCGGGCCTGATGAGCGCCTGGACCCATGCCGCCGAAGGCAACTACCGGGCGGCAGTGAAGGTGCTGGACGATCTCCGGAAGACTGATTCGTTCGGCATCTACCTTGCCTTCCATTCGGCGATGATCCTCGACCTGGCCGGCGAGTACGAGCGCGCCGGAGCGCTCTACAAGCAGGCGTTCGACGAGGCCTCGACGTCGGTCCGGTTGGCCCAGGCATACGGCAATTTCCTCGAGCGGATGGGCCGGACGGCGGAAGCGCAGGAAGTCTACGGCACGTTCCTCGGATCGTCGCTCGCGCATCCGCTGATCGTGGCGGCGATGGAGGAGAGCAAGCGCGACAAGATGCCTGCGCGGTTCGTCGCCAGCTCCCGCGCCGGTGCCGCCGAGGCGCTGTTCGGCATCGCCAGCGCGCTCGCAGAGGATGCCGGCATGGAGGTGGCGGTACCGTATGCGAGGCTGGCGCTGTTCCTCGAGCCGCGGTTCCCGATCGCGCAGGTCCTGCTCGCCGACATCTATTCCGACGCCGGCCGCCACGACGTGGCCATCGAGATCTATCGCAAGATACCCAGGGGTTCGGCGCTGTACGAGCACGCCGAGCTCCAGATCGCCGCCAACCTCGACCGCCTCGAGCGCACCGACGAGGCCATCGACCGGCTGAAGAAGCTGGCTGCGGCGCGGCCCGACAGCCGCGAGCCGCTGATGACGCTCGGCAACATCCTGCGCGGCCGGTCGCAGTTCGCCGAGGCGGCGGAGGTCTACTCGAAGGCGATCGACCTCATCGACGAGCCGAAGGAGCGCGACTGGACGCTGTACTACTTCCGCGGCATCGCCTACGAGCGCTCCAAGCAGTGGCCGAAGGCGGAAGCCGACTTCAAGCAGGCGATCGCGCTGCACCCCGACCAGCCGCTTGTGCTCAACTACCTCGGCTACTCGTGGCTCGAGCAGAAGCAGAACCTGCAGGAGGCGATGCGGATGATCCGGAAGGCGGTCGAGCTGCGGCCGAATGACGGCTACATCGTCGACAGCCTCGGCTGGGCGCATTACCAGCTCGGCGACTACGACAGCGCGGTGAAGGAGCTGGAGCGGGCGGTGGAGCTGAGGCCGGAGGACCCGGTGATCAACGACCACCTGGGCGATGCCTACTGGCGGGTAGGCCGGCGGCTGGAGGCGAAGTTCCAGTGGCAGCACGCGCACGACCTGAAGCCCGAGCCGGAGCAGCTGGAGATCATCAAGAAGAAGCTCGAGGCGGGCTTGCCGGACGAGGGCAGCAAGGCGGCCAAGGCCGCGGCCCAGCCTGACAACGGCTGACGCCGCCGTCAGGCCTCGGCCGGCACCGGCTCGGCGACCGGGCTCAGCGTTTCCAGGAACCGCACCGGCTCGCCGCCCGGCTCGCCGATGATCTCGTCCTCCCACATGACGCGGCGACCGCGGATGATGGTGCCGACCGGCCAGCCGGCAACCTCGGTGCCGGCAAACGGCGTCCAGCCGCACCGGCTCTCGATCCAGGCGTTGCTGATCGACACCCGCCGCCCAAGGTCGACGATGGTAAAGTCGGCGTCGTATCCGGCCGCGATACGGCCCTTGCCGGCGATCTGAAACACCCGCGCCGGGCCGTGACTGGTCAGGTCGACGAGCCGCTCGAGGCTGAGCCGGCCGGCGTTGACGTGATCGAGCATGACCGGCACCAGGGTCTGCACGCTCGGCATCCCGGACGGCGACTTCGGGTACGGCTCACCCTTCTCGGCGAGGGTGTGCGGGGCGTGGTCGGAACCGATCACGTCGGCGACGCCGGCGACCACGCCCCACCACAGCGCCTCGCGGTGATGCGCCTCGCGGATCGGCGGGTTCATCTGGGCCAGGGTGCCGAGGCGACGGTAGGCCTCGGGCGCGGCGAGCGTGAGGTGCTGCGGCGTCACCTCGACCGTGGCAACGTCGCGGTAGCCGGCGAGCATCAGCATCTCCTCGGCGGTCGAGACGTGCAGGATGTGGATGCGCCGGCCGGTGCGGCGGGCGAGCGCGACCAGCCGGGTGGTGGCTTGCAGAGCGGTCTGCACGTCCCGCCAGTCGGTGTGGGTCTGCGGCTCGTTCTCCCGCCGCTCAGCCAGCCGCTCGCGCAGCCGGAACTCGTCCTCGCTGTGGAAGGCAACCCGGCGCGAGGTGGCGGCAAGGATTCGCTCCACCGATTCGTCGTCGGGGACAAGCAACGACCCGGTCGATGAGCCCATGAACACCTTGATGCCGCAGGCGCCGGGCAGGCGTTCCAGTTCGGCAAGCCGGTCGATGTTGTCGCGGGTGCCGCCGACCCAGAACGCGAAATCGCAGAACATGCCCTCGCGGGCCCTGCCAAGCTTGTCCTCGAGCGAGGCCTCTTCGACCGTCGGCGGCACCGTGTTGGGCATTTCGAAGACGGCGGTCACGCCGCCCTTGACCGCCGCCCGGCTGCCGGTGTTCAGGTCTTCCTTGTGCTCGTTGCCCGGTTCGCGGAAGTGCACCTGGCTGTCGATGACGCCGGGCAGGACGTGCAGCCCGGCGAGGTCGAGCACCTCGGCGGCGAGATTCGACCGGAAGCTGCCGATGTCGGCGATGCGGCCGTTGCGGACCGCGATGTCGCCCTCGGCAATGCCGTCCTGGTTGACGATCACCCCGCCGCGCAGGATGAGATCGAAGGTTTCCGCCACGTCCTTCCTCTCGTTCGCCTTGCGAGCCCGCCGCCGGGCGCGTACATCTTGGCCCGGAACGATCCGAGCACAAAACCGGCGGACATGGCTACTCCCTTTGTTGCAACACTGGCCGACCGGGCGGTGCTGACCGCAGAAGGCCCCGACACGTCGCGCTTCCTGCAGGGCCTGATCACCGCCGACGTCGGCCGAATCGATTCCGGCCGTGCAGCGTACGCGGCGCTGCTGACGCCGCAAGGCAAGATCCTGTTCGATTTCTTCGTGGTCAAGGCCGGCGAGCGCTACCTGATCGACTGCGCCGCCGATCGCGCCGGTGAGCTGCTGAAACGGCTGATGTTCTACCGCCTGCGGGCGAAGGTCGACCTGGCCGCCGACGAGGTGCTGGCGGTCGCAGCACTGTGGAACGGCACGACGGCGGACGAGCCCGGCAACGTTCGCGAGGTGGCCGGCGGCGTCGCCTTTGCCGACCCGCGCACGCCGGCGATGGGCAGCCGGGTGATCGCGCCGGCAGAGGCCATCGCGGCGTTCGCCGGCAGCCTCGGGGCGCAGGCGGCGAGCGCCGCCGACTACCACGCCCACAGGATCGCGCTTGGACTTGCCGACAGCGCCGACATCGGCTCCGGCGAGCTGTTCCCGCACGAGTGCAACTTCGACCAGATCGGCGGCGTCGACTTCCGCAAGGGCTGCTACGTGGGCCAGGAGGTGGTCTCGCGCACCGAGCACCGCGGCACCGCCCGCAAGCGCATCGTGCCGGCCGTATTCGACGGCGGCGCGCCTGAGCGCGGCTCCGCGGTCACAGCGGGCGAGCGCGCCATCGGCGAGGTGATGTCGGTGGCCGGCGACCGCGGGCTGGTGCTGGTGCGGCTCGACCGCGCCGAGGCGGCGATCGCCGCCGGCGCGCCATTGACCGCCGGCGGCGCCACGCTGCGGCTTGAGCGGCCGGACTGGGCTCGGTTCGAGGTGCCGGGGGTGGAGGCGGCATGAGCGGGCTCGCCCATGCCGACGGCCTCGTGCGCTGCACCTGGCCAGGCACCGACCCGCTGTACGTCGCCTACCACGACGAGGAATGGGGGGTGCCGGAATACGACGACCGGGCGCTGTTCGAGAAGCTGATCCTCGACGGCTTCCAGGCGGGCCTGTCCTGGATCACCATCCTGCGCA
>CAZSNL010000044.1:0-21975 GCA_964608275.1 uncultured Hyphomicrobiales bacterium | reverse complement strand
AAACGGTGCGCCGCAGACACGGGACCGCCATCCCGGACGAGCCGGGTGATGACGGCGTGACGGGTACACGCCCCGGATCAGCAGCGCATCACCGGGCTGTCGCCCGCCGCTGCACTGCATCCGGGGTGACACGCCCTCCTTGCGTCGCCCTCCCCCCGGTGTCATCCCGTGCGCGGTGCACGGCACCCCTCCCCCCGGTGTCATCCCGTGCGCGGTGCAGCGTGAAACGGTGCGCCGCAGACACGGGACCGCCATCCCGGACGAGCCGGGTGATGACGGGGTGGTGCCTTCGGAGTGCGTGCCGGTGGCGCCGGCCATGATCGCGAAACCACCCCGCCGCCGGCCATTGCGGGCTTGATTTTTGCCGCCCCGCGGCGATCATGGGCCGGTTCCCGTTGCCAACCCCGATCGGCCTGTGATGACCGTTGCCACACCGCCCCGTGCGCGCCATGGCGCCCGCGCCCTGCAGAGGCCCTGCCGCGGTCCCGAGCCGGCCCGCGTCCGCCTGACCGGGACCCCGGCCCGTCCGTGACCGCACCCGTCCGCAGCGACGACCTGGCGCTCTCGCGCCGGCATGCCGCCGAGGGCCGCTACCGCCGGGCGCGGGCCGGTTTCCGTGCCGCCATCGCCCGCAATCCGCGCAACGCCGACCTCCTGATCGAGGCCGGCGTCCTCGAGGCCCAGCACGGCCAGGCCAAGGCCGCGCGCCGGCTGTTCGAGAAGGCGGCCGCACTCAGGCCCGACGATCCCGCCGTCCATCTCAACCTCGGCGAGCTCGCCCGCCAGACCGGCGCTACGGGCATCGCCGAACGCCATTTCGCCCGCGCCGTGGCGCTTGCGCCCGACGACGTCGACGCCGTCTACGGGCTCGGCGAATGCCTCCTGGCCCAGGACCGCAACGACGACGCCCTGCCCCACCTGCGCAAGGCGCACGCGCTCAGCCCGCGCGACCCGGAGATCATGAACGCGCTCGCCAACGCGGTGGCCGCCACCGGCGGCCTCGACGAGGCGATCGCGCTCTATCGCGCCGCGGTCGCCATCGACCCCGGTTACGTCGATGCCTGGTGCAACCTCGCCACCGCCGCCTACGACGCCGAGCGGCAGGACATCTCCGCCCATGCCTTCGCGGCCGCCGAGCGCGCCGGCGGCGTGCCGAAGCGGCTCTATGCGCTGTGGGCGAAGGCATTGGCCTACCTCGCCGACAACGAGGCCGCGCTCGCCAGGGCCGACGCGGCGATAGCCGCCGGCGTCGACCTGGTTCGTGCCCACTATGTCAGGGGCGTCGTGCTGCAGCGCCTCGGCCGCTTCGACGAGGCCAACGCCTGCTTCCGCAAGTCGATCGAGATCGACCCCGACGCCGCCGAATCCTACGAGAAGCTCGCCAGCAGCGACGGCCTGCCCGAGGAGTTCCTGCCGCGGCTGACGGAAATCCTCCAAAGCGACACCATGCGCGATTCGGCCCGCATCGCCGCCGGCTTCGCCCTCTATCGCCTGCTGGGCCGGCTCGGCCGCCACGACGAGGCGTTCGAGGCGCTCGCCACGGCCAACGCGCTCAAGGCGGCCAAGCTGCCGTTCCGCGCCGAAGATCTCGTCGACCACATCGACCGCGCCATCACCACCTTCACGCCGGAGTTCTTCGCCGCCCGCAAGGGCCAGGGCCTCGATGTCGAGGGCCCGGTGTTCATCCTCGGCATGCCGCGCTCCGGCACCACGCTTACCGAGCAGATCCTCGCCGGCTACCGCGAGGTTCACGCCGGCGGCGAGCGGCTCGACTTCAACATGCTGGCGCAGGGGGTGCCCGGCTATCCCGACGCGGTGGCCGCGCTCGGCGCCGACTGGGCGCGGGCGAATGCCGAGGCGATCCTTGGCGCTATGCGCACCGGCGCCCCTCCCGACGCCCGCCTGTTCACCAACAAGGCGCCCGGCAACTACGTCTTCATCGGCCTCATTGCGTGGCTGTTCCCGAAGGCGAAGGTCATCTATTGCCGTCGCGACCCGCGTGACATCGGATTGTCATGTTTCGAGCAACATTTTCGGCAAGGACTCTCGTTCACGTATGATCTCGCCGCCTTCGGGATGGCATACCGGCAACACGAGCGGATCATGGCGCACTGGCGCAGCGTTTCGCCCATTGACTTTCTCGAGGTCGAATATGAGAAACTCGTCACCAGCCCCGAGAGCCAGGCGCGGCGGCTGGTCGAGCATTGCGGACTCGACTGGCGCCCCGACTGCCTGACCCCGGAAAAGGTGGAGCGTGCGGTGGAGACGGCGAGCCTGTGGCAGGTCCGCCAGCCGATCAATGCCCGCTCGGTCGGCAAGTGGCGCCGGTACGAGCGTCAGCTCCGGCCGATGATCGAGGCGCTGGGACTGGAATGACGCGCAACGCGAAGCGCATCTGTCTGGCCGCGGCCGTCGCGGCACTGCTCGCCGCCTGTTCGGTCGAGCCGTCGCCGCGTGTCATCGGCATTTCCAACGGCCCCGAGCCGGCGGCCGGCGAGCTGGAACAGAACATCGGCAACCTCCTGCAGCGCACCAGCCCTGCCTACGTGACGCTGGTGGTGCACGACACCACCCACAGCGTGTCGCGGATGCCCAAGGATCCGGGCGACGCAGTGACCTCCGGCAGCGGCTTCGTCATCGACCGGGCCGGCCACGTCCTTACCGCCGGCCACGTTGCGGTGAGCGCCGGCTGGCGGGTGCGCGCGCACGGCCAGGACGGCCGCACCTATCGCGGCCACGTGGTCGACATCCTCAAATCGAGCGATATCGCGCTGGTCCGCCTCGAGCGGATGGGAGACGTCCGCCCGGTGGAGCCGGCGCAGGAGCCGTGCCTCGCCCTCGGCGAGCCGGTGTTCTCGCTCGGCAAGCCGCGCCGCCGGGGCGACACCGCCCGTCTCGGCCACGTCGCCTCGATGAGCTTCGGCCAGCCGGTCAGCTATCAGAGTTTCGGCTATCCCGACGCGATGGTGCTCCGGATGCAGACCCGCAAGGGGGAATCGGGCGGCCCGGTGTTCAATTCCCGCGGCGAGCTCGTCGGCATGCTGGTGTCGACCCTGTCGGACGGCGTCGGCAACCCGCTCGACCTCGCCCACGCGGTTACCGCCCCGATGCTGGCGCGCTTCGTCTGCGACCGCCTCGAGTGCTCGCCCGCCTGGCGGGCGCTCGCCTCCCGCGATACCGCCCAGTGCCCCGGCAAGCGGTCGACGCCGGGTCACACCATGCCGCGGCCGATCGAGATGGACGTCGCGCACCCGCTCCCCGTGCCTCGCTCGTGACCGGGGCCGGCCGGCCGCGGCCGCCGCTTCGTGTGAAGCAATCCCTGGTCCTTCTCGCCATTGCGGGCAGCGGAACACCGGCCGTCATTGCGAGCCGAGCGAAGCACCGGATGGGTCACCCCGTGCGCGCTGCGGCGCGAAGTGCCGCTGCCCGACGGAAGCCGCTGGCGACAGCTACAGGATCAGGTCGGCGGCGCTGAGCTGCGCCTTGGTGATGCCCTCGACGATCAGCGTCCCGTCGCCATCGAAGTCGAACACCACGTTGCCCTGCTGGTTGGTCGCAAGGGCCTTGGCCGCCTGCACGCTGGCGAACCCGAATGCGGACAGGTCGATGCGGTCGGTGCCGTCCTGGAAGTCCTTGATCCGGTCGGTACCGCCGCCTGGCGCGAACACGAACCGGTCGGAACCACCCTCCCCGAACAGACGGTCGTTGCCGGCACCGCCGTCGAGCGTGTCGGCGCCTGCCCCGCCGCGCAGGATATCGTTGCCGGCCTGGCCGGAAAGACGGTCGTTGCCGGCGCCGCCCTGCAGCGTGTCCGCGGCGCCGCCGCCGCGCAGGACATCGTTGCCGCCGCCGCCGCGCAGGACATCGGCAGCCCCCAGTCCGTACACGGTATCGTTTCCGCCGAGGCCGTCGACCGTCGCTCCGTCGCGGCGGCTGGTCAGCACGTCGGCGCCGGCCGTGCCGGCGATCTTGTCGCCCCTCGGATCCCAGATCGAGTAGCTCACGTCCAGGTCCCCCAACGGGGTCCTCGTGCCACCGACATAGACGATCCTCCCGTCGGCCAGTTGCACGCCATCGTAAATGTAATCGTCCGGACGAATGACGAACTCATCGCCAATGGGATCGCCGGACTTGCGGAACCGCTGACCGACAGTTTGCAACAGTTCGTCGAGCCAGGAGACCACGAAGCTGCCGTCGGCAAGGGCCGTGACCGTTGGCTGTTGCTGCCAGCCCGGACCAGTGGCTACCGCAATGTCGCCCTTCCGCAGGATACCGGCATTGCTGTAGATCGACATGCGGACGTCGCCTTGCTGGTTCGCGTCCTGGTCGGTCCACGCAACGACGAATCCGCCACCCGCCAGGGCGGCGACATCCGGCAAGTACTCGGAGGCGTGGTCGGCACCATCGTCGCCGCCGCCGCCACCGCCGCTGTTCGACGCACCCACCACGCCGGTGGGGCCGACCAGTGAATCGCCGGTAGATGACAGGATCTTGAAGTAGATGTCGGTTTCGCCCGAGATGGCGTCCTTGCGTTCGAATGCCGCCACGACCCTGTTGTTCGAGAGCGTCGCCAGTTTCACCCAGTACGACTGGTCGGCGACCGCGTCGATCGCGAACCAGCGAGAGCCGCCGCCGGCAGAATAGTCGCGCTGGCCGTTCGCGTCGAAGCGCGTCGCCACGATGTCGACATCGCTGCCGATCCAGTATCCATAGGCGACGATGAAGCTGCCGTCGGCGAAGGTCGTGATGTCCGCCCCCGAAGTAGCAACGAGGTAGGTCGTGTCGATGTTGATCCGCGTGAACTCGGTCAGGGCCGGATCGGACCGCACCGCTCGGATGTCGACGTCGTCTTCGAACCGGTCCTCGTAGACCACCACGATGCTGCCGTCCGGCAGCGTGGCGACCGCTGAATTGTCCTGGCTTCCCGACTCGGTGAACAGGCCGACGTTGATCTCCCCGCCCACCTTCTTCCCCATCGCATCGAAACGCTGTCCGACCACCGCCATCCCGCGTGCGTTGTGTATGCGGCTGGTGTCGGTCCAGACGACGAAGAAGCCGCCGTCCGGCAGCGCGGTGACCGCGGCGAGAGACTGGTGGGTGGCATCGTCAGTCGTGTTGGCCTTGCGCATCGGCAACCACTGTGTCGGGGTCGTGACCATCGCTTCCTCCCGGCTTGCCTGTGGGTTTCGGCCGACGGGTCATTGCGCGCCTGCCCCTGTCTCGAGAATGATTGGCGGCCCGTCGCGGCCGGGAAGGCACACGCCCGGGCCACCGGTCGGCGGCCACAGTCCGTCAGCAGGCGAATGCTAATGCCTGGCCCGCCGGGCGGCTTGGACAGGAGCGAACCGGAGCCTGTCAGGAGAGAAGCGGGGTTGCTTTCTCAGCTACGATGCGGGTCCACAAGGCCCTTCCGGTTGATCCGCGGGTGCGCTGGCAGTTGGTCGCGTCAGACGATCAGGTCGGCGGCGGTAAGCTGCGCCTTGGTGATGCCCTCGACGATCAGCGTCCCGTCGCCATCGAAGTCGAACACCACGTTGCCCTGCTGGTTGGTCGCAAGGGCCTTGGCCGCCTGCACGCTGGCGAACCCGAATGCGGACAGGTCGATGCGGTCGGTGCCGTCCTGGAAGTCCTTGATCCGGTCGGTACCGCCGCCTGGCGCGAACACGAACCGGTCGGAACCACCCTCCCCGAACAGACGGTCGTTGCCGGCACCGCCGTCGAGCGTGTCGGCGCCTGCCCCGCCGCGCAGGATATCGTTGCCGGCCTGGCCGGAAAGACGGTCGTTGCCGGCGCCGCCCTGCAGCGTGTCCGCGGCGCCGCCGCCGCGCAGGACATCGTTGCCGCCGCCGCCGCGCAGGACATCGGCAGCCCCCAGTCCGTACACGGTATCGTTTCCGCCGAGGCCGTCGACCGTCGCTCCGTCGCGGCGGCTGGTCAGCACGTCGTCACCGGCCGTGCCTGCGATCTGATCGTCCCGCGGATCCCAGATCGAATGGTGTACGTCGAACTCGCCGAACTGGCCCTGGGTGCCGCCGACATAGACGATTCGGCCGTCGGCAAGCTGCGCGCCATAATGATACCCCGACGCATTCGGCTGAATGACGAACTCGTCACCTATGGGATTGCCGTTCTTGTTGAACCGTCGGCCGACGATGCTCGAGGACGAGCCGAACCAGGACACCACGAAGGTGCCATCGGCGAGGGCGACGACCTCCGGCTGGCTCTGTCCGCCGGTTCCGGTGGCCACCGCGATGTCGCCCTTCCGCAGGAGACCGGCATTGCTGTAGATCGACATCCGCACGTCCCCGTCGCTGCCCGGCAGGAAGTCGGTCCACGCCACGACGAACCCGCCGCCTGCCAGGGCCGCAACAACCGGCTCGGTCTCCGTAAGCGGCTCGGTGCCGTCGTCGCCGCCGCCGCCGCTCAGCCCGTCCGCGGCACCGGCCACGGGGGCCGGCCCGGCGAGGGTGTTGCCGGTCGGCGACAGGATCTTGAAGTAGACGTCATGGCCGGTGGTGGCGTTCTCGCGCACGAACACCGCGACCACCCTGTTGTTCGAAAGCGTTGCCAGCTTGACCCAGTTCGAGGTCTCGGCAACATTATCGATGGCGAACTGGCCCACCCCGCCACCGGCCAAGTGCACACGGACCCCGTTGGCGTCGAACAGGTTGGCCATGATGTCGGTATCGCCGCCGTTCTGCTGTTCGTACGCGACGATGAAGCTGCCGTCGGCGAGGACCGTCACCGCCGGCTGGCTGTTCTGGAGAGTATCCGAGAGCTGGACGTTGATCCGCGAGAACTGGGTCAGCGTCGGATCGGAGCGCACTGCCCGGATATCGAAGTCGTCGTCATACCGGTCAACGTAGACCACGAGGATCCCGCCGTCCGGCAGCGTGGCGATGACCGGGGCGAACTGATCTCCCGTCTCCGTGAACAGGCCGACGTTGACCTCGCCGCCCACCCTGTTGCCCAGCGCATCGTAACGCTGGCCGACGACCGCGGTGCCGCGCGCGTTGTGGACGAGGCTCGAGTCCGACCAGACCACGAAGTAGCCGCCATCCGGCAGCGCGGTGACGGCGCCCGGGATCTGGTGCCTCAGGTCGTCGGTCGTGTTGACCTGCCGCATCTCCTGCCACTGTGTCGGTGTCGTGACCATGCTTCCTCCGCAGTTTGTGCTCTGGCTCAAGTTGACGGATCGCGATGTCAGATGATCAGGTCGGCGGCGGTAAGCTGCGCCTTGGTGACGTTCTCGACGATCAGCGTCCCGTCGCCGTCGAAATCGAACACCACGTTGCCCTGCTGGTCGGCCGCCAGCGCCCTCGCCGCCTGGACGTTCGCAAACCCGAACGCGGTAAGGTCGATGCGGTCGGTACCGTCCTGGAAGTCCTTGATCCGGTCGGTGCCGCCGCCGGGCGCGAACACGAACCGGTCGGCGCCGCCTTCGCCGAACAGCCGGTCGTTGCCGGCACCGCCCTCAAGCGTGTCGGCGCCCGCCCCGCCGCGCAGGAGATCGTTGCCGCCCTGGCCAAGCAGCCGGTCCTTGCCGGCCTGACCGTAGATCGTGTCGTTGCCGCCGCCGCCCCTGAGCACGTTGTTGTCGGTAAAGCCGACGATCAGGTTGTTCAGCGCGTTGCCGGTAGCCGACAGATTGCCGGGTGCCCCCAGCCCAACCGCTTCGACCGCTCCCTTGACCATCGTCTTGTCGTTGAGATTGATCGAAATGGTGCTGACGATCGTGTCCTCGCCGCCGGATGCGGCGTTGGATTCGATGACCCGGTCGCCCGAATTGTCAACGACGTAGAAGTCGTTGCCGGCGCCACCCCGCATGCTGTCGGCGCCGGTGCCGCCCAGCAGCGTGTCGTCGCCGCGGCCGCAGACGATGGTGTCGTTGCCATCGCCACCATCTACGGAGCCGGTAATCACGCCGGAACGGCCGTCATAGAGGTCGTCGCCGGATCCGAGATCGATGGAGCCTTCAATGCGCCCTGTATTGAAGATATGGTCGATGCCGTCGCCGCTATCGCCCCTGTACGCGATCAGCGCGGAGATCACCCCGCTGTTGTGCACCTCGATCATCCGGTTCGAGCCGTCCGCGCGATAGATCCCGATCCCGGCGTCGATGCGGCCGGTGTTCTCCAGCGTCGATCGTGAGAGCGTCGGATCGGGATCGTCGGAAAATCCGCCGAGGATGACGCCCGTCGCCCCGCCGACGATGACACCATGGTTGACGATATGGCCGAACAGGCCGCGCACCGCCACCGCGGTGGTGACAGAGCTCTGGACATAGGCCCCCTCGGCAATGGTCACGCTGTTGCTGCTGGCCGTGAGCGCAAAGCCAAGGTCGATCCCGACTCCATGTCCGATCACGGTCCCCTGAATCACCGCGTCGTGGTTGCTGAAATTGCCGCGGATTACCGTGAAGTCGGTCGAGCCGACGGTCGCGTTCTTGCCGACGAACACCTTGTCGCCGTCCACGAGGTCGACACGGACTCCGGCGCCTATCGAATCGGTAGCGATGATCTGCGTAGCCATGTGCCTGCTCCTTCCCGAGAATGAATGGCGGCCCGTAGCGGCCGGCGAGCCACATATCCAGGCTCACCGGTCCGTGGCCGCAGCCTGTCAGGCGGCGGATGCTAATGCGTGACCCGCCGGGCGGCTTGGACAGGAGCGAACCGGAGCCTGTCAGGAGAGAAGTGAGCCTGCTTTTTCAGGCACGATGCGGGTACACGGGGCCCTCCCGCTGATCCGCCGTTACGCTGGCGTTTCGTCGCGTCAGATGATCAGGTCGGCGGCGGTGAGCTGCGCCTTGGTGACGTTCTCGACGATCAGCGTCCCGTCGCCATCGAAGTCGAACACCACGTTGCCCTGCTGTTCGGTGGCATGGGCTCTGGCCTCCTGGACGCTGGCGAAGCCGAACGCTGCAAGGTGTATGCGATCGGCACCGTCCTCGAAGTCCCTGATCCGGTCGGTGCCGCCGCCTGGCGCGAAGACGAACCGGTCGGCACCGCCTTCGCCGATCAACACGTCGTTTCCGGTGCCGCCGTCGACGGTATCGTTGCCCGATCCGCCGCGCAGGATATCGTTGCCGGCCTGGCCCAGCAGCCGGTCGTTGCCCTCCTGTCCGAAGATCAGGTCCTTGCCGCCACCGCCTCTCAGCACGTTGTTGTCGGTGAAGCCCGAAATGACATTGTCCAGCGCATTGCCGGTTACCGACAGGTTCCCTGTCGTCACCAGCGTGACCGCCTCGACGCCCCCTTTCACGATCGTCGAATTGCCGAGGTTGATCGAAATGCCGCTCAAGACCGTGTCGTTGCCGCCGGACGCGGCGTTGGATTCGACGATCCGGTCGCCGGGGTTGTCGACCAGATAGGTGTCGTTGCCGGCGCCGCCCCTCATGCTGTCTGCGCCCGCGCCGCCGGACAGTCTGTCGTCGCCACGGCCGCAGACGATGGTGTCCTTGCCGGGACCACCGTCGACGTAGCCTGTGATGCGGCCCGAACCGCCGTCGTAGAGATCGCTGCCGGGGCCGAGAAGAACGAAGCCTTCCATGCGGCCGGTGTTGAATATGCGGTCGATGCCATTGGTCCCTTCACCCTCGTAGGCAATCTCCGCCGAGATGACACCGCTGTTGTGCAATTCGATCATCCGGTTCGCCCCAACCAGGCGAGAAATTCCGAAGACGCCCTCGATGCGGCCGGAGTTCACCACCGTCGATTGCCCGAACAGCGGATCCGCATCGTCTGAAAACCCGCCGATCTGGACGCCGGCGTTCCTGCCGATGATGACGCCATCGTTGATGACCTGGCCGAGAATGCCAGACACCACCACTGCCGCGTTGGCGAAGCTCTGGACATATCCACCCTTGGCAATGGTGACGCTGTTGTTGCTGATGGCGAGTGCAGCGCCAAGCCGGATCCCTATGGAATCCGCAATCACGCTCCCCTGTATCATCGCCTCATGACTCTCGCCGAGACCGGCAATCGCGATGAAGTCGGTCGACCCTATGGTGGCGTTCCTGCCGACGAAAACGTTTTCGCCGTCGACAAGAGTGATGCGGACATCGGTCCCTATGGAATCGGTTGCGAAGATCTGCGTAGCCATGTGACTGCTCCTTTCCGTGCGTGAATGCCGGTCCGTCGCGGCCGGCAAGGCGCAAGCCCAGGCCCGCCGATCGGCGGACACGGCCCATCAGCCGGACAATGCTAGTCCCAGCCCCTTCGGGCGACTTGGACAGGAGCGAACCGGAGCCTGTCAGGAGAGAAGTGCTTTTGCTTTTCGCGGACGCGGCGCACGTGTAAAATACGGCTGCAAGGATTGTTCAGAGGTCCCGACACTCTGCAATGGCCGCGCCTGATGACGGTGCCGCGCCTGTCGGTGTGTCCGGCACCGCCCTCCAGATTTCCACCGACAGCATTCCACCGCGCGATCGGCTGGCGCTGTGTCGGGAGGAGTTTGCGCGCCGGTTCCTGCAGGTCGACATCGAACCCTTGCCCGACGAGCCGTTCCGGGTCGAGGCGACGTTGCGCTCTCTGCCCGGCCTGAGCCTGCTGTCGTGCACCGTCTCGGCTTCCGTCTGGCATCGTACCAGCGCGATCGACGGCGACGACCGGTTCAGCATCGCGGTGCCGCTGAGCGGCCGCATGGTGCTCACCCAGAAGGACCGGTCGATCGTTCTGCAACCCGGCGATGCGGCAACCATCACCCATTCCGCCGCCGGGCGGCTGGTCTGCCCCGGCGGTCCGGGACTTGGCCTCGTCCTGCCGCTGTCCGCGCTGGAGCCGCTGGTCGGCGACCCGGAGGCCATGTGTCCGGGACACATACCTCACGGCAGCGAGCCGTTGCGGCTGCTGGTCCACTATCTCGGTGTCATGCGCGACGACCTCACGCTGGCAAGCCCCGAGCTTGCCCGGCTTGCGGTCACCCATGTCCACGATCTGGTCGCGCTGGCGATCGGCGCCACCCGCGATGGCACGGTGATCGCCGCCGCCCGCGGCCTGCGCGCGGCGCGCCTGCGCGCGATCAAGGCCGACATTGCCGCCCACCTGCATCGCGCGGACCTGTCGGTCACGAGCGTCGCCAAACGCCAGCGGGTCACCCCGCGCTACGTGCACATGCTGTTCGAGGGCGAAGGAACGACGTTCTCCCGCTACGTCCTCACCGAACGGCTCGCGCGGGCCCGCCGCATGCTCGCCGACCCCCGATTCGACCACATGACGGTCACCGGCATCGCCTATGCGTGCGGCTTCGGCGACCTGTCCTGGTTCAATCGCTCGTTCCGCCGCCTCTACGGTGAAACGCCGTCTGGCGTACGAACCGCCGGTCGGCCGCAGGACCGTGCCGGACCACGGAACGTCAAGGCAGGATGACCGTCGACCCGGTGGTCTTCCGCGCTGCGAGATCGGCATGCGCGCGGCCGATCTCGCTCAGCGGGTAACGCTGGCCGATCCGAATCTTGATCCGCCCGCTGCCGACCATTTCGAACAGGTCGTTTGCGGTGGTTCGCAGTTCCTCGTCGGTGCCCACGTAGCCCATCAGCGTCGGCCGCGTCAGGTACAGCGACCCCTTGGTCGACAACAGGCCTGTATCGAAATTCCGGATCGGGCCGCTGGCGTTGCCGAACGACACGAGCAGGCCGCGCAACCTGAGGCAATCGAGCGAGGTCATCAACGTGGCCTGGCCGACCGAATCGTACACCACGGGCACCTTCTTGCCGTCGGTGATCTCCAGCACGCGCGCGACCACGTCCTCGGTCTGGTAGTTGATCGTATGATGGCAGCCGTTGGCGCGGGCGAGCTCCGCCTTTTCCTCCGACCCCACGGTACCGATCACGGTGGCGCCGATCGCATTGGCCCACTGGCAGGCAATCAGTCCGACGCCGCCGGCCGCGGCGTGAAACAGGATCGTGTCGCCTGGCTTGACCTTGTAGGTTTCCTTGAGCAGGTACCGAGCGGTCATGCCGCGCAGCATCATCCCGGCCGCGGTTTCGTCCGGGATGGTGTCGGGAAGCTTCAGCACCCGGTTGGCGGGCACGTTGGCGGCTTGTGAATAGGCGCCGATCGGCCCCGGCGCATAGGCCACGCGGTCGCCGACCTGGAGGCTGGTCACGCCCTCTCCCACTTCCTCGACCACGCCTGCCGCCTCGAGCCCGAGCCCGGTCGGCAACGGCAACGGGTAGAGCCCGGTGCGGTGATAGATGTCGATGAAGTTCAGTCCGATTGCGGAATGCCGGATCCGGACCTGACCCGGTGCCGGCGGCGGCAGGTCGACATCGACCAGCTTCATCACTTCGGGCCCGCCCGTCTCCTCGATCCTGATTGCCTTCATGACATGCTCCTTCGCCTCGGGACTTTCGCTTTCTGCAGCGGCAAGATTAGCCATCCTGGCACGGCGACCGCAATGTGCGGCACGCCGCATACAGTCCCGCTCGTGCCATATTTCGCCGTATGGTATGAGCCCTGTGGTATGAACCGCACGAACATCCGCCGGCGTTTCCTCACCTGCGCGGGCGCCGGTCGGCTGCCATGACAATGCGAGCAGGTTCGACTTCGCCATGAAACCGACAGCTACCGACATTGCCGCGATCCGCTTCGGCTACGGTCTTGGTCCCGAAGCCGGGGGCGCCGGGGATGCCGACGCGCTGATCGAGGCGCTGCGCGCTGCCGACCCGGTGCCGCCGCCGCTCCGCGGACTGGCCTCGGCGCCACGTCTTCGCGAACAGAACGAAGTGCTCGCGATGTTGCGCGCGTCGCGGAAGGACAAGGACAGCGACGCGTTCGCGATGGCGCGGCGGGAACGAGGCGCGACCTACGTCAATCACTACCTGTCGGATGCCCACGCGAGGCTCGTCGCCGCCGTCCAGTCGCCCTGCCCGCTGTTCGAGCGGCTGGTCGCGTTCTGGTCCAACCACTTCACGGTGAGCACCCGGCTCGGCAAGCTGCGTCCGACTGTCGGCCCCTACGAGGTGGAAGCCATCCGCCCCCACGTCACCGGCCGGTTCAGCGACATGCTGCTCGCGGTAGCCAGGCATCCGGTGATGCTGATCTACCTCGACCAGTTCAGGTCGGTCGGTCCGAATTCGCGTGTCGGCAGGAAGCGTGGTCGCGGCCTGAACGAGAACCTCGCCCGCGAGATCATGGAGCTGCACACCCTCGGCGTTGACGGCGGCTACAGCCAGGAGGACGTCACCGAGCTTGCGAAACTCCTCACCGGCTGGACGGTCGATCGCGAGGCGGGAACGTTCCTGTTCCGCCGCGGCGTCGCCGAGCCGGGAACGAAGCGGGTCCTTGGCCGGACGTTCGGTGGCCGCCAGCCGCGCGAGGACGATGCCGTCGGTGCCCTGATCATGCTGGCCGAGCACCCGGCCACGGCGCGGCACCTCGCCACCAAGCTTGCCCGCCACTTCGTGGCCGACGATCCGCCCGCCGCGGTGATCGATCGACTCGCGACGGCGTGGATGGACGGCAACGGCGAACTGATGCCTGTGTACGAGGCGCTCCTGCGGTCGCCGGAGGCATGGGACGGGTTCGGCGCCAAGGTCAAGACACCCTACGAGTTCGTGGTGTCGGGCCTTCGCGCCGCAGGCGTGCCGCCGAAGCGGTTCGCCCCCCGCCAGCGCGGTGCCCGGCTGCGACCGAATCCGCTCGGCACCGGTGCGCTCGAGGAGATGTCGCAGGCGATGTGGAACGCCCCCGGCCCTGACGGCTGGCCCGACCGGGCGTCCGACTGGATGACGCCGCTCGGCCTCACCAAGCGTCTCAACTGGATTTCGCAAGTGATTCCCTACGTGAAGGAATCCGACCCACTGGAATTCGCTGAAGCAGCCCTCGGCTCGGCTGCCGCCGATCACACGCTGCTCACGATACAGAACGCCAGCCGCCGCGAGGAAGGCCTCGCCCTGGTGCTGGCCAGCCCCGAATTCAATCGACGGTGACCATCATGCTCACGCGCCGCCAGTTCCTGCATTCCGCTGCCGCCGCCGGTGCCCTCAGCCTGGCCCCGGAGCTTCTGCTCGCAAGCGCTCCGGGCGAACGACGACTGGTCGTGATGGTTCTGCGCGGCGCCGTGGACGGACTTGACGTGGTCCAGCCCTACGGCGATCGCCAGTTGGCGAAGTTGCGGCCGGGGCTCGCCCGCACGCCCGACAACGGCCTGATCGATCTCGACGGATTCTTCGGCCTCCACGACAGTCTGGCCGACCTGTACCCGCTCTACCGCGACGGCGAACTCGGCTTCGTCCACGCTGTGTCTTCGCCCTATCGCAACCGCAGCCATTTCCAGGGCCAGGACGTGCTGGAGACGGGGACGACCGGCAGCGGCGGCGCCCAGGGCGGCTGGCTCAACCGCGCGATCGGCTTCATACCCGGTGCCCACGGCGAGTTTGCCTATGACATCTCGCGGGGCGGCCAGATGCTGCTGGCCGGCCGTCAGAGGGTGGCGAGCTGGCTGCCGGAAACCGATCTCGATCTGGCGGGCGACAGCGAATCGTTCCTCCGCATCCTGTACGAGAACGACCAGCTGATGCTGAACGCGCTGGAGGGAGCGATTGGCGCCGAGATGGCCGACAACGACGAGGCGCTGGGTCCGCGCCGCATCAGGCCGGAGGCGCTGGCGAGGCTGGCAGGCGAAATGCTGAACGGCGAGGCACGCATCGCTGCCTTCTCGATCGGCGGCTGGGACACGCACCTCGCCCAGGACAAGCGCATCGGCCGCCCGCTCAAGGACCTCGCGAGCGCGATCCTTGTACTCAAGGAAACCCTTGGGCCGAACTGGGCCGAGACGGCCTGCATCGGCATCACCGAGTTCGGCCGTACCGCGCGGCAGAACGGCACCGGCGGCACCGATCACGGTACCGGCACGATCATGATCCATGCCGGCGGCGCGATGGCCGGCGGTGGCGGCGGCAAGGTGCTGCATGCCGGCTGGCCGGGTCTTGCTGACAGCGACCTTTACGAAGGGCGCGACCTCATGCCGACCGACGACGTGCGACGCTACGCAGGCTGGATACTGGCCGCCCTCTACGGCCTCGACCGCGGCGACATCGAGGGAACGGTCTTTCCCGGCCTCGACCTGGGCAGCGATCCGGGGCTGATCTGAGGTCGGCCGACGTTCCGAAGGCGTTGCCTGCAGAGGTCCCCTTCCCGGCAGCTGTTCCTTTCAAAGCGCCGGCACTTGACCTCCCGCCATCGTATGGCAGACATGCCAGAGTCTGAATGCGCCGTCGGCTGGCTCGAGGCCTGAAGGAGCTCCTGCGCAATGCTGCCAAACTTTCTCGTGATCGGAGCACAGCGCGCGGGCACGACAACGATCTGGCATGCCCTTGACCGGCATCCGGACATCTTCATGTCGCCGACCCGCGAGACCGCCTTCTTCTCGAACGATCACAATTTCAACCGCGGTCCAGCGTTTTACGAAACCACCTTCTTCCATGAATGGAACGGTGAGGCCGCGTGTGGGGAAAAGACGCCCGAGTACCTGCTCATGCCGTACGCCGCGGCAAGAATCCGCGAGGTTCTGGGCGAGACGGTAAAGCTGATCGCGCTGGTACGTAATCCTGCAGAGCGCGCCCACTCGGGGTACCGCCACAGCCTGATGCTGGGATGCGAGCACCTGTCGTTTCGGGAAGCCTTGGATGCCGAGCCGGAACGCATCGCCAGGAACCCGGCAGCCCTTGGCCGGTTCGGTTACCAGGCCCGCAGCCGGTACGCACCGCAACTCGCTCGCTACTACGACCTGTTTCCGCGCGAAAACATACTGGTGATCTTTTTCGACGACCTGATCGCCAACCAGAATGCCGTGTTCGACCGTGTGTATCAGTTCCTCGGCGTGGCCCCTGTCCCGCCTGGCACACCGGTCGAGGAGGGAAAGGCCCGCATCGGCCGGGCGCAGGTGGACCCGGCAACGAATACCGTGCGCTTCAAGGGCAGGACCATCCGCAATCCGTCGCCTGCTCTCTTGAGGTTCGCCGAGGAGTATGATCGCGCAGTCGGCATGCTTGCCCCCCTCTCCCCGGAAGAGGTCGTGAAGATCAACCGAACGCGCTTTCGCGAAGACATCGAGGCGCTGTCACGCCTCACGGGCAGAGACCTCGGAGCCTGGCTGGGAGAGAAACCGGCCGTGCACGTCCGGCCGGCTCCGGAGGGTCTTGCCGAACCCTGGCGCGGTTGAGTCTTGCCGCTCCACCCCTACAGGACCGCCGGTTACGGCAGGACGTTCGGGGATCTGTTTCCGGTCCACGTGTCCGGAACCGTTGCGGTAGGTTGGCTGAAGCGGCCGATACCGGAAACCGACACATTTGACCTGGCCGGCCCCTATCCATGCCTGTCCGTGTCCGATCATCGCGCGCTTGCCGACGAGGTCATGTCGCTGCGCGGCACCGGCGCCGTCAGTGTCGTCTTCGTCACCAGTGCCTTCGAAGAATCCTCCGTGGCGCGCGACCTGGCAAGGCTCACGATCTGTCGGCCGTTCAAGACCCATTATCTGGTGCGCTTCGATCGGCCGTGGCGGGAACACCTCAGTGCGCATCACGCCCGCGAACTCCAGCGGGCCGCGAGGAATGGGGTGGAGATCAGGATCTTTGCCACGAACGAAGGCTACGCCGACACGTTCTGGCCGCTGTACGAGGTACTGATCGCCCGCCACGGGATTGCCGGGATCCAGGCCCTCGGACCGCAGATCGTGGCGGCGCAGTTCGGACTTCCCGGCATGCTCGCGATCGAGGCCGTACTTGGCGGCGAGGTGATCGCATCGTCCATCTGGGCCCATGACGACCGTGAGGCACACCTTCACCTTCACGCCCAGACCGAGCGCGCCTATCGGCTGTGTGCGGGATATCTGCTGTACGAGGCGGCGCTGGACCATTTCTCGACCCGGCTTGCGCAGGTCGACCTCGGGGGTGCGGCGGGGTTGGCAGACCGGATGGATGATGGTCTCGGACGCTTCAAGCGCGGCTGGAGCAACGCCATGGCGCAGACCTACCTCTGCGGGGAAATCCTCGACGAGGATTGCTATCGTGCATTGACCGAGGCGCGAGGGGCGGCGCATTCAGCCTTCTTTCCGCAATACCGCTCGCCTTAGGCAGACAGCGATTCCCGCGAACCGCCTGCAACACCGCTGTCAGGGATTCGCGACCGCACCGTCGCCACAACGGCCTGCCAACGCTCCCGCAGTGCGCGCTCGTCTTCCGCAACCTTCTGGTACGCGGCCTTCTCGAACGGCTCTTCTGCCGTCAACCGCTCCGTCAGTGCGGTTAGGTCCTGTGGCGGCTCCAACGAAGGATGGTAGCCGAACACACGCATAAGGTCCGCGCAGGTCGCTTCAATGAAGGCGATCTGGTCCGGCCGCAGACCGGAACGGTACTTGCCGCTGTTGCCCATCATCAACGGCTTCGACGTGTTGCCCCAGTCAGCCACCTTCGCGGCATCGGCGATCACGCTCTCCTTGCAATGAAACGCCAGCATCTCCTCTTCGAAGGCGACATCCAGATCGCGGCAGACGCGCCGCAGTGCTCCCCCTGGGTCGTCGATCAGCGATTCATACTTGAGGCATGCCACGCGGCGGGTCGCGGCGAGCTGACTGGCGAGCATGACGAACCCCTGTTGATCGGTATTCCACACGCGCGCCGCACGGACCGGCCCCCCGCGGAGCGCGGCTGACGTGAGCCACGAAAGTGCCATGTCACGGGGATCACGCACCAGATAGAGAAACCTGGCATTCGGGCACGTGTCGAGAATGACGGGGGCGAAGTTGTAGAACTGGTTCTCCTTGACGAAGAACGACTCCTTGCCTGCCGCGTCCGTCTCCGCCCGATAGAGGGCCAGAAACAATTCGCCCAGCGAGCCAGGGACCGCCCGCCGGGCGATGCGCTCTACTTCGGCGCTGCCGAGACTCCAGGAACCGAGCTTTGCATCGAACAGGGCAATGAAGTCGTCAACCAGCACCGACCAGTTCCGGGGCTCGCGGATGTCGCCGTACCGGAACAGATTCTCGCCCAGGATGCGCAGGATGTGGGTAGTCGGCGGGGCGCGGAAGCGCGAGTGATTGTCGAAGATGCGTGTGATCAGGTTGCTTCCCGATCGCTCCGAGCACAGCAGGAAGATTGGGTCGGTCGATCCTGACATGCCGGAAGCCGGTTCAAACGCTTTGGCCGCAGAGGCGGCCCAGCACATCCACGATCACGTCGTCTTCGAGTGCCCCGACGCCAGGGTGAACAGGAAAGTTGATGATCCGGCGGAAGATGTTCTCCGCGTTGGGAAAGACGCGGTCGTCCCGCCGCCAGCTTTTCAGGTCGTCCCTGCTCCAGTTCAATGGACGATAGTACTTGCGCAACACGATGTGTTCGTTCGCGAGCATCGACGGCGGGATCTCGCTCCGTCCCATCAGGGGGACACTGCTCATCGGCGAGTTGGGGGGAGACGCCCACAGATGCCGCAGGGGAAATTCGTTCTGTTCGATCAGTGCCGATATGCGTCGCAGCTGCATGTGGTACAGCGGGTTCCAGGTCGGCAGCCTCTCCAGGCGGTCCAGGATGAGCGCACAGCTGTAGTCCGCGATCTTGCCATTGGTCGCGTAGCGGCAAGCCCAATCGGGCGCACCATTGCCGAAGTTCACCAGCTGCCGCGCCAGTTCCTCGTCGCCTTTCTCGACCAGGATCAGACCGCCCTCGCCGAACCCCCACGGCTTGGTATGATGACAGGAGATCACTTGCGGCAATTGCCGGCCCGCTCCCGTTACGACGTCGAGGAGACCGGTCGCGTTGTCGACTATCAGTGATTTGTCATGGTCTTCGCAGAACCTCGCGAGTTCTTCGACATTCGCACTCGCGCCGAAGATGTTCGTGTAGATGACCCCGTCGTAGCTCTCCGGATCGAGACGCTCGAGGATCGGCCGGTCGATCACGCCGAATTCGTTGCAATCGACGAGAATGCAGTCATCAAGGGGGCCCGTTCTTACCGAGAAGAACGTGAAGGCGGGACTGACCCATCGCAGATGGCGGCCGCGGCGGACGGCCTCCAGACCGGCGAGGACATGCAGTCCCGTCGTGCCATTGGCCACCGCGACCACCTTCATGTCATCTTGGACACCGATCACCGTGCTGGCGGCCTCCTCGAGGAGCCGGCTGACGGGCCCTCCGTTGGCGTACGCGTTCTGGTGTTCGGAGAGCGCCACGAACTGCGCCACCCTTCCATGATCCGGGACCTTGTTCTCGATGAAGGCGAGAGGCCGCTGCCCCGGGTCTGGCGGGTCAATCCTCGTCACACGGCCGTCGGGTGACGGCCGCTCGCAACCGGCCCGCTCCGCGATTTCCGCCAGTCTCCCGTCCCGTCCGGTCGCCAGCCGGGTCCACAGCTGCAGGTGCTGCTCGGGATTGGGCAAGCCGGGATACGCTGCCGCGGAACGCGGCCAGTCGGGACGGATCGCCACTATGGTGCGCGCCAGTTGGCGCGCATAGACCTTTGCCCAGTTCTGTTTCGCAAGTACGGGGATATTGCAGAGGTTCAGGACCACGCCGAGATCGACAATCGAGATGTCCTCGAACCGGTGCCGCAATCTGATTGTCAGCCAGGCGGCGAGGCTACCCGCCTGGATCACGACGACAGGCGCGATGCCGCGCTGGGTGACCCGCCTGACGATCTCCGTCTCGATCTCGTGTCTGACGCCGCGCGCGGCGGAATGGTCGATCGGGATGAAGTCCGCATCCCGGTGGCCGAAGAAGTCGGCCGTGGCAGCAATCTGTTCCGGTCCGACGACGAGCAACGGGTGATTGCGCAAGGCGGTAACAAACCGATCAAGCCTGCCGGTGATCGCTGCTCGCTTGAATTCGAGCCCGTCGCCCGCGACGTTGAGGGCGGTCGGCGTCACCCGGGCAATGAGGTCCCGGCACCTCGCCACGCCGACGTAGGGCGTCCCCTCGATGACCCTGCTGCCGGGCCAGGCAGAACAGTCGACACCGAAGGCGATTGCCTTGAGACCCGGCGCGACCACGTTCCAGAGGTCGAGAAACTCCTCGACGAATCCGCCTTCCAGGAAGAACGGCGTTCCGGTCCGCGCGTCGATCTCGCGGGCATGATCCCGGTCGGGCACGCTGAACGTCCCGACCAGCCTTTCGACCCGCACCAGGCGTTCCCAGAAGCCATGGTTCAGCTTGGTGTAGGCAACCGGCCGGCCTTCACGAAGATCGGCAACGATCGATTCGTACAGCGGATCTTCCCCCACCAGTCCGGGCCCGAGGCACGGCGTCTGACTCACACGGTCGTGCATGCGGCTTCAGGGACAATCTGGATTGTGCCCTTGTGCTCCTGTGGCATGGCCCGTAGGCGGTGGAAGAACGCCTCGTTGATATAGCGCATGCCGCCCGCGTTCAATCCGCAATCGCAGGCGTGGCCTGTCCACCGGGCAGGAACCGGCTATCCGCTGGCCGCTGCCGTCGCCGACCCGTTGCGTTCCTTGCAGTGCCAGTCCCAGGCGGTGAGCAGGATGTCGTCGATCGCCGAATAGCGCGGCTTCCATGCGAGCACCCGGCCGGCCTTGGTGGCATCGGCGACGAGGCACGCCGGATCGCCGGGGCGCCGTGGTGCGAACCGGTGCGGCACCTCCTGTCCGACGACGCGGGCAGCCGCATCGAGGATCTGCCTCACCGAAACCCCCTCGCCGGTGCCGAGATTGAACGCCTCCGACGGGCTCCCATCGATCAGCCGGCGCACCGCGCGCACGTGCGCATCGGCAAGATCGGTGACATGGATGTAGTCGCGGATGTAGGTGCCGTCGGGCGTGTCGTAGTCGTCGCCGAACACCTCCATCGCAGGGATGTCGCCGGTCAGCGCCATCAGGACGCGCGGAATGAGATGGGTTTCCGGATCGTGGCGCTCGCCCACGTCAAGTTCCGGATCCGCGCCGGCGGCATTGAAGTAGCGCAGCGATATCCAGCCGATCCCGTGCGCGGTCTCGAAATCGGCGATCATGCGTTCCATGACGAGCTTGGTGGCGCCGTAGGGGTTGATCGGCGCCTGTGGCGCATCCTCGGCGATCGGTATCCGTTCCGGAATGCCGTAGGTGGCGCAGCTCGACGACACCACGATCTTCGCGCCGCCGCCACTGTCGCGAAGCGCCTCCAGAAGCGACAGTGTGCCTTCGACGTTGTTGCGGTAGTAGGAACCGGGATCGGTTACCGACTCGCCCACGTAGGCGGACGCGGCGAAATGGATCACTGCATCAGGACGATGACGCCGGATCACGTTCCGCAACCGGTCGGTGTCCTGGAGCGCGCCCAGCTCCAGCGGGCCCCACTTGACGAACTCCGCATGCCCGGTTGACAGGTTGTCGTAGACGACGACGTCGAAGCCCTCGCCGGCGAGGGCCTTGCAGGTATGGCTGCCGATGTACCCCGCCCCGCCGGTGACGAGGATACACGTCATGCCGCTTCCCGCCGCAGTTCGGTGGCGAAATACGCGATCGTGCGCTGAAGGCCCTCCTCGAGTGGCACCTTCGGCGCCCAGCCAAGCACCTTCCGGGCCAGCGAGATGTCGGGCTGGCGCTGCTTCGGATCGTCCGCCGGCAGCGGCCGGTTGACGAGTTTCGGCCGCGTGTTGGTCAGCCGTGCGACGAGCTCGGCAAGCTCGACGATGGTGAACTCGGACGGATTGCCGAGGTTGACCGGGCCGGTGAACGCGGTGTCGGCGTCCATCAGTGCGAGGCAGCCGTCGATCAGGTCGTCGACATAGCAGAACGACCGCGTCTGCGAACCGTCGCCATAGATTGTGATGTCCTCGCCGCGCAGCGCCTGGACGATGAAATTGGACACCACCCGCCCGTCCTCGGCATTCATCCGCGGGCCGTAGGTGTTGAAGATCCGCGCCACCTTGATGTCGATGCCGTGCTTGCGGTGATAGTCGAAGCACAGCGTCTCGGCGACCCGCTTGCCCTCGTCGTAGCAGGCGCGGATGCCGATCGGGTTGACGCTGCCGCGGTAACTTTCCGGCT
>CAZSNL010000043.1:0-22034 GCA_964608275.1 uncultured Hyphomicrobiales bacterium | reverse complement strand
CCGACGCGCCGTGGCGGCGCGCGCGGCGCAATCTCGGCCTGATGATGCGCGAGGGGCTGCTCAAGGAGAACATCGACGGCGAGGCGCTGATCTGGGCGCACAACCGCCTGCTGGCGCGAAGCGAACAGCGGCGGATCCTGATGGTGATCTCCGACGGGGCGCCGGTCGACGACTCGACGCTGTCGGTCAATTCCGGCAACTACCTCGAGCAGCACCTCCGCCAGGTGATCGAGGACATCGAAACGCGCTCGCCGGTCGAGCTGATCGCGATCGGCATCGGCCACGACGTCACGCGCTACTACCGCCGCGCGGTCACCATCGTCGACGCCGAAGAACTCGGCGGCGCCATGACGGAGAAGCTTGCCGAACTGTTCGACGAGGATCAGCCGGTGCCCGTGCGCGGGCAGCCGCGCACCCGGCAGCCCAGGCGGGCTGTCTGCTGAACCCGGCGCGCCGGGTTGTCGCCCTAGAAACTTTCCCTGATCCAGCGCCCGACGCGGGCGAAGTAGCCCCTGCCGCGGGCGCCCGCGGTGGCGTGCGGAAGCGTCACCGGCTCGCTGTCGCCGCGGGCGGCGCAATCGAGCAGGCCGGCGGCGACCGAAACCTGCGGGCCGCGTGCGGGGCCGCTGAGCTGGACGAGATCGCGCGGGACGCCGAGGCGGATCTGGCGATCGAGGATGCGGCCCGCAAACTCGCGTGCGCCGGTGAGCTGGCAGGCGCCGCCGGTGAGCACCGCGCGCCGCCCCGCCTGGGTGGCGAGCCCGCTCGCCTTGAGGCGGTCGGCAACCAGCTCGAACGTCTCCTCGAGGCGTGGCCGGATGATGCTGGTGAGCACCGACTTCGGCACCCGGTTCACCGTATCGGTGCCGCGTTCGCCGACCAGCGGGACCGGCAGGAAGTCACGCTCGTCGCAGACGCCGGGCAGGGCGCTGCCGTGCAGCGTCTTGAGCCGTTCGGCGTGGGCGGTCGGCGTGGACAGGCCGCGGGCGATGTCGTTGGTCACGTGCTGGCCGCCGACCGGGATCGTATCGGCAAAGGCAAGCTTGCCGTCGAGGAAGACGGCGATGCTGGTGGTGCCGCCGCCCATGTCGATGCAGGTGACGCCCAGTTCCAGCTCGTCAGCCACGAGGACCGCGCGAGCGCTGGCATACGGCGAAATGACCAGGCCCTCGACGCTCAGGTGGCAGCGCTCGACGCAGTTGACCAGGTTGTGCAGCGGACCCGGCTCGACGACCACCGCGCTTGCCTCGACCGAGAGCTCGCGGCCGAACATGCCGAGCGGGTGGGAAATGCCGCCGGTCTGGTCGAGACCCCATGCAACGGGCGAGAAGTGGAGGAGCGCGCGGCCGCCGAAGTCCGCCTGGGCGCGGGCGCGTTCAAGGGCCTGCGCCAGGTCGTCCTCGCATACCGGCCCGCCATCGATCTTGACCCGGCCGCTGTGCAGCGTGCACGAGGGCCGCCCGCCGGACACGTTCACGTAGACATCGTCGATCGTCGTCCGCGCCATGCGTTCGGCGGCGTCGACGGCGGCGCGAATCGCCCGCTCGGCGGCCACCATGTCGACGATGACGCCGTTCTTCACGCCCTGCGAGGCGTGATAGCCGATCCCCTTGATGTCGAGGTCGCAATCATCGCCGTCGCCGCCCTGGCGGCGCTTCGCGATCTCGGCAATGAGGCAGCAGATCTTGCTGCTGCCGATATCGAGAGCGGCGATGGTCCTGCCCGGCTGCTCGCGATGTCCGCGTCCCGCCGACGCCCGCGCGTTCATCGGCACAACGTTCATCAACCAGAACCCCTACCACTGGTGCCAGCCCCGGAAAGCGTCTTTCCGAGCTGATCTGCCAATTCCTTGTTCAAACGCACGACCATGCGCCCGTCGAGGCGCATGTCGATGCTCACCACGTCGCGGCTCAGCAGGGCCTGTTCCGTATCGAGCGCGCTCAACGTGTTCATTGCCTGACTGATGTCCCCCTCTGGCAGGTGCAGGTAGATGCCGTTGCGCAGGAGGAGGTTCCAACGCCTGTCGGCCACGCGTACTGCCGCCCGCACCCGCGATTTTATGCCGGGCCAGGCTTCCAGTTGGTTAAGAAGATCCAAAGCGTGTTCGTTGGCGCCGTTGCCGACGACCACCGGCAGTGACAGGTGCTCGCGCACCGGCAGGCTGCTCATCGCCACGCCCTTGCGGTCGATGACGACGAATTCGCCGCCATGCTGCCAGATCGCATACGGGATCCGCTCGGTGACCTCGATGAGCAGCCGTCCCGGCAGCACACGGCGGACGCTCGCCTCCGCCACCCAGTCGAGGGCCTGCAGCCGGTCGCGTGCCTCGCCGGCGTCGAAGCCGATGAGCGAATCACCGGGGTACACGTCGATCGCCCGATAGATGTCGTCGCGGGTGCCGCGTTCGAGCCCGGTCACGACGATCTCTTCGGCGGCAACGCCGGCGAACCGGGCAGCGGAGTTGCCGATGTCGGCGGCAATCCTGCCGACGGTAGCCGTGTGACCGCCGATGACGACGCCGTACGCGAGGGTGGCGCCGAGGAACAGGGTCGCCCCGATTGCCGCCGGCCACTTGGCGAACACCCGGCCGACAGGCGCGGCGAGGCGGGCGAGTCGTTCGAGCGGCGGCGGCAGCGGTTGCCGCCGCCGCCGCGGGCGGCGCACGGTCACCGTTCGGCCTGCGGTCTTCAGCGCCGGCATGAGGCGTCCCTCACCATCCAGTCGACCAGCTCCTCGAACGAATAGCCGGCGTACTGGGCCATCTCCGGCACCAGGGACGTTCCGGTCATTCCGGGCTGGGTATTGGTTTCCAGTATCACCAGTTCGCCGGTTGCCTCGTCATAGCGGAAGTCCGAGCGACTCACGCCGCGGCAGCCGAGCGCGCGGTGGGCCTTCAGCGTGTAGTCCTGGATCCGGGCGTAGACGTCCGGCGGGATCTCGGCCGGCAGGATGTGGCGCGACCCGCCGGGCGCATACTTGGCACGGTAGTCGTAGAAGCCTTCCGCCGGCACGATGTCGATGATGTCGAGCGCCCGGTCGTCCATCACCGCGCAGGTGAGTTCGCGGCCCGGAACGAACCGCTCGACCATCACCTTTTCGGCGAGGACCGTGTCGTCGGGGGGAAGCGAGGGCGCATTGGCGCCGTCCGGCACGATGTGGACGCCGACGCTCGAGCCTTCGGCAACCGGCTTGATGACGTAGGGCGGCGGCATGACGTGCGCCGCCGCCGCCTCGGCTCGATCGACGACCATGCTCTCGGCGACGGGAATGCCTGCGTTCGCGAACACCAGCTTGGCCGCTTCCTTGTTCATCGCCAGCGCCGAGGCGAGCACGCCGGAGTGGGTATAGGGGATGGCGAGAACCTCGAGCACGCCCTGGACGCAACCGTCCTCGCCCCAGCGGCCGTGCAGTGCGTTGAACACCACGTCGGGGGCGACTTCGAGCAGCCGCGACGCAATGTCCGGACCGGCGTCGATGCGCGTCGTCCTGTAGCCCAGCCGTTCCAGCGCGGCGGCGCACGCCTCGCCGGAGGCGAGGCTCACCTCGCGCTCGGCCGACCAGCCGCCCATGAGCACGGCAACGTGGGTTCCCGCCGCGGTCATCCCGCCGTCCCGCCGCTGTTGTGGCCGACGGCGACGCCGATCCGCCGGATCTCCCACTCGAGCTCGACGCCGCACGTCTCGCGGACCCGTGCCCGAACCTGTTCGCCGAGCGTCTCGAGGTCGGCGGCCGTGGCGCCACCCTCGTTGATCAGGAAGTTGCAGTGCTTGTCGGAGACCCGCGCGCCGCCGACCGCGGCGCCACGCATGCCGGCCCGATCGATGAGTTCCCAGGCCTTCATGCCGGCCGGATTCTTGAACGTGCTGCCGCCGGTGCGGCTGCGCACCGGCTGGGTCGATTCGCGGGCGCCGGTGATCGTCCGCATGTCGGCTTCGATCCGTGCCGGATCACCCGGCTCGCCCTGCAGCAGGGCCTCGACGAAGATCAGGTCGTCCGGTGCGCTGCAGTGCCGGTAGGCGTACCCCATCTCGTCGACGGTGAGCACATGCACGCGGCCTTGCCTGTCCACCGCCCGCGCCTCGACCAGCACGTCCCTGGTCTCGCGGCCGTACGCGCCACCGTTCATCCGGAGGGCGCCGCCGATGGTGCCCGGTATGCCGCGCAGGAAGGTCAGCCCGGCGATGCCGGCATCGAGGGCGGCGCGGGCCACCTTGACGTCCGGCACAGCGGCGCCGGCGCGAATGCGGTAACCCTCCTCGACCGTGACGGCGCCGAAGCCGCGGCCGAGGCGGATCACGACGCCCGGCACGCCGCCGTCGCGCACCAGCAGGTTGGACCCGGCGCCGATCACCGTGACCGGGACCGATGCGTCGAGAGCAGCGAGAAAGTCGGCGAGATCGGCTTCGTCCGCCGGCACGAACAGGATTTCGGCCGGCCCGCCGACGCGGAACCAGGTGAATTCGGAAAGATCGGCGTCGAAACTGAGCCGGCCTCTCACTTCGGGCAGGCCGCCGGGGCGGCGCCGTGCGGCGTGGGCGGTCATGCGGCGCCAGCCCGGCGCTCTGCCAGCGCCGCCAGTTCGTCCGGCAGCGCGTGGGCCCAGTGGGTGATGGTGCCGGCACCGAGGCAGACGACGATGTCGCCGGGGGCGGCGATCTCGGCTATGCGCGGGGCGAGGTCCGACTGACCGTCGATGGTGCCGGCGCTGCGATGGCCGCGTTCGGTGAGCCCCTCGACCAGCGCCTCGTGGTTGGCTCCCTCGATGGGCTGTTCGCCGGCAGGATAGACCGGCGCCACCAGAACGGTGTCGGCATCGTTGAAGCAGTTGCAGAAGCCGTCGAACAGGTTGCTGAGCCGGGTGTAGCGATGCGGCTGCATGACCGCGATCACCTTGCCGCCAGTGACACGGCGGGCCGCCGCCAGCACGGCAGCGATCTCGACCGGGTGGTGGCCGTAGTCGTCGTAGACTGTGATGCCGTTCCACGCGCCGGTCCTGGTGAACCGGCGACGCACGCCGCCGAAGCCTGCGAGCCCCTTGCGGATCATGTCGTCGGAAATGCCGATCCGGCTTGCGGCGGCGATGGCGGCGACGGCATTGAGGGCGTTGTGCTCGCCGGGCATCGGCAGCGACAGGCCGGCGATGGTGCGCTGGTCGCCGGTGACCGGATCGGACACCGCGACGTCGAACGTCGTGTTGCCTTCGGCAAAATCGAGGTTCATCAGCCTGAACTCGGCCTGCGGCGTGCGCCCGTAACTGACGATCCGGCGGTCGCGGACGCGGCCGATCAGTGTCTGCACCTCGGGATGATCGATGCACATGATCGCGCAGCCGTAGAACGGCACGTTTTCGACAAACGCGAGGAACGCGTCGCGCACCGCATCGAAGTTCCGGTAGTGGTCGAGGTGTTCCGGGTCGATGTTGGTGACGACCACGATGTCGGCCGGCAGCTTGACGAACGTGCCGTCGGACTCGTCCGCCTCGACGACCATCCAGTCCCCCTCGCCGAGACGGGCGTTGGTACCGTAGGCATTGATGATGCCGCCGTTGATGACGGTGGGATCCAGGCCGGCCGCGTCGAGCAGCGCGGCAATCATCGACGTCGTGGTCGTCTTGCCGTGGGTGCCGCCGATGGCAATCGACGACTTCAGCCGCATCAGTTCCGCCAGCATCTCGGCGCGGCGCACCACCGGCAGGAACCGGCGGCGGGCGGCCGCGACCTCCGGATTGTCGGTCTTCACCGCCGACGAGACGACGACGACGGTCGCCTCGCGCAGGTTCTCCTCGGCATGCCCGATCGACACGGAGATGCCCATTTCGCGCAGCCGCTCGACGTTGGCGTTGGCCTGGATGTCGGAACCCTGCACCCGGTAACCCAGGTTGTGCAGGATCTCGGCAATTCCGCTCATGCCGATGCCGCCGATGCCGACGAAATGGATCGGGCCGACGTTCTGGGGCAGTTTCAGTGCGCGATGTCTGCTCATGTGGGTTCCCCACTGGTGTCGCCGGGTCCGTCGGCCGGTACCGCCGGCGCAGCGGCCTGGCGGCTGTCACCGGGGACCAGGCCTTCGACCAGATCGGCGAGCAGCTTTTCCGCCCGCCCTTCGCCGAACCTTGCGGCGGCAGCGGCGGCCCTGGACAGCTCACCATTGCCGTACCACAGCCGCGTGATCAATGACCCGAGGTGCCCGGGCGTGAAATCGTCCTGCTCGACGAGCCAGCCGCAGCCGGACCGGCAGTAGCGTCGAGCGTTCTCAAGCTGATCATTGTCCAGCGAATGTGGCAGCGGTACGAGAATGGCCGGCCGGCCGATCGCGGCCAGTTCGCCGATGGTCGATGCCCCGGCGCGGGCAATGACCAGGTGGGCATCGGCGATACGATGCGGCAGGTCGGGAAAAAACGCCGCGGTTTCAGCCTCGATGCCGTGGTTGGCATAGGCCTCGTTGACGCGGGCGAGGTCCTCGGGGCGGCACTGCTGGACGATGCGCAGCCGCTGCGGCTTCGGCAGATCGGCAACGGCGGCGGGGACAACGTCGGCGAAGACGCTCGCGCCCTGGCTGCCGCCGAACACCACCAGCCTGAGCTCGCCGCCCGCCGCCGGCTGCTCGTAGCGCCTGCCGCGCATCGCGCGCGCCGCCTCGCGGACAGGATTGCCGGTGACGGTGAGCTTCTTCTCGGCCGAGCGGGGCAGGTGCAGGGGGTCCGAAAAGCCGGTCGCCACCGCCCGTACCAGGCGTGCGAGCAGCCGGTTGGCACGGCCTACAACCGCATTCTGTTCGTGGATGACCGTCGGCAGCCCGAGCGTCAGTGCGGCAAGCAGCGGCGGCAGGGTTGGGTATCCGCCGAAGCCGACCACGGCCACCGGCCCGGTACGCCGGAGGGTGCGGCGGGCCTGGAAGAAGCCGAGGACAAGCCTGGCCATGGCGGCGATGGTTCGCGGCGACGGCCTTGCGGTAAACGTCGCCGAGGCGATCTCGTGCACCGCCTCGCAGGGGAAACCGGCGAGCAGCCGATTGACCCGGCGGTCGGTGTAGAGGTGGATCCGGAAACCGCGCCCGGCGAGCTCCTGGGCCAGCGCCTCGGCCGGGAACAGGTGGCCGCCGGTGCCGCCGGCCGAGAGTGCGACCAGTCCTGACGTCGGACGGGAAACGACCGTCATCATGCATATCCCGCTGCTGTAGCGGGTCGGGAACGCGGTGGGACGATCGCCGTTCCGCGCGGCCGGCGGCGGGTCAGCGCGAGGACGAGACCCATCGCGAAGCCGACCGAGATCAGCGACGACCCGCCGTAGGAGACGAACGGCAGCGTCATGCCCTTGGCCGGCAGGAGCGAAACGTTCACCGCCATGTTGATCAACGCCTGGAAGCCGAACAGGGCGGTGAGGCCGGCGACCGCGATGCGGCGGAACGGATCCCATTCCTCGAGTGCCCGCGCGAGGCCGCGATGGACGACGAAGGCGAAGATCGCGGCCAGCAGCAGGCAGGCGAGGATGCCGAACTCCTCGCCGACCACGGCAAAGATGAAGTCGCTGTGCGCGTCGGGCAGCACGTACTTGACCGATCCTTCCCCCGGGCCGCGGCCGAACAGGCCGCCGCGGGCAAAGGCTTCCATCGCCATGTCCACCTGGTAGGTGTCGCCCTCGCCCGGCGCCAGGAACCGGTCGAGGCGGCGGGCAACGTGGGACACGCTCAGGTAGGCGACCACCATGCCGGCGAACCCGGTGACGCCGAGCGCACCGATCCACAGCCACGAGATGCCGGTCATGAACAGCATGACCGACCACACCGCGGCGACCAGCACGGTCTGGCCGTAGTCCGGCTGGAGAACCAGGAGCGTCACGAACATCGCCAGCAGCGCCGTCGCCAGGATGTTACCCGGGATCTCGGGCCGGCGCATCCCTTCGGCGAACAGCCACGCGGACAGGATGACGAACGCCGGCTTGACGAACTCCGACGGCTGGATCGAGAACGGGCCGATGTCGAGCCAGCGGCGGGCGCCCTTGACCTCCGGCCCGTAGGCCAGCGTGAGCATCAGCGCCATGAACCCCAGCGCCACGATGACCAGCGCGGCGCGGCGTGCCTGGCGATCGTCGAGGAACGAGGTGGCGACCACCACCACGGCGGCCGGTATCGCGTAGATGACGTGGCGGATGGTGAAGTGGAACTCCGACAGCCCGAGCCGTTCCGCCACCGGGGGGCTTGCGGCAAGCGACAGCACGACGCCGAGCACGATCAACAGCAGCATGCTCGCCAGCATCCAGCGATCGACGGTCCACCACCACTGGGCAAGAAGTCCGCGGTCGGTGCGGCTGATGATGCTCACGATGTCGTCCCCTCGTCGCCGGCAGCGATCAGTGTCCGGACGGCATGCCGGAACGCGTCGCCCCGTTCCTCGAAACTGGCAAACTGATCGAACGAGGCGCAGGCCGGCGACAGCAGGACAGTCGCTTCGCGCCCGCTCCGTCGCGCATCCGCCGCCGCTTCGGCGACCGCCCGGTCAAGGGTGCCGCTGATGGTCAGCGGTACCTTGCCGTCCAGTGTCGCCGCGAACGCGTCCGCTGCCTCGCCGATCAGGTACGCTCTCGCCATCTTGGCAAAAAATTCGTTAAGACTTTCGATACCGCCGGCCTTCGGCCGACCGCCGGCGATCCAGTAGATGTTGTCGAAGCAGGCGAGCGCGCGGGCGGCGGCATCGGCGTTGGTCGCCTTGCTGTCATTGACGAACGTCACGCCGTCGAGGCGCCCGACCTGTTCGAGACGGTGCGGCAGGCCGGGGAACCGGCCAAGCGCCGCGGCGAGGGCATCGCGGCCTGCCCCCAGCACGCGGGCGGCAGCATAGGCGGCAGCCGCGTTCTGCCAGTTGTGCACGCCCCTGAGCGTGGCTACCGGCGACAGATCGGCGACGATGGCCTCCTGTCCGTCGAGCCTCTCGTGCAAGACGCCGTCGCGGACCCAGGCGGCGTCGCCGGCCAGCGGGGTTCCGGCGGAGATCCGGATCGTCCGCAGACCCGGCCCGAGGCTCTCGGCCACCGCCCGGCAATGGCTGTCGTCGACGCCGACGATCGCCGCGTCGCCGGGCCCCTGGCGGGAAAAGATGCGCGCCTTGACCGCGGCGTAGTGCTCGAGGCTGCCGTGGCGATCGAGGTGGTCGGGGGAGATGTTGAGGAGGATGCCCACCGCCGGGGCGAGCGACGGGGTCAGGTCGATCTGGTAGGACGAGAACTCGATCACGTAGTGGGCGCCGTTGCGCGGCGGGTCGAGGTCGAGCACCGGGGTGCCGATGTTGCCGCCGACGATGGCGTCGAAGCCGGCCGCCGCCAGCAGGTGGCCGATGAGGGCGGTGGTCGTCGACTTGCCGTTGGTGCCGGTCACCGCCACCAGCCGCGCCGACGTCGCCGAGCGGGCAATCTCGCGCACCAGCAGCTCGGTGTCGCCGATGATCTCGATACCCGCCGCATTGGCCTTGTCGACGGTCCAGTGGGGCGCGGGATGGGTGAGCGGCACGCCCGGGCTGAGCACCAGCGCGGCGAAGCGGTCGAACGGTGCCGTCGAGAGGTCCTCGATCGGCAGCCCCGCGGCTGCGGCGGCGTCACGGGCGTCTGGCCTGTCGTCCCAGCCGACCGGTTCGGCGCCGCCGGCGATCAGCGCCGCCATCGTCGCCCGCCCGCTCCTCGCCAGTCCGAATACCGCAACCTTCCGCCCGGCGAATGCCGAAGCCGGAATCATGGCGACTACCTCAGCTTGAGCGTGGCCAGCCCAATGAGCGCGAGCACCACGGCAATGATCCAGAAGCGCACCATGATCGTCGGCTCCTTCCAACCCTTCTGCTCGAAATGGTGGTGCAGCGGAGCCATCCGGAAGATGCGCTTGCCGGTAAGCTTGAACGACACGACCTGGACGATCACCGACACCGTTTCCAGCACGAACAGGCCGCCGATGATCGCGAACACGATCTCGTGCTTGGTCGCCACCGCGATGGCGCCCAGCGCGCCGCCGAGCGACAGCGAGCCGGTGTCGCCCATGAAGATCATCGCCGGCGGGGCGTTGAACCACAGGAAGCCGAGGCCGGCGCCCAGTATCGCGCCGCACAGCACGGCGAGCTCGCCGGCGCCGCTGACGAAGTGGAGCTGCAGGTAGTCGGCGAGCTGGGCGTGGCCGACCAGGTAGGCGATGAAGCCGAAGGCGGCGGCGGCGACCATGACCGGGCCGATCGCGAGGCCGTCGAGCCCGTCGGTAAGGTTGACCGAGTTGGCGCCGGCGACGATCACGAAGGCGCCGAAGGCGAGGAAGAACCAGCCGAGGTCGATCAGGAGATCCTTGAAGAACGGGAATGCGAGCGAGTTGGCGAGCGGCTCCTCGCTCAGCCGCGCCATCGCGTAACAGGCGATCACGGCGATGACGCACTCGAGCGCGAACTTCACCCTGCCGGGCACGCCGCGGGAGGTGCCTTGCTTGACCTTGACGTAGTCGTCGAAGGCGCCGATCGCGCCGAACCCGAGCGTGACCAGGAGCACGATCCACACGTAGCCGTTGGCGAGGTTCCCCCACAGCAGCGTCGCCGCCGCCATGCCGAACAGGATCATGAGGCCGCCCATGGTCGGCGTGCCCTGCTTCTCGATGATGTGGCGCTGCGGCCCGTCGTCGCGGATCGGCTGGCCCTTCTTCTGGCGCACCTTGAGCGCTGCGATCAGGGCGGGGCCGAACAGGAATACCAGGAACAGCGCGGTCATGATCGCGCCGCCGGTGCGGAAAGTGATGTAGCGAAAGACGTTGAGGACGGTGACGTCGTCGCTCAGGTCGACGAGCAGGTGATACAGCATCAAACGGTCATCCGAATGCCTTGCTTCGTTCATCCGGTCCCGCGCCGATGCGCGGGAACGCGTCCAGGAGGGCATCCACGATCAGTCCCATGCGGCTGCCCGCCGAGCCCTTGACCATCACCACGTCGCCACTGCCGATGGCGTCCTTCACCGCCCCGAGGAGGGCCTCGGAGGTTTCGGCATAGCTGCCGCGCAGGTGCCGGGGGAGCGCGTCCCAGAGGTGGGTCATGTTCGGTCCGCAGGCATATACGAGATCGCAGCCGGCTTCTGCAACCGATGCGGCAAGTTCGGCGTGGTACTGCGGAGCCCTGTCGCCGAGCTCCAGCATGTCGCCGATGACCGCGATCCGGCGGCCGCGCCGGCCCGGAACCGCCTGGCCGAGCACCTTCAGCGCCGCGTGCATGGATGCCGGGTTGGCGTTGTAGCTCTCGTCGACAAGCGTGAAGCTGCCGCCGCCGATGGCGAGTTCGAAGCGCACGCCACGCCCCTTGGGCGGCCGCAGGTCGCGCAGCGCCAGTGCGGCAAGCGCGAGGTCGGCGCCCAGCCCCTCGACCGCGGCCAGTATGGCGAGGCTGTTGATCGCCAGGTGCTCGCCGGGGGCGCCAAGCCGGTAGGTGACGCGGGTGCCGCAGATCTCCGCCGACACCGTCGATCCGTCAGGCTGGAGCACCAGCTCGAGCAGCCGCGCCTCGGCATCGCTGCGCCTGCCGAAGGCGACGACGCGTCCGGCGCCTGCGGCGAGTGCGGCGGCGCGCAGGCGATCGCAGTGCTCGCCGTCACCATTGACGATGGCGAACCCGCCCGGCTCGAGGCCGAGGAATATCTCCGCCTTGGCGTCGGCGATGGCGTCGAGGCCGTCGAAGTGGCCGATGTGGACCGGGGCGATTGCGGTGACGATCGCCACGTGCGGGCGGATCAGGCGCGTCAGCGGTGCGATCTCGCCGGCGTGGTTCATGCCGACCTCGAACACGCCGTAGGCGGCATTGGCCGGCAGCCGGGCGAGCGTCAGCGGCACCCCCCAGTGGTTGTTGTGCGAGCCGGCCGCGGCGTGAACGGCGCCCTGCCGGCCGAGCACCAGCCGCAGTGCCTCCTTGGTGCCGGTCTTGCCAACGCTGCCGGTGACCGCCACGACCCGGCCACGGAAGCGCTCGCGGGCGGCACGGCCGATATCTTCCAGTGCGCGCAGGGTGTCGTCGACGACGAGCAGCGGCCCGGCGACACCCTCGGGCCTGCGGTCGACGACCGCAAGGCCCGCGCCCGATTCGAGCGCCGAGGCGACGAACGCATGGCCGTCGAGCCGGTCGCCGCGGATCGCGACGAAGATCTCGCCCGTGGAAACCGTCCGGCTGTCGATGGAGACGCCGGCAAACGTCTCCGCCGGCTCGCCTTCGGGCCTGCCGCCGGTCGCCGCGACGATCTCCTGCAGCGTCCACAGCAAAGCGTCAGGCATCGGCCCGCTCCGCTCCGATGGCCTCGGCAACGGCCTCGTGGTCGCTGAACGGCAACACCTCGCCGCCGACGATCTGGCCGGTCTCGTGGCCCTTGCCGGCCACCAGGAGGACATCGCCGCGGGAAAGATCCGCCGTCGCGCGGACGATGGCCTCGCGGCGGTCGGCCACTTCGATGGCGTCGGGGCAGGCGGTCATGATCTCGCGCCGGATCACGGCAGGGTCCTCGCTGCGGGGATTGTCGTCGGTGACATAGACCACGTCGGCGCCCGCCTGCGCAATCGCCCCCATCTGCGGCCGCTTCCCCCGGTCGCGGTCGCCGCCGCAGCCGAACACGACGATGAGACGGTTGGTGGTGTAGGGCCTGAGCGCCTCGAGCGCGTTGGCCAGCGCGTCCGGCGTGTGGGCGTAGTCAACGAAGATGTGGCCGCCGTTGTGGGTGGCGACGAGGTCGAGGCGGCCGCGCGCGCCTTCGAGCCCGGCGAAGGCGGGGACGGCGTCGGCGGGATCGCATCCGGTTGCCATCGCGAGGCCGGCGGCGACCAGGGCGTTGGCGGCCTGGAAGTCGCCGACGAGCGGCAGCCGCACCTGCTCGCTGCGGTCGTCGAACGAAAGCTCCAGCACCTGGCCCAGACCGTCGCGGCGCTGCGAGACGAGGCGCAGGTCGCGGCCGTTGCGGCCGACGGTCAGCACCTCCAGTCCGCGGCCGCGCGCCGCCGCGATCACCGCATCGGCGTGGCCGGTGTCGGCGTTCACCACCGCGGCCGCACCTCGCGGCAGCAGCTCGCCGAACAGCCTGAGCTTGCTGTCGAGGTAGCTTTGGAACGTCGGGTGGTAATCGAGGTGATCGCGGGAGATGTTGGTGAACGCGCCGGCGGCCAGCTCGACGCCGTCGAGCCGGTGCTGGTCGAGACCGTGGCTCGATGCCTCTACCGCGAGATGGTCGATGCCGGCGTCGGCGAGCCGCTTCAGCAGGCGATGGAGTTCGACCGGGTCGGGTGTCGTATGACCGAGCGTCTCGTCCATGCCGGCAGCAATCAGTCCGACGGTGCCGATGCTGGCGGCGCGACGGCCGAGCGCGGTCCAGATCTGGCGGACGAACGAAACGACGGAGGTCTTCCCGTTGGTGCCGGTCACCGCCACCACCGTGCGGGGCTGGCGGCCGTGGAAACGGGCGGCCATCAGCGCCAGCGCGGCGCGCGGGTTGGCGGCGCGCAGCACCGGGACCGCGCCGGTGCCGGCGATGTCCGCATCCGGTGCCGCGACGACCGCGGCAGCACCGCGCGACACCGCATCGGCGGCGAACCTTGCACCATCGGCAGCAACGCCGGCCAGTGCCACGAACAGATCTCCAGGACGGACCCTGCGGCTGTCCACGGCGAGGCCGGAAATCGGCGGGTCGGCGGAATCGTGCGGCAGGTCGACGATGGACTGCACGAGGTCGGACAGGCGCATGGATGCGGAAAGGCTAGTCGGCGGCGTTGGCAACGAGTTCTAGTCCGACCACCTTGTCGCGTACGGGCGGAATGTCCAGCAATGGCGCAATGCGGCCGATTATGCGGCCGCCGGTGGGAACCGCGTTCCAGCCGGACGTGCGGTGGCCGTAGGTTCCTTCGGCCGGTTTGGGCTCATCGAGCATGACAAGAACGAGATAGCGCGGCTGATCCGCCGGTACCATCCCCAAAAATGATGTCAACACTGCGGTCGAGCTGTAGCGTCCGTTGACCACCTTCTCGGCGGTGCCGGTCTTGCCGCCGACGCTGTAGCCTTCGACGTGTGCCCTGCGGGCGGTGCCCTTCTCGACGTTGAGGGCGAGCAGGTCGCGCATCATGCGGCTGGTCTCGGGTTTCAGCACCTGGTCGCCGATCGTGCGGGCGATGTCCGGGTCACGGCGCAGGAAGGTCGGCGGTATCAGCCGGCCGCCGTTGACGATGGCGGCGCCGGCGACGGCAAGCTGCAGCGGCGTCACCGACAGGCCGTGGCCGAAGCCGACCGTCATGGTGGTCACCCGCGACCAGTTCTGCGGCACGATGGGCATTGCCGACTCTGGGATTTCGGTCCGCAGCCGGTCGAGCAGGCCGAGCCGGCGCAGGAACTCCTGGTGGCGTTCGATGCCGACGTCGAGCGCCATCTTCGCCGAACCGATGTTGGACGAGTAGATGAACACCTCGGGTACCGTCAGCACGCGGTTCTTGGCGTGGAAATCGCCGATGCTGAAGCCGCCGACGCGGATCGGTGCGCGCGCGTCATAGGTGCCGTTCAGCGTGGTCACGCCGTAGTCGAGCGCCATCGCGACGGTGACCGTCTTGAAGGTCGAGCCCATCTCGAACACGCCGGTGGTCAGGCGGTTCATGCGCGCCTTGTCGAGCGCCTCGCGGCGGCTGTTCGGATCGAAGTCGGGCAGCGACACCATGGCGACGATCTCACCGGTGTTGACGTCGAGAACGATGCCGCCGGCGCCAATTGCGTCAAACCGCTTCATGGCCGCTTCCAGCTCGTCGTAGACGGCATGCTGAACGCGCATGTCGAGGGCAAGCTGGACGGGCCGGGTGCTGCGGCTGTGCGGATCGGCGAGCGAAATGGTGAACAGCCGGCCGGCGTTGTCGAGATACCGCTCGATGCCGGCAAGTCCGCGTGAATCGATGTCCGTGTAGCCGACCACGTGGGAAGCGGTGCGGCCGACCGGATACACCCGCTTGGTCTCGTTGCGGAACCCGAGTCCGGGGATGCCGAGGTTGTGGATCGCCGCCTGCTGGCGCGGCGTCAGCTCGCGCCGGATCCAG
Source organism: uncultured Hyphomicrobiales bacterium (assembly GCA_964608275.1). Classification (GTDB taxonomy): domain Bacteria; phylum Pseudomonadota; class Alphaproteobacteria; order Rhizobiales; family CAZSNL01; genus CAZSNL01. Next base: position 6,986 of record CAZSNL010000043.1, on the reverse strand, counting down.
ACGAAGGCGCGGTCGCTGGTCAGCTTTGCCACCAGCTCCCGCCGGTCGAGATCCGGCAGGTGCTCGATCAGCTGCTCGACGGCTTCGTCGACGTCGATGATGCGGCGCGGATCGGCGAACAGCGACGGGATGCGCACGTCGGTCGCCAGCACCTGGCCGTTGCGGTCGACGATGTCGGGTCGCGGCAGGCGGTCGAGGCTGTCGTCCTCGACCACCGGCCCCGGCGGCGGCGCCGGCCACAGCGACAGGGCGACAAGGCGGACGCCGACGATGGCGAAGCACAGGACGAAGGCCGCGGTCACCAGCCGGAGGCGGGCCTGGAGGCCATCGTGGCCGGCGGGAAGGGTCGTCATTGAAGATCTCCAAGCAGGGCTGCAATCGGGTCATCGCCGTCCTTGGGCCGCCGGTACGGCGGCAGTACCGGGACGTGGGCTGCAATCGCTTCCGGCGACACCACCTGCCATGCCTCCATCGGCACGATCTCGAGGTGGCGGCCGGCGAGTTCCTGGAGGCGTTTCGGCTGGATCAGGTGGCTCCATTCCGCACGCAGCAGGACGATGGTGTCGTGCTCGCGCGCGATCTCCATCCGCTGCGCCTCGATCTTCCGCGCGATGGCGGCGGTCTCATACTTGATCTGGTAGAGCCAGAACGCGGCGACCAGAACCGCGACGGTGAGCACGATGTTGATGGCGCGGATCACCGGCGCACCTCCGCGCCGAGGGTGGGGACGCCGAGCCGCTGCGGTACCAGCGGCCAGGCCGGGGCATCGGTACGCTCGGCGGCGCGCAGCCTTGCCGAACGGGCGCGCGGATTGGCCGCGATCTCGTCCGGGTCGGGCGTGCGTGGCGGGCCCATCGAACGGAAGCTCGGCTGAAGCGCCGGTTCGGCCGGCTGCGGCAGGTGGCGCGATGGCCGTGCCGTACGCCCGCTGCGTTCGGCAAGGAACCGCTTGACGATCCGGTCCTCCAGCGAATGGAAGGAGACCACGGCGAGCCGGCCGCCGGCCTCGAGCAGCGCTTCGGCTGCCGCCAGCCCCCGTGCGAGTTCCTCGAGTTCGCGATTGATGAAGATGCGCAGCGCCTGGAATGTCCGTGTCGCGGGATGGATCCCGTCGTGTCTCTGTCCGACGACATCGCTGACGATGGCGGCGAGGGCGGAGGTCGTCTCGATCGGCTGTTCCTGTCGCCGGCGTACGATGGTGCGGGCGATGGCCCGCGCCCGGCGTTCCTCGCCGAAGGTCCGGATGATCTCGGCGAGCTGGCTTTCGCCGAAGGTATTCACCACGTCGGCGGCGGTCGGGCCGTCCGGGCCCATCCGCATGTCGAGCGGCCCGTCATGCCGGAACGAAAAGCCGCGATGCGGCCGGTCGAGCTGCATCGACGAAACGCCGAGGTCGAGCGCGACACCATGGACCGATCCTGCCCCGCAGGAGCTGGCATGCCGCTCCATGTCGGCGAACGAGCCCTGCGCGACGCAGAGCCTGCCGGGGAACCGTCGCGACATCTCGTGCGCAAGCGTGATCGCCTCCGGGTCGCGGTCGATGGCGATGACCGAGCAGGCGGCGGCTTTCAGGATGGCTTCGGTATAGCCGCCGGCTCCGAACGTCCCGTCGACATAGATGCCGCCGGCCTTGGGGGCGAGGACGTCAAGTACCTCCCGGAGCAGCACCGGCGCGTGCGCACGCTTCGATCGTTCGGCTGATTGCGGCATGATCAACGTTCCGGTCCCGCTCCACGGTGCCCACCCTCCGGCAGCCCGTGATCCCATGCCCCGTGCGGGTGTCGCGCCGTCGCGGCCATTGCGGTGCGCGACGGGACAGCGTCCGTCGGGGTTAAGAAGGATTTAACGACGGCAAGCTTAAGAATTCCTTGCCGGCGGGGGTCATCCGGCGGGCGGCGGAGGGTCGGTGTCGCCGCCCGGTCGCCTGCCGCCGACATCGTCGTCGTAGCCGTGGCGGCTGCTGTAGAACACGAGCGCCATCAGGCCGAATCCGATCACCAGCGACAACCCGACACCGGCCAGCAGTGCCGTGATCCCGTGACTGGACATTTCGGCGTCGATCTGCATCCACGCCTGTGCGACGAGCACGACTACGATGATGGCGGCGGCGATGAGAGCGAATGCAATTGCAAGCCTTGTTGCCACGCTGCGGGCTCCTTCTGTCGCCACCACTCTATCACAACGGGCAGCGGGCGGGGATGTTGCCGGTCGCCGGCACGTGTGACGGCAGGGATAGGTGCCAGCTGGCCTGTAAGCCGGGTTCTGTCCGCGGCAGTGCTGCCGCTGGATGACCATTCATCTGGGATGTGCGTCGCCGCACATCTCGCGCGACCAACCCGGGCGGCGGCCTGGAAACGGGCTGGGGACAATGCCCCTGCCGCCCCTATTCGGTCTTGCTCCCGGTGGGGTTTGCCATGCCGTCCCTGTTGCCAGGTCCGCGGTGCGCTCTTACCGCACCCTTTCACCCTTACCCGTCCCGGACCGTCGCGGTCCGGCGGGCGGTTTGCTTTCTGTGGCACTTTCCCTGGGGTCGCCCCCGCCGGGCGTTACCCGGCACCGTGTTTCCGTGGAGCCCGGACTTTCCTCCCCGCCTGCTCGGCAGAGCGGCGGAGCGGCCATCCGGCCAACTGGCTCCTACCACGCTAATATGGCGTGCGACGGGGTCAAGTTCCAGCATGCGGACTCCCCGCGGCAGCGGCGAGCCGCTCGAGGGTGACGATGGTCGAGGAATCGGCGACGCCGTCGACGCGGGCGGGGCGGAAATGCCGCTGAAAGGCGGCGACCACCATCCGTGTCTCGCCGTCGTAGAGCCCGTGGCGCGGGACTCCGTAGCCGTAGCCGGCGAGGCGCTCCTGCAGTTCGCGCACCGCCGGCCCCTCGTCGCCAAGCTTCAGGACGGGGCCGCTGCGGATCGGCTCCGGCTCGACGTAGTGGCCGATGCCGGCACGGTGAAGGCGTCCCCAGTCGAGCTTCTCGCCGGGGTCGATCTTGCGCGCCGGCGCCACGTCCGAGTGGGCGAGGACGCGCTCGGGCGCGATGGCGTGGCGGGAGACGATGTCCCTGCACAGCGCCTCGAGGGCGACAAGCTGCGGTTCCGGAAAGTCGGGATAGAAGGTGTCGTGGCCGGGGTTCTGTATCTCGATCCCGATCGAGCACGAGTTGATGTCGCGTTCTCCCGCCCAGAACGACACACCCGCGTGCCAGGCGCGGTCGGCTTCGTCGACCATCCGCACTATGCTGCCATCCACGTCGACGAGATAATGTGCCGAAACCTTCGACTTCGGATTGGTCAGCCAGCGTATCGCCGTCTCGCCGTCGACGGTTGCCGTGTAGTGCAGGAGAAGCATGTCCGGCGCGCGGCCGCCGGCGCGCGGTTCGTGATTGGGTGAGGGTCGTTCGATCACTCTCATCGCAACCTGATATGGCGCGGGCGCGTCGTCACCAGAAGTACGCCCCCCAGCGTCAGCGCCCCGCCCACCACCATGCGCCAGGTGAGCACGTCGCCAAGCAACCATACGCCAAGCAGCCCGCCAACCACCGGCGAGAGCAGCATGAAGGGGGCGATCTGCGCCACCTGGTAGCGGTGGATCAGCCAGTTCAGACCGGCATGGCCGAAGATCGCGCCGCCGAAAACGGTATAGACCAGACCGACCCAGGCAAGCGTGCTGGCATTCGCGGTCGATTCGAGCTGACCGGTTTCCAGCACGAAGGAGGCAAGGCCGACGGCAGGAAAGGTCACCAGCGCGATCCAGCCCTGGAGGTCGAACACGTGCAGATCGGTGGTTCTACGCATGAGCATGGCGCCGGTCGCCCATGCGAGTGCCGCCGCGCAGACCAGCAGCAGCGGCCACAGGTATTCGACGACACGGGGGTCGTAGGCGATTACCATGACACCGCCGAAGGCGAGCGCGAGGGCGACGATCTGGTGCGGCCTCGCCCGTTCGCCGAGTACGAGGAATGACAGGATGGTGGCGAAGGGGGCGTTGAGCTGGATCGCGATGGCGACCGGCGCGATGTCCCCGGCATAGGCGAGCCCGAGGAAGAACAGGCCGAAATGCAGCGCGCCGCCGCTGAAGGCGATCAGCAGGATGACCTTGAAGCGGCGCGGATGCCATTGCACCCACGGGAGATAGATCAGCGCGACCGCCCCGAATCTCAGCGCGGTGAAGAACAGCGGCGGTATCTCGGCGAGCGAGAACTTCGCGGCGAGGATGTTGACGCCCCAGGCCACCTGGATGAACACCATCAGCACGACGTGCCCCAGCGCCATGCGGCGCTGTGGTTCGGGATCGGCTGTCCTCAAGCGGTGTGCTCCGCGCGAATCCGTTCCCAGGCGGCGTTGAGGGCAGCCACGCGGTGATTGGCGATCTCGATGAACTCCTCCGGCACCCCGCGCGCGATCAGCCTGTCGGGGTGGCTCTCGGCGACCAGGCGGCGGTAGATGCGCTTGATCTCGTCGAGACGGCGATCGCGGTCGACCCCCAGCACGACGTACGGATCGCCCTCGTCGGGCGGTGCATGGCGGGCCCGGATCCGGGCGAACCGGGCGTCGGAGATGTCGAACAGCCGGCCGACTTCCTCAAGGTAGGCGATCTCGCGCGGATGCAGCACGCCATCCGCCGTGGCGATCCGGAACAGCCCGTCGAGCACGTCCTCCAGAATGCCCGGCCGGTTGCCGAGCAGGCCGGCGAGCTGACGGGCGTATGCCTCGAAGCCGGCGGTATCCCGCTTGGCGTAGTTGAACACCCGGGTGACGTTGCGCATCTCCTCCGGCGGTACCGCGAAGATCTGGCGGAAAGCCGCGACTTCGTCGCAGGTCACCACGCCGTCGGCCTTCGCCATCTTGGCGCTCAGCGCGATGACGCCGATGGTGAACACGACCTGGCATTCGGGCGCCGCGCGGCCGCCGGCAAGGCGGCCGGAAATCGCCCGGCCGAGCGCGCCCAGCGGGCCGCCGGTGGTCAGCCGCGAGGCGGCCGAGGCTATCTTTCGCCATATCGACATCGGCGCGAACCATAGGACAAGACCGTCGTGATTGGCAGCAAAATTGGAAGCTGCGACACCGTCCGCTTGCCGGCCATGCGGATGGTTCCTATCGTGCTCCGCGTGCGGATCGCGCCACATCTCGCCGGCAGGCCTGGTCCGGCATCGGAGACAGCGACGGGGGCAGGCAATTGAGCGATTATGCCAGGGGCCTGCTGCTCGGCCTGGTGGGCGTGGTGGCGTTCGGGCTGACGCTCCCGGCAACCCGCATCGCGGTGGCCGAGTTCGATCCGGTTGCCGTCGGCATCGGCCGCTCGGCGGTCGCCGCTATCATCGCCGCACTGATCCTCGCCGGCCGTCGCTGCCCGGTTCCCTGCCGCCGGCACCTGCCGCTGATCGTCGTGACGGCGGCGGGCATCGTCATCGGCTTTCCCGTGCTCTCGGCGATGGCCATGAAATGGGCGCCGGCGTCGCACGGCGGCGTCGTTCTCGCCGTGCTGCCGCTGACCACCGCAATCGCCGCCGTGGCGCTGGCCGGCGAGCGCCCATCGGCCGGCTTCTGGCTGTGCGCGGTTGCCGGCACCGGGCTGGTCGGGCTGTTCGTGTTCGACGACGGAAACACGGAACTCCATCTTGCCGACACCCTGCTCGTGCTGGCGGTGATCAGCGCCTCGATCGGCTACACCACCGGCGGAATGCTGAGCCGCTCGCTCGGCGGCTGGCAGACCATCTGCTGGACGCTGGTGGCGTCGTTGCCGGTAACCCTGCCGGTCACCGCGTGGCTGCTGGCGGACGTGAATTTCGGTGCCGGCCCTGCCGCGTGGGCCGCGTTCGCGTACGTCGCGCTGGTCAGCCAGCTGTTCGGCTTCTTCGCCTGGAACAGGGCGATGGTGCTGGCGGGCGTCGCGCACGTCGGCCAGCTGCAGCTCGTCCAGCCGTTCGTCACCATTGCCGCCAGCGTGCCGCTGCTGGGCGAGACGGTGACATGGCGTATGATCGCGTACGCGGTCCTGATCGCCGCCATAGTCGGCCTCGGCAGCCGCATGCGGGTTGCCCGGCGGGCGCCCGATCCGGCACCGGTGGCCGCCGGCACCCCGCGGTCCGGACCGCCACCGAACCGGTAGCCGCGCCTGCTGTCGACTCCCACGCCTTCCTGCTATAGACGCTCCGGCCAGACAAGGAGGATACGGTGGCTGACGGAAAGTGGGATTTCTGGGTCGATCGTGGAGGCACGTTTACCGATGTGGTGGCGCGAACGCCGGACGGCGAGATCAAGGCGCGCAAGCTTCTGTCGGAGAACCCGGAAGCCTATGAGGATGCGGCGCTGCAGGGCATCCGCGAGTTTCTCGGGCTGGCCGCCGGCGACCCGATTCCGTCGGAGCGGATCAACGCGGTCAAGATGGGAACGACGGTCGCCACCAATGCGCTGCTCGAGCGCAAGGGCGACCGGACGGTCCTCGTCATCACCCGCGGCTTTGCCGACGCGCTGAGGATCGGCTACCAGGCGCGGCCGCGCCTGTTCGACCTCGAGATCCGGCTGCCGGAGATGCTCTACGAGCGGGTTGTCGAGGTCGACGAACGGGTGCTCGCCGACGGCACCGTCGAGATCCAGCTTGACGAGGAGGCGGCCCGGCGGGACCTGCAGGCGGCGTACGACGCCGGCATCCGCTCGACTGCCATCGTGTTCATGCACACCTACCGCTATCACGACCACGAGCAGCGGGTGGCGGAAATCGCCCGCGAGATCGGTTTCCCGCAGGTCTCGGTGAGCCACGAGGTCAGCCCGCTGATGAAGCTGGTCAGCCGCGGCGACACGACCGTGGTCGACGCCTACCTGTCGCCGATCCTGAGGCGCTACGTGCGCCGGGTGGCGAAGGAACTCGACGCGCGCGGCTCCGGCCCGACGGCCGGCGGCGAGGACGACACCGATCGCCCGCACCTGATGTTCATGCAGTCGAGCGGCGGGCTTACGGCGGCGGACCTGTTCCAGGGCAAGGACGCGA
>CAZSNL010000042.1:5967-22408 GCA_964608275.1 uncultured Hyphomicrobiales bacterium | reverse complement strand
CGATGGGCATGATGATGCAGCCACCGATCATCCTCTCGCTGCCGCTCAAGCTGGTGTTCTTCGTCCTCGTCGACGGCTGGCACCTGGTTACCGGGAGCCTGGTCCAGAGCTTCGGGACCTGATCTCCCACCGTCCGCATCACCCGTATTGATAGAACGTCGTTTCGCGTTGCACTGGCGCCGCGCCGCGGCGTGCCGTAGTCTCGTGGCTGCCACCGGCAGGCATTGGCGGCTGAAGATGCAACAGGCAGAGCTCGGTACCGGCGTGCGGGACAGGCTGCTCGCCGCCCCCGGCGCGGTGAAGGTGCCGATCACCGACTTCGATCTCTTCGTGCTGCGCGATTTCCTGACCGCGGCCGAATGCGAGAGGCTGATCCGGCTGATCGACGGCAAGCGCAAGCCGTCGCGGCTGATGGGCGACAACCAGGCGGAAGGCTTCCGGACCAGCGAGACCTGCAACCTCGATTCGCGCGATCGGCTGGTCGACGAGGTGGAGGCGCGGCTCGGCGCCCTGACCGGCATCGAACGAAGCCACGGCGAGTTCCTGCAGGGCCAGCGCTACGCGGTCGGCCAGCAATACAGGCCCCACCACGACTATCTGCGCACCGACGCCCCCTACTGGCCGCACCAGGAGAAGATCGGTGGCCAACGGACGTGGACCCTGATGGTCTTCCTCAATGTCCCCGAGAAGGGTGGCGAGACCCGGTTCCCGCTGGCCGGGGTGACGATCCCGCCACGGCTCGGCAGCCTCGTCGCGTGGAACAACCTCGACGCCTCCGGCGAACCCAATGCGGCGACGCTCCACCAGGGGATGCCGGTGGTCGCCGGCGTGAAGTACATCCTCACCAAGTGGTACCGGCAGCGTCCCTGGGGCGTCGCCGCCTGACGAGGTTCTTCAGTCGGTCGGCCGGTCTCCGCTGCCGCCGGCGCGTCCGGTCATCCGCTGCCGCCGCCCGACCCCGCCGCGGCCGCCGACTGTTCCGGCTTGCCGGCGTCGAACGTCGCCTCGAACCCGCGCACGAACGCATCGAGCGTGTCGATCGCGGCGATCTTGCCGGCCAGTTCGCGGAATGCCGTACCGTCACGGTCCGGCACCAGGCTGATCATTTCGAACGCCGACTGGTCGCTGGTCTGGCTCATCTGCGCCACGAACTTCTTGCGCAGCCGGTCGAGCGCCAGCCGCTCGTCCGCGAGCACGTATGATATGGCCGCCCGCAGGACATCCAGCCGTTCCGGCTCGCTCAGCGTCGCGCCCGTCTTCCAGGCGTCGCCCAGCAGACGCTCGAAGGCCTCGCCCGCCTCGCGCCACCGCTCGCCCCGCCACAGCGCTTCCGCCCGCAGCCTTTCGGCCTCCTGCCCCTCGACGTGATCGAGCAGGTCGACGGCGGCGCGCGTGCGGCCCACCTCGATCAGTGCGCGCGCCTCGATCAGCCGGCGCTGGTGCAGCACTTCCTCCGGCAGGACAGAGCGGCGGGTCCGCCAGATCGTCTGCAGGGCCTTCATCGGACGCTGGTTCATCAGGTGCACCAGCGCCAGGCGGGCGGCCACCTGCGAGCGCGCCGCCCCGGTGAGACGGTTGTCCACCTGGTGCTCGAGGATCTCCGCCGCCTGGTCGAGCAGGTCGACGGCGATCAGCCGCTCGGCCAGCATCCGGATCATGGCATCGCCATTGCGCCCGACCGGCGTCAGCTCCCTGAACTCGTAGTAGAGCGCGAGCGCCTCCACCGGCGGCAGGGTGTCGGCCTTGCCGTGCAGGAACAGGTCCTCGAACAGCTGCTTCATGCCGTCCTGGATGTGGCGGGAGAGCTCGGCGTCCGGGAACTGCCGGACCGCGGTGCGCATCGTCTCCAGCGCCCGGCGATATTCGCCGGTCTCCGCAAGCAGCCGGGAAAGATCGAGCATCGCCGCCAGTTCGATGTCATCGCCCCGCCACGTCACCGCGACCGTCTCCAGCCTGCCGATCGCCGTTGCGGCATCGATCGCCCCCGTCCGCAGGGCAAGTCCGGTCTGGTGAAGCACCGCTTCCGCCGCCGCCCGCCGGTCGCCGCTGGCGATGGCGTGTTCGAAGGCCTCCATTGCCTCGTCGCTGCGTCCGAGGGCGGTGAGCAATCGGGCTTCGAGCACGGTCGCTTCGGCGCGGTCAGGGTCCCGCATCCCGTCCTTCGGCAGTGCCTCGAGGTGGAAGCCGGCACCGGCGTAGTCGCGCACTTCCAGCGCCGCCCGTGCCGCGTGCAGCCGGAACATCGCCTGCTGCGCGTCGGGGTAGGCGGCAATCGTCTCATCCGATTTGCCGAACGCATCGTGCGCGGCCTGCCATTCCCCGAGCTGCGCGTGCATCACCCCGCGCCACAGCGTGGCGTGCGGGTCGCCTGCGAGGGCGTGTACCGAAAGGTCTGCCCTGGCGTCCTCGGGCCTGTGCATGGTGATGTTGGCGATCGCCCGCAGGGCGTTGAACGCCGGGTCCTGCTGCCGGTCGGGATCATGCTCCGCCACCAGCGCGAGCTGGCCGATTGCCTCGGCACCGAGTCCCTCGGTAACGAGCAGCCGCGCCAGGTCGAGGCGAAGGCGTGCCACCTCCTGCTCCGATGCCATGGCGATTGCGCGGCCGAGTTCGTCCCGGCGCCGGCTGAACCCGGCCTCGCTGCTCCAGGCCGCAAAATCGACCCGCGACGGATGGTCGGCCGCCGTGGTCGACCGGCGGTCCGACGCCGGGTCATGCAGGTGGACCGGCGACAGCGTCAACCCGGACCGGCGCGAAATGAAGAGCTCCTCGGTCGTCAGGCGGACCGCGAGGTCATCGACCAATGGTCTGATGGCGATGCCGTGCGCCGACTCGATCAGCTGGAATTCCACGAACTCGTAGGGCTTGGTGATGCCCCGCGGCGGCCCGAGGCCGGTGACGATCACCAGGTCGTCGCCGGCATCCGGATCGCTCACCTGGTGGACGGCTCCGGTATTGGCGAACGCGATCGAGACCTGTGAGGCTCCGTCGGACCGGAACCCTCGCATGAGCGACACAGGAGCCGTCGGCTCGATGACCATCTCACCGATGGTGAGGACCCAGGAAGCCCCCCGCGACCCGGCCGACGCAAGCGCCCGGTCGGTGAGCTGCAGCCGCACGATCTGGCTGTCTCCCGAGGTAACGACCTGGTGTCCGGCGATCCGGTCCTCGAAGCCTTCGGCAACCGGCGAGAGATCGATCGGTGGCGCTCCGTCGAACGCCAGCCACAACACCTGACCCCGCTGGAACACCGCCGCCGCCACCGGTTCGGCAAACGGGAACGTCAGCTTCAGGCTGTGGCCGACGCGTTCGGCCTCCACCCGCACGCCATCGTCAGTGACGGCAGGTGTTGCCGCCGCATCGGCGGCGGCTGTCTCCCGCCGTTCGCTGTCGTCGCCGTGCTCCGCCGCTGTTTCCGTAGGCCGCGCCTCCTCGTCGATTGCGTCGGCGTGCTCCGAGATATCGTCTTCGGCAATGGCGGCCGCGTCGCCGCCGGACCCGGATCGTGTTGGTTGCCCGTCGCCACCATCGCCCGGATCTGCAATGCCGGTTCCGTCCGCATTCAGGGGGAGCTCCGTGATCCGCGGCATTGCCGCATCCACCGGACCATCGTCCGTCACCGGCACGCTAGGCTCATCGGCACTCCGCGGCTCCATTGCCTCCATGCCATCGGCAGGCATCGTCGGTGGCTTGATGACCACGAGATCCTGCTCTCCTCCCGATACCGGCACGTCTTCCACGGCCGTCAACGGGACGTTCGGCCCGGCGACCACGCCCGGTGGGCCGGCGATGTCCACGATGTAGCTCGATTCCTCGCGGAACCCGCGTACCGAGGTATCGGGTTCGACCTCTATGTCGACCCTGAGCCCGTCATCCGTGAGGTGTGCCGACGCCGTCCGGACGAACCGCGGCGGGTTCACCCGCAGCCGGTGCAGGGGAACCTCGGCGTACTGGTCGAACTGCACGCTTACCCGATCACCCTCACGCGTGATGCCGGACCGCACCGGCTCGTTCCACTCGAAGACGATGCGGCTGAAGGTCGGCTGCTCGCCGACATGCAGTTTCATCCGGTAGTGGCTGCGCAGGAGCGCCTCGCGACGCGCCTCGATCTCGGCCTGTCTCGCCGCCTCTTCGGCGAGCCGCGCCAGTTCGGCGATCACCTCCGGAGGCAGGCCGGGCATGACGCCCTGCCAGTCTTCGGGCAGCAGGTCGACGAACAGCCGGTTTCCGGCCTCGGTCGTGTTCACCCGCACCGGCTGTGCGAGGGCGAAGCGCACCGCTCCGCCGTCGGGATCGCGGCGGCCGAGCGTGATGTAGTCCGGCACCCGCACCGTCGACACGTCCGGCTTCGTGCGGACGTCGAGATCCTCGAACGCGATCACCAGCACGCCGGCAACCGTCGACACCTCGTAGCGGGGCAGTTCCGGGAACGTCAGCACCAGGCGCGCGAACCCCTCAGGCTCGGCACGCGCCTCGATCCCGATATCGACGGGATCGGCGTGGGCACCACCGCCCGCAGTGACGATGATCGATGCCCAGGCCGTGACGGCGAAGAGAATGGCGACAACGCGGACCATCCGTCCGCCACCGCGCATACGCCGTGTCAGCCGCGACCGCATTCAGCGCCCCCCGTGATCCGCCCCGGACCGCAGACGTGCAACGCAGCGCCCGGCCCCATGCCTGACCCTACGGCGAGCGGGGTTAACGTCTTGTTAAGAAGTCAGACGCATCCCGTTGGCAGTGTTGGGTTTTTGATCGATGCAACGCCTTAGGCCCGGCTATTCGATCTCGCGTACGCTCGGCAAGGTCTCGATTGCCGCGGACGGCCCGGCGGTTCGTGCGGCAAGCTCCATCGTCAACCGCTCCGCCGCGGCGACATCCATCTGGGCGACGATCGGGGCAATGGTCCGCGGGTTCATGCGTTCGGCGATGCCGATCAGCACGTCCGTATCGAGACGGCTGAAGATGCGGGCGGCATCGTGCGGCCTCATCTTCTCGTACAGGGTGACGAGCCCGGCGAGCCTTGCCTCCTGGGCATCCTCCTGCCGGGCGAAGGCGGCCTCTATGCGTTCCTCGATCCCCTTGAGTTCGGCGATCCGTTCCTCGAGCCGCTTCGTTGCCGCCTTCAGCAGGTTCTCGCGCAGCGCCAGCTGGCGCTCGCGTTCGTCGAGCGCCTTGCGCCGCTCGGCCAGGCTTTGCAGGACATCGAGTTCGTCCGGCGTCACCACCGAGGGGTAGAGGCCGGCGTCCTGCAGATCGTCCTCCGGCGGATCCCGGCCGTCGGCTTCGGCGGCCACCTCCTCGAACGCGTCAGCGGGATCCGCGTCGGGGTCCGGCATGCCACTCTCGGCGACGGCGGCATCCGCGGCGTCCTGGGCGGCCGCCGTCGCGATCGTCGGCAGCGGATCGTGGTCGCCGACCACCAGCCACAGGGATTTCAGTCCGATCAGCGTCAGGGCCGCGATCGCGACCACCGGCAACAGCCGGACTGTCGGTCGGGAAGCGGACGTGCCGCGCCGGGACATGCCCTACCCCGTCCGGCCGAGCGGCGTGCGGGCGCCACCGGCCCGGGCCGCGGTGCGCAGCGCTACCGCCGCGGCCGCCGGGCCGCAACGTTCCACCAGCAGGGAAAGCTCGTTGGTGAGGAGCTTCGCCTTGTGCAGCTTGTCGGCAAGGCGGGCCTCCGCCTCGTCCGTCGTTTCGCGCAGCCCCTGGATTGCCGCCTGCGCGTTCTGTGTCGCCGCGGAAAGCTCGTCCACGATATCCCGCAGCTCGTCCTGCGCGCCCCGCAGGCGGGTCAGCTTCCGGTTCAGCACGGCACAGTAGGCAATGGTGGCGGCCAGCAGCACCAGCAGGACCAGTTCGACGGCCAATCCCGGCGACATCGTCATGACGACGCCTCGAAATCGTGCACGCGCCTCGTCGTACGGCCGGGCGTCGCCTTCGCGTGCGAGAGGGTTTCGGATACCTGGACCGCAATGTGGTCGCCGAGGCGGCCCATCTTCCCCTTCATCAGCGGAATGCCGCCGCACCGCAGGTCGACGGTGGAATCGCGTCCGCAGTTGAGCATCAGTGTCTGTCCGACGTTGAGGTTCATCGCTTCCCTGAGCGGGATCGTCTGCTCGTCGAGGACCGCCTCGATCTGCACCTTGGCGGCCCGGATTTCGTTGGCGAGGTGGTTCTCCCAGATGGCATCGCGACCGAACTTCTCCCCCATGTAGCGTTGCAGCAGGAGATCGCGGATCGGTTCCAGCGTCGCGTACGGCAGCAGGATCTCCAGCCGCCCGCCGCGGTCCTCCATGTCGATCTCCAGTTCCGCCGCGATGGCCGCATTGGCCGGCCGCGAGATGGCGGCGAACTTGGGATTGGTTTCCAGCCGGTCGATCCGGAAGCTGACCGGCGCCAGCGGTTCGAAGGCGGCCTCCGCGTCGGCCAGCACCGTGTCGATCATGCGATGGACGAGAGCGGTTTCGATCGACGTGAACGGGCGGCCTTCGACCCGGATGTTGGCCTTGTCCCGGCGGCCGCCGAGCAGCACGTCGATGATGGAATAGATCAGGTTGGATTCGACCACGACCAGCCCGTAGTTGCCCCATTCCTTGGCCTCGAAGACGGCAAGGATCGTCGGCAGCGGCACCGAGTTGAGGTAGTCGCCGAAGCGGATGGATCGGAGGTTCTCGAGGCTCGCCTCGACGTTCTCGGACGTCAGGTTGCGCAGGCTTGTCGTCATCAGCCGCACGAGACGGTCGAAGACGATCTCCAGCATCGGCAGACGCTCGTAGGAGACGAGCGTCGAATTGATGATCGCCTTCAGGCCGGTCTCGGTCGTCGGCACCTCTTCTTCGGGCGTGAAGCCGAGAAGGCTGTCGATCTCGCTCTGTCGAAGGACGCGATCGGCGCGCCCGCCGCCCTCTTCGCCTGTCGTGTCCGCCATGCTGTCCCGCGTTTGTCCTGCCTTTGCCCCGCCGTGCCGACCGGGCTGCCCGCCCGACGGCGCATGCCCGGGTTCGGTCCGTTCGCTGTCGCTCATCCGGTATGCACCCGGTTCATTGGATGATGATCTCCCTGAACAGGATCCGGTCCACCTCCTTCGGCTCGATGATCAGGTTGATGCGCCGCAGGAGTTCCGACTTGAGCCGGTAGATGCCGGCGGAGCCTTCGAGATCTCCGGGACGCAGTTCCCTGAGGTAGACCTGGAACACGTCCATGATGCGCGGCATCATCGGATCCAGCACCTCGCTCACCGACGGGTCGGATGTTTCCAGCGATACCTTGAGCTTGAGATAGTGGATGCGGTCCCCGTCCCGGCTCAGGTTGACCAGGATTTCCGGCAGGTCATGGAAGACGACAGGCCTCGCCTGTGCGCTCGGTTCGGCCGACGGACCGAGACCGAGCAGTTCCGCCCCCGGCCATCCGGCAAGCCACAATCCGCCGCCGCCCCCCATCAGCAGGAGCGGAAGCCCGACATACAGGATGAGCGAGCGTGCGCGTCCTCGCGCCCGGCCGGTCCTGGTGTCGCCGGCCGCGACGAGTTCGCCGCCATCTTCGTCGTCGGAAATTGCCTCAGCCCGGCTCATCCCCCGCCCCGCGCCCTGCCCCGTGATGGACGGAAACGCGCGTCCGGCGAAGCGCTGATTGCCCCCGGCGCGCGTTAAGAAATCTAAAGTCGTTTGGTTAACGAAACCTTGCAGGGCGCAACGCCGCGGGCCGGCAGATTTTGCCCGGCAGTCCCTGCCGCATCGCACCTTCTGTTTGAGCGTGATCGCGCCAAGCCATTGAATTCAAATGATATTCATGTTGGCACGCGGCGTGCATCAAGTCCGGTGACGGTGCAGCGTCACCCGGGGCCTCGGGTGTGCACATCGTCACCGGGGACCTGATCGATCTTAACGGCCGCAATGGAAAACGCACAGCTCATCGGTTTGTCGAGGCAGATGGCCCTATCGCGCCAGATGGACGTCATCGCGAACAACATGGCCAACGTGAACACGCCCGGCTTCCGCAGCGAATCGCTGGTGTTCGAGGAAGTCGTGATGCCGGTCGCCGAGGTGCAGGGAATGACGGGCGCCGGCGGGCGGCTCTCCTACGTCCACGATCCCCGCCACTTCCGCGATTTCAGCGAAGGCCGGATCGTCACCACCGGCAACCCGCTGGACATCGCCCTGAACGGAAGGGGCTGGCTGGTCGTCGAGACCGAGGGCGGCGAGCGCTATACGCGGGACGGGAGGCTGCGGCTGGATGCCGAGGGACGCCTCGTCACCACCTCCGGGTATCCCCTGCTGGGCGACGGCGGCCCAATCGTCATCGAACCCGAGGAGACCAGCATCACCATTGCCGCCGACGGCACGGTGTCGACCAGCGAGGGTCCCAAGGGGCGGATACGGGTGGTGCAGTTCGCCGACGACGCCGCCCTGACCAAGCAGGGGCGCAATCTCTACGCCTCGGACGAGGTACCGCTTCCCGCCGACAACGTGCGCATCCGCCAGGGCGCGGTCGAAGGATCGAATGTCGAGGCGGTGCGCGAGATGAGCCGCATGATCGAG
Organism: uncultured Hyphomicrobiales bacterium; assembly: GCA_964608275.1. GTDB lineage: Bacteria > Pseudomonadota > Alphaproteobacteria > Rhizobiales > CAZSNL01 > CAZSNL01. The sequence goes on along the minus strand of CAZSNL010000042.1, from coordinate 13,865 downwards.
GTGGTGCGGTCCTACGTCTCGACCAGCAAGCTGCTGGGCGAGGCCGATGAGCTTCAGCGCCGGGCCATCGAGCAGCTCGGCCGCCTGCCGGCCTGAACGATCGCCGGCAACCGGGAGATACGGGGATGAAGGCACTCAACATCGCAGCGACGGGCATGCTGGCCCAGCAGCTCAACGTGGAGGTCATTTCGCACAACATCGCGAACATGCGCACCACCGGCTACAAGCGCCAGCGCGTCGAGTTCGAGGATCTTCTCTATCAGAATCTCGATCGCGTCGGTTCGACGTCGTCCGATACCGGCACGATGCTGCCCGCCGGCATCCAGATCGGTCTCGGCGTCAAGCCCGCCTCCACTTACCGGGTGATGACGCAGGGCGACGTGGCCCAGACCGAAAAGCCGCTCGACATCGCGATCCGTGGCGAGGGCATGTTCCAGGTCCAGCTGCCCGACGGCCGCACCGCCTACACCCGCGCCGGCTCCTTCGAGCGTGATGCCGACGGCCGGCTGGTGACCCTCGAAGGCTATCTGATCGAGCCTGCGATCACCATTCCCGACAATGCGCGCGATATCACCGTCAGCCCCGACGGGCAGGTCCAGGTGACGCTCGACAACGACCCCGTGCCGCAGCTGATCGGCCGGCTGGAGCTTGCCCGCTTCGCCAACAAGACGGGCCTCGAGGCGATCGGCGACAACCTGTTCGTCGAAACCCCGGCGAGCGGCGCGCCGACGACCGGCAACCCCGGCGAAGACGGCTTTGGATCGCTGCTCCAGGCGTTTCTCGAGCATTCGAACGTCAACGCGGTGGCCGAGATCTCCGAGCTGATCGCCGCCCAGCGCGCCTACGAGATGAACGCCCGCGTGATCTCCGCCGCCGACGAGATGATGTCGGCGACGAGCAACCTGCGCTGATGGTGATGGGAGCTCGACGGATGATCTGCCGCCGTGCCATCGCCGCCGCGCTGTCCGCGGTCCTCCTGCTGTCGGCCCCGGCGATCGCGCACGCCGCGGAGACCCAGCTTCGCCTGCGCGACCGGATCGCGGTCGACGGCGACATCGTCTACATGGGCGATCTGTTCGAGAACGCCGGCGAGGCTGCCGACAGGCCGGTGTTCAGGGCCCCGGCGCCGGGCCGGCGCGGCGTGGTGAGCGCCAGCCGCATCGCAAGCGCCGTGCGCGAGATCGGCCGCACCTGGGACAATCCCGCCGGCCTCGACGAGGTGACCATTGCGCGCAACGGCGTCGAGGTGCCGCTCGAGGCGGTGTCGCGCCTGATCCTCGATCGGGCCCACGAACTGGCCGCCCGGCGCGGCGGTGCCGATTCGACGCTGTCGATCCGCTTCCACGGCAACCCCGAGACGGTCCACGTGCCGGTCGGTGCCGACCCCGTCCCGGAGCTCAGGCACTTCAGCTACGAGCCGGTGACCGGCCGGTTCGCCGCCGTCGTTGCCGCCGGCGCGCGGCAGGTGAGATACACCGGCGAGGCGATCGAGGTCGCCCGCGTTCCGGTGCTGGCGCGCGGCGCCGCCCGCGGCCAGGTCATCTCCGACTCCGACATCGAACTCGTCGACGTGCCCCTGTCCAGCCTGCCGGCCGGCGCCATCGTCGATCCCGGCGACCTCGTCGGGATGAGTGCCCGCCGCCCGCTCCGTCCCGCCACCGTGCTGCGTACCCGCGATGTCGAGCGGCCGCGGATCGTCACCGCCAAGAGCTCCGTGGTCGTCACCTTCTCCGCCCCCGGCCTTTCCATCGTGATGCGCGCGGTCGCCCTCGAGGACGGCGCGCTGGGCGACGTGATCAACGTCATGAACCCGGGCTCCCGGCGTGTGGTCCAGGCCGAGGTGACCGGACCCAATGCGCTGTCGGCGATCGCCACCACCGTCCAGGCAAACCTCTTCAACTGACGCGGATCCGCAATGACCGAACCCGTTCGCACCCCGAAGGCGGCCACCTGGAGCCGGTACCGCCGCACCCTCGCCAACCTGGCGGTCATCCTCGCCGCCGGCGCGCTCACCGGCTGCGGCATCGCCGACCGCCTGTCCAACGTCGGCCAGCCGCCGCCGCTGTCGGCGATCGAGGATCCGACCACCCTGCCGGGCTATCGCCCGGTCCGGCTGCCGATGCCGGAACCGGTCGCCTACGTCTACCAGCCCAATTCGCTGTGGCGGTCGGGTTCGCGCGCCTTCTTCAAGGACCAGCGCGCGTCCCGCATCGGCGACGTGCTGACGGTGAAGGTCAAGATCAAGGACAAGGCCGAGATCGAGAACGCCACCACCCGCAGCCGCGTGTCGTCGGAGGCGCTCGGCACCGAGCAGCTGCTCGGGTTCAACAACCTCCTGACCAAGGTGCTGCCGAAGAAGGCCAATCCGACCGACCTGGTCGACCTCGAGAGCTCCAGCACCACCCGCGGCCAGGGCGAGGTCGAGCGCGAGGAGGACATCGAGGTGACGGTCGCGGCCGTCGTCGTGCAGGTGCTGCCCTACGGCATCCTCGTCATCGTGGGCCGCCAGGAGATCCGGGTCAACTTCGAGGTACGCGAGATCATCGTCGCCGGCATCGTACGGCCCGAGGTCATCAGCGCAGACAACACCATCCAGAGCGAGCAGATCGCCGAGGCGCGGATCTCCTACGGCGGCCGCGGCCAGCTGACCGACGTGCAGCAGCCGCGCTACGGCCAGCAGGTCATGGACATCCTGCTGCCCTTCTAGGGCAGGTCAGTGAGTGTGTTCGTCGTGCGTATGCGTGGCGTGAGTGCGTAGGTCGTGAGTGCGTGCCCGGATGGTGCGGTCCGTTGCGATCGGACGGTCCGCGCCGCGTGGCTCCGAGTCGGTTTGCCCGTTGCGTACCGGGCGAGGTCCAGCCCGGATTCGAAGCGGCAGCAGGACGGCGCGGCGTCTTCCCCGGGACGCCGCGCCCTTTCATGTCCGGGACGGGGGGTCCGGCGCGGAACCGAAGGGGATCGCCGCCGCCGGGCCGATGCGAGAGTCGCCCGTCAGTCGTCGCGGTAGACGCGCTCGCGGCGCTCGTGCCGCTCCTGGGCCTCGACGCTGAGCGTCGCGATCGGCCTCGCTTCCAGCCGCTTGAGGCTGATCGGCTCGCCGGTTTCCTCGCAGAAGCCGTAGGTATCGGCATCGATGCGCGCCAGTGCGGCATCGATCTTGGCGATCAGCTTGCGCTGCCGGTCGCGGGTCCTCAGCTCCAGCGACCACTCGGTCTCGGTCGATGCGCGGTCCGCGAGATCCGGCAGGTGGCTGTCGCCATCCTGCAGGTGCTGGAGAGTTTCGCGGCTCTCGCGCAGGATCTCTTCCTTCCAGGCGAGAAGCTTCTGGCGGAAGTATTCCTTTTGTCGCTTGTTCATGAACGGCTCGTCTTCCGACGGCCGGTACTCCTTGACACGATTTGACGCCATGCACCCACCTCACCCTGGCCGCGATTTGGCGCGCCCTATATATCGGCGCCCAGAGGCGGGTTCAACTTAAGAATGCGGTCGCCAACAGCCTCCGCTGGGCTTCTCCGCCGCCATGGCGGGAGCCGGATCGGATGCGGAATATCGCTGTAATTGCCGTCGGTTACGCGGCCATCTTCTCGAGTTTCGCGAGCTCGACCCTCGCCCGCAGCTCGATCTCGGCGATCACCTCGGCGAGCGCCCGGTCGGCGATCGCCTCACCGCGCGATTCGACCAGTCGCGCGAGCCGCTCCAGATGCGCCCCCGGCACCACCCCGGCGATGACGCCGAGCCTGACGGTGTCGAGCATGTCGAGGAGTTCGTCGCCGCGCCGCACCGCCCGCGCCCGCCCCGTGGTGGCGTCCGGCACCGCCTGCAGCGCCAGCAGCGCGCCGACCGATGCGATCGGCCGCGGCCCGGCAACCGGCGCTGTGGGGCCCGTCTCCGGCAGGCTGAAGGAAGCACCGGCCTTGGCCTTCCGCCCCGGCCGCGCCGCACCGGCCGAGCCGGTCCTGTTCGGTCCGATGATCTTCATGTCCGATGTCGCCCCTTCAGAAGCCCCTTTTGCCCGAGAGTTGCCGGCCAGCCGTTAACACCGCGTTAACCATGGCAGAATTTGCCCACCGCCCGGCAACCGCTGCGCACCGCCGCCGCGGCCGCTGCCGCGCCTGAAAACATGAAATTCAATCATTTCAAAGGCTTGTCCGACCGGACCGCCCGTCCCTGATGTGGCACGGCATTCGCTTGTGCATGCGCAATCGCAATGCACGCGTGCCTGTTCCGGAGAGTTTCATGCCCGCACCCGACGGTTCCATTGCCACAGCCACCAGATCGTCCCGCCGCGCCGGCTGGCGGCTCGGCGTGGTGGTGGCCGTGCTGGCCGCCATGGTCGCCGCCGCCGCCGACGCCCACGCGGTGACATCGCGCATCAAGGACCTCGTCGACATCGAGGGCGTGCGCGAGAACCAGCTCGTCGGCTACGGCCTGGTGGTCGGCCTGAGCGGCACCGGCGACACCCTCAACAACGCGCCGTTCACCCTGCAGAGCCTGCGCGCCATGCTGGAGCGGCTCGGCGTCAACACCCGCGGCGCCAACCTGCGCACCGCCAACGTCGCCGCGGTGATGGTGACGGCCAATCTGCCGGCGTTCGCCACCCAGGGCACCCGCATCGACGTCACCGTGAGCGCCCTCGGCGATGCCAAGAGCCTGCTCGGCGGCACCCTCCTCGTCACCCCCCTGCTCGGCGCCGACGGCGAGGTCTACGCCGTCGCCCAGGGCCAGCTTGCGGTCGGCGGCTTCCAGGCCCAGGGCGAGGCGGCCGAGATCCGACGTGGCGTACCCACCGTCGGCCGCATCGCCAACGGCGCGCTGGTCGAGCGCGAGATCGAGTTCAACCTCGCCTCGCTGCCGTCGGTGCGGCTCGCCCTGCGCAACCCCGATCTCACCACCGCCCGGCGCATCGCCGAGGCGATCAACCGGTTCATGGGCATCCCGGCCGCGTTCGCCATTGATCCGGCGACGGTCCGCTTCGCGCCGCCGCGCTCGCTCAAGGACGACAACCTCGTCGGCCTGCTCACCGACATCGAGCAGCTTCGCGTCGAGCCGGACAAGGCGGCCAAGGTCGTCATCGACGAGAACTCGGGCGTCATCGTCATGGGCTCGAACGTGCGCGTCAGCGAGGTCGCCATCGCCCAGGGCAACCTCACGGTGACCATCAGCGAGACGCCGCAGGTCAGCCAGGCGCTGCCCGGCGCCCGCGGCGGCGAGACGGTGGTCGTGCCGCGCACCGACGTTGCCGTCGACGACGAGCGCGAGCGCCGCATGGCGGTGCTCGAGGAAGGCGTGAGCCTGCGCCAGCTCGTCGATGCGCTGAACGCGCTCGGCGTCGGCCCGCGCGACATGATCTCGATCCTGCAGTCGATCAAGGCTGCCGGCGCCCTGCAGGCGGAACTGGAGGCGATGTGATGACGCCGCAAGCGCCCCTGCCCCTCCCCGTCGCCGCGTACAGCGCCCCGGCCGCGGCCGGCGCCGCCGCGCACGGCGGGTCGCGGGACGCCGCGCTGGCCCGCGAGCAGGCGGAAGCCTTCGAAGGCGTGTTCCTCACCGTGCTCGTCGAGCAGATGTTCTCCGGCATCGATACCGGCGGCCCGTTCGGCGGCGGACATGCCGAAAGCCAGTACCGCTCGATGCTGGCCGAGCACCTGGCGCAGGAGATCGCCCGCTCCGGCGGCGTCGGTCTCGCCGACCACGTCTGGCAGGAGCTCATTGCGGCACAGGAGGCAGGACGATGAACGCGCGCAGCGAACCGGTCCCGGAGCTTGCGACCGCCGCCGAGGCGCGCGAGCTGTGCACCCGCCTCACGCGCCTTGTGGGCGACCTCTCCGCCCTCCTCGAGCGCGAGACCGGCCTCATCCGGCAGCAGCGCCTCGACGAGGTGGCCTCGCTGGAAACGGACAAGTCGGCGCTGTTCGCAGGCTTCGCCCGCGATCTTGCGGCGCTCAGGGCCAACGCGGTCCTGGTCGGGTCGCGGGCGCCCAACGATCTCGAGGCGTTGCGCAGGGCACTCGAGGCTCTCGCCCCGGTCGTCGAGCGCAACATGGCGGCGCTCGATGCCGCCCGTGCGGTGAGCCACGGTCTGGTCGAGGCGATCTTCACCTTCGCCGCCGAGCACGACGGCGGTCCCTCATGCTATGGCAGCAACGCCCGCATGGCGGCCCGCCGCCCCGCCCGGCCGACCGCGCTTGCCGTGAACACGACGCTCTGATCCGGCGCCGCCGGGCGTGGCCGCGGGATTGTCTGGGTGAAGGGAAGGACAATTCCCGTCGCTGCCCTGTCGGAATACAGAAAACCGAAAGTTTTAATCGAATTTTAAGCATGTGGAACGGTCGCCACGCGGCAGGCGGAACCCATGCAATACGAGCGCGTTGCACTGCCCGGGACGGCGGGGATTGGCGACGGTGCGTTCAATGATTGTCTATATCGGACTGATCCGGCACATCGAGGCCGGCCATCATGTGGTGACGTTTCCCGATCTTCCCGGCTGCGTGGCCGTGGGAGCAACCCGCGAGCAGGCGCTCGGTCGCGCGCCCGGCGCATTGGCCCGGTGGATCGCGGCGCTCAGGCGCGACGGCATTGCGGTGCCGCCGCCGCGGCGCCTCGACGAGATCCGCGTCCGCAAGGGGCTCGCGTTCGGCGCCATTGGCGACGGCGACATCACGCTGGTCGCCGCGCGGGCCGCCGATGCGGAACCGGCGGCCGCGCGGGCGGCCCTACAGCTTGACCGCAAGGCCGAGGCGGTTGCCCTCGCGGATCAGGAGTTCGGTCAGTCGCTCGGGCGCGACGACCGCGCCTGATTCCCGTTCGACCGCGCGGAGGCATTGCTGGATGTCCAGGATGTCGCCGTTGCGCGTCTGCTCCACTACCTGTCGGACTATGGCAGCGTAGTCGATCGTCTTCATCGTCGTCCTTTCGGGGGGACGCCTGTTGCGGCGCCGGACGCAGAGAATGGTGAGGCCGCGGGCTGCCGGCAACGCTCCCGGACACATTGCCGCAAGAAGGCACCACTTCGTCCGGCGCGAAGGATGCGGACAGTACGACTCAAATTGTAGCCGCCGGATTCACCGGCGGGTGAGCCGGTCTGCTGCAAGGTTCATCCGGGGGCACGACGACGGATGAGCGATGGACCCGCCGCGTCTCACGCGCTTTGCCTTGCCGGAAAAGGTGCGCCGGCCCGCCGCTTCGGGCCGCGCGCTCCGGCCCGTCGCCGCCGGCACCATGGCCGGCGGCGATCGCCCCGCGTTGCCGGCTGCGACGCCCGCCCCTCCGGACGATCATGACGGGAGCGGCGGCGACGCACCGGCCGCCGGGCAGGACGCGCCGCCCAAGACCCGGGGCGGGGAAGACATCCTTTCCGAGGAAACCCTGCTGCGCATCGCCCGCGGGCTAGCCGGCGAGCGTGGCGTCTTCGTCGACCGCAAGGTCTGATGCTGCGCCTGCCAGGCTCCGGCGGCGCCGGCCGGTGAAGGCGGATTTTTTTCCGCTCATTAACCTTCCCTTAGAGCAGTTTCACGGACAATCCGCCCGCTCACTCAGGAGGAGTGGGGGCAAAGCAATTCCTAGAAAGGATGGGGAATGTCTGACATAGTTCTCTCGAGCGCGGTGCGCAGCAACCTGCTGTCGCTGCAGACCACCGCCAAGCTCATGGGCCAGACCCAGGAGCGCCTCGCCACCGGCCTCAAGGTCAACAGCGCCCTCGACGATCCGACCGCGTTCTTCACCGCGGCCGGCCTCAACAACCGGGCAAGCGACCTCAACCGGCTGCTCGATTCGGTCGGCCTCGCCGTCGAGACGCTCAAGGCCGCCGACCAGGGCATCTCGGCGATCACCAAGCTGGTGGAAAGCGCCCAGGCGACGGCCCGCCAGGCGCTGCAGTCGCCCAACCCGGCCGCTACCCC
>CAZSNL010000042.1:0-5867 GCA_964608275.1 uncultured Hyphomicrobiales bacterium | reverse complement strand
CTGGGCAGCACCCAGGCCCGGACCGACCTGCAGCAGCAGTTCAACGACCTGCTGGTACAGATCGACCAGCTCGCCAATGACGCCCACTTCAACGGCAACAACCTGCTGCGGGGCGACGACCTGAAGGTGATCTTCAACGAGGACGGGTCAAGCTCGCTCACCATCAAGGGCGTGACCTTCACCTCGGACGGCCTCGGCATCTCCGCCCTCTCCGGCGACGAGTTCCAGGACGACGCCGCCATCCAGGCGACGCTCGACGAGCTCGATGCCGCGTTGACGACGCTGCGGACCCAGGCCTCGACCTTCGGTTCGGACCTGTCCGTGGTCGAGACCCGTCAGGACTTCACCAAGAACCTGATCAACGTGCTGGAAAGCGGCGCCGGCGGCCTGACGCTCGCCGACACCAACGAGGAGGGTGCCAACATGCTGGCCCTGCAGACGCGCCAGCAGCTCTCCACGGTCGCCCTGTCGCTTGCTTCGCAGGCCGACCAGAGCGTCCTGCGGCTGTTCTAGCCCGGCGCCACGCCGAACCTCGAAAGGCGGGGTCCGTGACCCCGCCTTTTTTCTCGCCCTGGCGCCACCCGGCGGGGCGGGGAACTGACCCTGCCACAATCTTCCGGTAAGGTTTTCATGTGATTCGCAAGATGCCTCGTGCGCGCATCGCCGATCGCACGGGGGAGTTGCGGTTGCTGGACAGTGAAAGGGTCATCCGCCGGTGCCACTGAAGGTCGAACTCAAGCCGGGCGAACGGTTCATCCTGGGTCAGTCGGTGATCACCAACCACGATCAGCGCACCCGGCTCTACATCGAGGGTTCGGAGCCGATCCTGCGCGAGAAGGACATCCTGCGTCCCTGCGACGCCGATACCCCCTGCAAGCGCATCTATCTCACCGTCCAGATGATGTATCTCGGCGACGAGCCGAAGCGCCATCACGAGGCGTTCTTCAAGCTGGTGGGCGAACTGGTTGCCGCCGTACCCAGCATGCGGCCGTATGTCGACCGTATGAATAATCACATATTAACCGGTTCCCTCTACAAGGCATTGAAAGAGGCAAAGGCGATGATCGCCTATGAGGGGGACCTTCTGAAACATGCAACACGCTCTGCAGGCGTATAGTAACGCCGCCAGAAATACTGTCGACCCGCGTGAGCGGGAGGCGTCGCTACTCCTGAAGGCGGCATCGCAGCTGCAGAACATCAAGGATTCGTGGTCCGAAGAACGCGAGCCGCTGCACCGGGCCCTGCACTACAACCGCAAGCTCTGGAGCGTCTTCGTGAGCTCCGTCGGCCGCCCCGAGAACCCGCTGCCGCGGGAAGTGAAGAACAACATCGCCTCGCTGGGCCTGTTCATCTTCGGCCGCACGGTCGAGATCCAGGCGCGCCCCGCGCCGGAAAAGCTGAACGTCCTGATCGCGATCAACCGCGAGATCGCGGCCGGCCTGCGCCACGGCGGCTGAGACGCCGGCCCGCCCGGCGATCGTAACCTAAGTTCCCTTTCGGAGCGCCCGCGGTCCGCGCTGGGGGCACCGCCGGAGTGTGCTTCAGGCCGCTTCCGGATACGGCTGCCTACAGGTAGCGGACCAGCGTCAGGTCGGCGAGCATGCGGGTGGTGGCGAGGCTCGCTTCCAGCCGCGTGCTGAGGGTCAGCAGCTTGGCGCTGATCTCGTACGGGTCGACGCCCTCGGTGTCCTGCAGCAGGTTCATCGCGACGTTGCGGGCGGCGGCATGACGCTCCTCGGCCCGTCCCAGCGCAACCTGCTTGTGGCCGAGTTCCGAGATCAGCCCGTCCACCGACTGCTGGCCGGGGAACGTGAGCTTCTGCGCCACCCGCCCAGCCAGTGCGGCGTAGCGGGCGGGATCGTCGACGTCGGCTTCGTCGAACGCCTCCGCGGCTAGCACCCCGACCGCCGACATCACTGTCGCCAGCGGCTTCTCGTTGGCACGCGTGCCGTAATCCACCGTCAGGGTGTCGTCGACGCGGGCCACGGCGCTCGCCCGGGCCGATCCCGGTCCGTTTTCGCCCTGGTACCAGAAGACCGTGTCGGCCGCGGTGCCGGCCACCAGCGCGGTCGCGGTGTCGAACGGCGGGCCGTCGACGCGCAGCGGGACGCCGGCTCCCTCGTCGAAGAAGAATGCATCGGCGGCGGCGACCGCGGAGGCGGCGGCAAGCTCGCTCCGCGCCACCCGCCCGAGGGCATCGCCCAGCGCCGCCTCGAAGTTGGCGGCGGTCGTGTCGGCGTCGGCGCCGATGGTGAAGGCTCCGGGGCCCGGCGGCGTGTCGTGGGTGGCTTCGAGAACGACGGTCTGCGACGTGCCGTCCGACAGCGCGAGCATCAGCGTCAGCCGTTCGCCGGCGTTTGGCAGGGTTGCCGAGAACGACACGTCGACGGCCGGCGGCACGCCGGCCGGTCCGCTCACGGTGGTGCCGGAGAGCGTGCTGGCCGCGTGGTCCAGCTTGAAGCCGAACGGGTGCCCTGCCCCGTCCTCGGCGAGCGTCACCGCCGCGCCCGCGCGGGTGACGTCGAGGCGCCCGAGGCCGGCGGCGCCGAGATCGGCGGCGCGCCGTTCGGCTATGACCTGCCTGAGCCCGGCGCGGGCGCCGATGCCGTCGATGAGCGTTCGGGCGTCCGGCACCGGCCTGGTGTCCGCGGCGCGGCCTGAGAAGGCATGGCGGCCGCCTAGCTCGAAATTCAGGAGCCCCACCATCTCGTCCAGCCGGTCGCGCGCCGCGAGCTGGGCCTCGGCCTGGCCGCCGGCGACCACCTTCAGCGACATGTCGAGCGCATCGGTGCGCATGTCGACGCCGATCTGGCGCACCCTTTCCAGGTGCTCCTGCACCGCATTGAGGCGGATCTCGGCCTGCGAGATGGTCTGGCGGTAGCCGTCGATGGTTGCCATGCGCGCCCTGAGCGACAGCACCTGCCAGCGATCGTGACCGAGGCCGCCGTAGGTTTCCGATCGCTTCCCGGTTCCGAGCTGGCGTTGCAGGTCCTCCATCTGCGCCCGCAGCAGGGAGACGTCGCGGGTGATGCCGAAACTGTAGGTGATGGAAGACAGGGTGGGTACGGACATTCCGGGACCTTGGCGTCAGATGCGCATCAGGACGGCCATCAGTTCCTGGATCACGGTCATCACGCGGGCGTTCGCGGCATAGGCGTTCTCCAGTTCCAGCAGGCGGGCCATCTCGGCGTCGACATCGACCCGGGTATCCGCCGCGTACCGGGTGCGCACCGCGTCGAGCACGATCGACTGCGCCTCGCTCGCCCGCTCCGCGGCCTGCGCCAGCTGGCCGTGATGATTGACGATCCGACGGGCGAGATCGGCCACGGTGGTCTCGACCGGCTGGCCCGGCGTGCCGATGCCGGTTTGCGGCGCGACGGCGATGCGGGCGGACGCAAACCTCTCCGCGAGCTCGAGCGGCCGTGCCGGGTCGCCGGTGGACGCCGTCGACGAATGCAGGACGAGGAGGCTGGAGTCGGCGACGAGCGCCGGGTTCACGGCAATGCGCCCGGCATAGCCGAGCTTTTGTGGCCGGCCGTCGAGGCTTGCCGTATAGGCGAGGTTGGTTGCCGACCGGTCGATGAACAGCGCCACCTGCAGTCCGCTGTCCTGCAGCGCCGTCGGCGTCACGGTGGCGGTGAGCGAGTCGATCGAGACGGTTCCGCCGGCGTCGTTCAGGATGCGGATCGTGCCCGCGCCGGGTGCGCTTACGCTCACGTCGACGCCGAGGGCGGCATCGAGCGCGGCGTCCAGTGCCGCGGCCGCGGCCGCCGTCCCGCCGCTGAAGTCGATGCCGATGACGGTGTCGTTAGGATCGGCGGTCACGTCGCCCGGCAACGGCAGCGTGGCCGGATCGTCGACCCGGACGATGGTGAAGGTTTTCGGCACACCGCCCTGGGTCACGGTGAGCGACAGGGAGTTCCCGGCTGCCAGTTCATTCACATCGACGTCGAATCCGGTCTGCACGCCAGCGCTCGCGGCAACGCCTTCGACCGTCTTGGACGACATCGCCATCGCCAGGCCGTGTGCGAGTTCGTCGAGCTGTGACTGCGCGGTAACCAGCGTGACGTCCCGCAACTCCCGCAACGCCGCGATCTCGCCGGTCCGGATGTCGCCGTGGCGGAACAGGTCGAGCTGGGCGCCAATGGGCGTGGTGAGCTTGATCGTTCCGGTGCCGCGCACGGCATCGTCGATGCTGTAGAGCGCACCGGCATCGAGGCCCGACCGTTCGTCGAACGTGAGGATCCCCGCTTCCACGTCGACAAGCAGGTTGCCGTTGCCGGTGAACACCCGCACGTCCCCCCGCTCGGCCTCGATTACCCGGATGTCCATGATGGCGGACAGTTCGTCGATGTAGCGGTCGCGCTGGTCGGCGATGTCGGCGTAGTTGAGGTTGCTGTCGTAGGCGAGCTGGATTTCCCGGTTGAGCCGCGCGATCTCGCCCAGTGCGACGTTGGCGCGCTCGACTGCCCGGCCAAGCCGCTGCTCGGCCTCGTGCCGCAGGCCCTGGACGGTATCCGAGAGCCGGTTGAGGTGGGACGCGAGCACCCCGGCGCGGGCGATCACCGCCTCCCTGGAGCTCTGGTTCTCGGGGCTGGTGGTGAGCTGCTGCAGGGCGGCGCCGAACTCGTTGACGATGGTATCGAGTGCGTTCGCCTCGCCGGGTGCGCCGAACAGCCGGTCGAGCTGGTCGAGGAAGTTCGCCCGGATGTCGCTCAGCGCGGCAATGCCGATCTCGGTGCGCAGCTGCTGTTGGACGAACTGGTCGACCTGGCGCTCGATCTGCCCGAGCCGGGCGCCGCCCACCGTGTTGCCGACGATCTGCGCGATGGAGACCGCGGTCTTGCGCGTGTACCCCGGCGCATCGGCGTTCGCGACGTTGCGGGCAACGACGTCGATCCCGGCGTTGCTGGCGCCGAGACCCGTCAGGGCGACGTTGAGGGCGGTCTGGAGCGACATCGGCTAGGCACGCCTCCCCGCTCGGGAGGCCCGTTTTCGATGGCCTGGATCCACGTCAGCGGACCATGTTGACCGCTTCCTGCAGCATCTCGTCGCCGGTGGTGACGATGCGCGTGGATGCGGTGTAGGCCTGCTGGGTGACGATCAGCTTGGCGAACTCCTCGGCAATGTCGGCGTTGGAGCCTTCGAGTGACTGGGCGAAGATCCGCCCCTGCAGGCCGAGCGTTGGGTTGCCGGATTCGGCGGTCGCGGCAAACGCGCCGCCGTCGAGCTTCCGCAGCATGCCGGGCGCCTTGAAATTCGCCACCGCGATCTCGGCGATGTCGAGCGCCTCGCCATTGGAGTAGATGCCGACGACCCGTCCTGTCTCGCTCACCGCCACATCGATGAGCTCGCCGGTCGAGTAGCCGTTCTGGTCGATGTCGGTGACCCGGACCACGCCCTGCGAGTCGGCGAACTGCGACAGGCCGGAGGCGCCGTGATCGAGCACGACGTCGCCGACGGTGGTGCCGTTCACGGTCAGCCCAGATATCGTGGTCGTGCCGCTTGCCGGCTGGACCAGCGCCCCGTCGGCAGAGAATTCGTAGGCCTGTCCGACATTGACCCACATCGGGTCGGTGCCGGTGGCGGCGGTATCCGTCAGGTAGAACAGGTTCCAGATGTCGGAGCCGCCGCTTGCCGCGCTGTCGATCTTGGCCCAGCGGAACTGCACGTTCACTGCGGCGCCGGATGAATTGTAGGTGGTGATGGCCCCACCGGCGACCGAGTTGTCGAGGAAGACGCTGGCCTCGCTCGCCGGCACCGGGGCGGGCGGGTTCGTGGCCGTGGTCGGATCGGCGGTGAAGTCCGCCGGATCGATCAGTTCGCTGCCGGCGATGTCGGGATCGTAGTTCGCCGTCTGCGGCACC
>CAZSNL010000041.1:5158-22526 GCA_964608275.1 uncultured Hyphomicrobiales bacterium | reverse complement strand
CCGGGCCGTTCGCCGGCACGGTGAGCGCGATCCACTTCCACCCGAACCTGGTCCTGATCGAGAAGGGCCGGGTGCCGCGGCGCGACGCGCTCGCCGGCGGCAGCGAATGGCAGCTCGCCCACGCGCTCGCGGCGCTCGAGGAGGCGCTCGGCGAGGAGCCGGACGACGCCGGCCTGCACTACCTGCGCTCGGTGGTGCTCAGCCGCCAGAAGCGGCACCCCGACGCGCTCGCCCCGGCCCACCGGGCGGTGAAGCTCGCGCCCGGCAACCCCGAGTACTGGCACCACTTCGGCAACCTGCAGTTCCTGCTCGGCCGCATTCCCGCCTCGATCGCCTCGCAGCAGGAGGCGATCAGGCTGTCGGCGGGGAACCCGCACTTCCATGCCGCGCTCGGCCGGGCGCTCACGAGGGCCGGGCGGCTCGAGGAGGCGCTGGCCGAGTTCGAGCGGGCCGCCGGCCTGATGCCGGAGCGGCCGGAGTTCCACCGCCACGTGGCCTGGGTCCGCGACAGGCTTGCCCACCGCACCGCCCGGCCCGAACGCCGGCAGCCGTCGGAGGAGGTCCAGTGACAGCAACCGTCTACCTGCACATCGGTCTGCCGAAGACCGGCACCAGCGCGCTCCAGGTGTTCTTCGCCAGGAACGCCCGCGCGTTCCTGAAGCACGGCATCGCCTATCCGTGGACGAGGCCGCGGGTGGCGACCGAGCGGCTGATCAGCAGCGGCAACGGCGCCCGCCTCGCCCGCTACGGCTTCCGCGACCAAGCCGCCGGGGCGGCGGCGCCGCAGGGCGGCGACCCGGTGTTCCAGCTGCGCAAGGCGCTCGCCAACCGCGACGAGTCGCTGCTCCTGTCGTCGGAGTACTTCGCCGGCTGGGACGGCGACCGGTTCGCGAGGTTCCGCGACGCCTGCGCCGGGTACGGCCGCGCGGTAAGGATCATCGTCTACCTCCGCCACCAGGCCGACATCATCGTCAACCACTACTTCCAGATGCTGAAGCGGCGCCCGGGCTTCACCGAGCAGGTGTCCGACCTCGCCTCCTACGCCGACACCTACATGGAGCAGCGGCACTACCTGAACTTCGCCGACTTCCTCGCCATGCTGGCAAGCGTGTTCGGGGCGGACCGGGTGACCGTGCGGCCGTACCGGAGGAGCCGGCTCGCCGGCGGCAGCCTGATGACCGACTTCCTCGACTGCCTCGGCCTCGGCGATGCTGAGGGCTTCGACCTCGAGATCCCGCTGGTCAACCCGACGCCGCGCCAGCACGAGATGCAGGTGCGCAAGATCCTCGGCATCCACAACCCGAGCGTGGCGATCTCCGACACCTTCCTCGACGTGGTGAGCCGGCTCTACCAGTCGGGCGGCAGGCGCGACGTCGACGACTGCAACTACCTGGTCGACCCGGCGCTGGTGGAGCGGATCAGGGACCGCTACCGCGACTGCAACGAAAGGACCTGCGCCACGTGGTTCGCCGGCGCGGCGCCGGCGGAGGTGTTCGAGGAGCGGCCGTTGGCGCCGCGCATCCCGTTCACCTATGATACCTCCGACCTCGAATCGCTGGTCGCGGTCCTCGGCGGGCTGGCCATCGAGGCGCTCAGCCGGGTCGAGGCCCTCGAGCAGCAGATCCGCGACGCCGGCAGGCCGCGGCGCCCCGGCGCAGCCCATGCGACCGGCCACCTCTCCCTCGCAGGAGGAGACCATGAAGTACACTGACCTCGTCGCCCAGGTGTCCGAGCGCACCGGCGTCCAGAAGCAGACCGTGGCGCGGGTGCTGAAGGCATCGCACGCGCTCGTCAACGAGCGCCTCGGCGCCGACGCCGACGACAAGCTCCAGGTGCCGTGGCTCGGCCGCTTCGTCCGCAAGCGAAAGCCCGACGGCGGGACCCGGATCCTGTTCAAGGCGGCACGGAAGAAGCCGCAAGGCGCACCGCGGGCGGCGCCGCCGGTGCCCGGCGGCGACCGGCCCTGAGGCGACCGGCTTACGAGGTGACCAGCGCCCGTTCGCCGGGGGCGCGGTCGCGCAGCGCCTCGTAGCGGGCGACGGCCTCGCGGTAGTACTCGATCTCGTCGGCGGCCAGCTGCTCGATCTTCTCGTACTCGGCGCGGCTGATGACGAGCCTCGGCGCATCCGACACGCTCTCGCGCCTGGCGCCGACGTTGCGCTTCGGGATCTGCCGGATGCGCGGGTTGATGACGCCGGGGAAGTAGGCGTGGAACAGCCGGATCCCCTCGTCGAGCCGGTCGCTCAGGAAGATGAAGTCGAGCTCGCCCGGCGGGATGGCGCCGAGGTGGACGAGGTAGGCGCGGGCGATGTTGGGCAGCGCCGCGAAGTCGACGATGCCGAGCCCGTCGAGGATCTTCCTGCGCATCGGGATGTCGGCATTGGTGTCGTAGTAGATGTGCCTGTACTGGGAGACGATCCGGTCGACCGGGTAGCGGAAGCACGTCATCGTCTTCGCGTCCGGCATCAGCTCGGTGTACTTCTGCAGGTAGAAGTGGCCGTGGATGATGCGGACGTGGCGGCGGATGAACGGCAGCGCCGCCCGGAACTCCGCCTTCTCCTCATCGGTGAACCGGATGTTGCTGTAGTCGGCCCGGTAGTCGAACAGGACCTTGCGCTCGGTGCCGTGGTCGAACACGTCGGCGAGCGACGTGCCGCCGGACTTGGGCACGTGGACCGAGATGATCGTCATGTCGCGAACAGCCCGCCCACCAGCCTGATGGCGTCGCCCATCCCGTCGTCGGGGTTGCGCGCCGCCATCGCCCGGGCGCCGTCGAAGCGGGCATCGAGGTCGCCGACCCGGCCGACCGCGGCGGCGATCCCCCGGGCGATCGATTCCGGCGTGAGCTGGACGCCGATCAGGTTGCCGCTCTGCCCGCTCAGCCACTGCGCGGAACGGTCGGCGGTGACGTTGGTCAGCGTCAGGAGCCCGAACGCCGCCATCTGGAAGTGGATCAGGCCGGGATGCGGCGACGAGATCAGCGAGATGCCGACGTCGCCTTCGCGCAGCAGCGCCTCGTACTCGTCCTTCGGCAGCCGCGAGACGAAGCGGATCGACTGCGCCCCGGTCGCCAGCCGGTACGGCTCCGGCGCGTTGAGGGCGCCGATGCCGATGATCTCCCATTCGGTCGGGTCGAGCAGCCCGCGGATGACCGCCAGCTCGAGGCCGAGGATGGCGGTGGCGAGCTGGTTGCGCGCGGCATGGCCTTCCGGCCGGGCGTAGACGATCAGCTTCCTCGACGGCTTGCGCCGGGTGCGGGCGGCGAATTCCTCGCGGCTCTCGCCGAGCGGCGTGACCGCGTTCTCGATGCAGGCCCAGCGGTAGTCCTCGCCGCGCGCCTCGAACACGCCGGTTCGGTTGCGGAAGTAGTCCGCCAGCACGCCGGTGTTGTAGATGCCGACATGGTCGAGCATGAAGGCGCCGTCGATGTAGGCCCGGAACGAGCCCTCCGGGTGGAAGCAGGACTCGTGCTCCTGGATGAAGAAGATCGGCGCCCGGCCCTGGCGGCGGGCGATGAACGAGGCGACGTAGTGGGTGTCGGCGCAGTACGAGATCACCTCGCAGTCGGCCGGCACCTTCGCCACCCGGTCGTCGTCGAGGAAGTGGATGGCCTCGAACAGGCCGACGATCTCCGGGAACCGCGTCCGCATCCGGATCATCGCGCTGTAGCGGAAGAACTCCGACTTGCCGTCGGTCACCAGCAGGTAGGCCTTGCAGCCGGTCCGCTCGACCAGCTCGGCGACGAACCGGAAGTAGGTGAGATAGCCACCGAACATGATGAGGTCGAAGAAGTGCGGCACCACGACCAGCAGGCATTTCCCCTCGACGGGGACCGGATCGACGTGGACCGGCATCATCCGGCGGCGGATGTCGTCGGCGATCGCGAACTCGACATGCTCGCCGAGGTCGGGCCAGACGTCGCGCAGCAGCGCCTGGCCCTCGTCGTCGAACCGGGTGTCGGTCGAGGTCCGCAGCCGGATGAATTCGTGATGCGACCGGAAGCTGCGGTGGGTTTCCCGCGCCCGCACGAAGTGGTGCAGGCCCGACATCAGCTTGCCGGCCTCCACCGCCTCCTTCACATCCGGGTTGTAGTAGAGGTAGGAGGCCTCCGAGAACCGCTCGTTCGGCGACAGGTGCAGCCGCGTCACGTTCTGGAAATAGTAGTCGTAGGGCGAAACAAAATTCCTTACGTCCTCTTCGGACATGTAGGTGGCGCGGATGAAGCCGGCGTCGACGTGATGATACATCTCGATCATCTCGTCCATCGACGCGGGATCGGGGAGCACGTGCCGGCGCCCCTCCCGCAGCCCGGCCGAGACGTAGTGGGCGAAGCCGGACGGGTAGTGGCCGGCGAGGATGGCGGCACGGACGTCGCTGTAGTGGGTCCGGTAGGCGATCTCGCAGAAGCCGTCGTTCGGGTTGTGGCCGAGCCGGGCGCCGCGGGCGAGGTAATGGTCGAGGGCACCCGCGGCCGAGATGCCGGACGGCAGGTGGGCCCGGTAGGTGGCGAGGTACCAGCGGGCATCGAAATGCGCCGCGAGGAGATCCCGCACGGCATCCCTCGGCGGGCTTTCCTCGGTCACCAGCACCGGCGCTGCCATCGGCGGCATACCGTTACCGGAATGCGGCGACAGACCCGCCTGCCCGACCGTAGCGGCCAGGCCGAGCCCGTAGTGCTGTTTGGCCATCGTGCGGAGACATCCCTGTCGAGTGAAGGGTGGAAGGCGGCGGTGCGGCTTCCCGGCGTCGGGGCCGGTGCCGAATGTCCGGAAGGGGCGGGACGGGCGCGCGGAAGCCGCAAGCCCGCGGCGCCGGCAGCCTGCCGGCCGGGTCGGTCAGCGCCTCGGGCATCGGCGGCGGACTACACCGCCTCTCCACGACGGGACGCAACCGCATCGTGTCTGACCCCCTCGCTCCAGCACACGTGACACCGCCTACTGCAAAGGCCGTGATTCCCGCCCGAACGGTCGAACGCTATATCATTCGCACACCCATGCAACCGTTTGGTGGCGATTTTCTGGCACGATCCGGCCGGATTGAAGCTCAGGGTTGAATTTCTCGACCTATGGTCGACGCTCATCCACAGGACGTGGGGTTCCGTGTGCAGACAAAGCGATGCTCAGCAGGCAACCGGGCAGCCGTCATCGACTCGGTCGCCCGTCCCTCCCCGGCCGTTGCCTGCGCGGCCGGGCCGCCACCCTCACTGCATCAGGCTCATCTGGTCGGCCTCGACCCGCTGCCAGAATTCGGCGATCGAGCCGTCGAACACGATTCGCCCCCGCTCCAGCACGTAGCCGCGCTCGGCGATCCTGGAGCAGAAGCGCAGGTTCTGGTCCGCCGTCAGCAGGGTGACGTTCTCGGCCTGCAGGCGGCCGATCACGTCGACCAGCTGGTTGACCATGACCGGGCTCAGGCCCTCCGACGTCTCGTCCAGCATGATCACCGCCGGACGCTGGATCATTGCCCGGGCGATGGCCACCAGCTTCTTCTCGCCGCCGCTCAGGACGCCGCCGTTGCGCGCCCGGAGCTCCGCCACCAGCGGAAACATGCCGTAGATCTCGTCGAGGCTGCGCGCCGTCCTGCCCGAATGCGTGAGCTTCCGGGCGAGGACCAGGTTCTCCTCGACGCTGAGATGGGGGAAGATGCGATGGTCGTCGGGGGCGACGCCGATGCCGCGCCGGGCGACCTGGTGGGGCGGCAGGCCGGTGATGTCCTCGCCGTCGAGGCGCACCCGGCCGCCGGTGCGGACCGGCGGCGAAAAGCCCATGATGGCGCGCATCAGCGACGACTTGCCGGCGCCGTTGCGGCCCAGCAGGGCAACCGTCTCGCCCCTGTCGGCGCGGATCGAGACGTGGCTGACCACTTCGACCTTGCCGTAGTAGGCGACCAGATCCTCGACTTCGAAGAACGCCATTCATGACCCTCCCGCCGGAGCGCGCCTTGCGCTTCCGGTCGACGTGAGCCCGGCAACCGCGGCGCTCACGCGTCCTCGCCGAGATAGACGTCACGCACCGCGGTGTTGTCGCGGATGTCGTCGGGCCCCCCCTCGGCGAGCACCGCGCCGCGATGCATGACCATCACCCAGTCGCACAGCGTGAACACCAGCTCCATGTCGTGCTCGATGATGACGAAATCGGTGCGGCGGGCGGCGGCGAGCGACCGGATGAGGTCCAGCACCTGGTCGCGCTCGCGCGGGCTGACGCCGGACGTCGGCTCGTCGAGGAAGCACAGGCGCGGCTCGCTGGCCAGCGCGACGGCGAAATCGAGCCGGCGCTGCTGGCCGTGCGACAGCTGGTCGGCGCGGCGGTGGCGAAGCTCCCACAGGCCCACTTCGGAGAGCACCTGCTCGACCTTCGCGGCGACCTCGGGCCCCGAACGCCGCAGGAACCGGCGATTGTGCCCGAGGCGGGTCAGGCAGGCGATCTCGACGTTCTGGAACACCGTCAGCCGGGCGAACACGTCGACGACCTGGAAGGTGCGGCTGATATGCCGCCGGACGCGCTCGTGGGACGGCAGGTTCGTGATGTCGCCGCCTTCGAACCGGATGCTCCCGGCATCGGGAACGAGGTGGCCGGTCAGGAGATGCACCAGCGTCGTCTTGCCGGCGCCGTTGGGGCCGATGATGCCGGTGATCCGGCCCGACACGATGTCGAGATCGACATTGTCGACCGCGGTCATCCCGCCGAAGGCCTTGCGAAGGCCCCGGGCCTCAAGGAGCGTCCTGCTCACCGCCTGCCCCTTCCCTGTTCGACCAGCCGAGGATGGTGCCGAGCACGCCGCCGCGGAAGCCGAGTACCAGCGCGATGACGATCAGCCCCATGAACAGCATCCAGTAGTCGGTGATGCGGACGACGACCTCCTTTATGCCGATGAACAGCACCGCGCCGACGATCGGCCCGGCGAACACGTAGATGCCCCCCAGGAGCGAGGCGAGGATTGGCTCCGCCGAGTAGAGCCAGTGGGAATAGATCGGCGTAATGGTGCGCTCGAGCGGCGCCAGCATGGCACCGGCGAGACCCGCATAGAGCCCGGCGATCACGAACGACCAGAGCCGGAACCGGCGAATCGGGATGCCGACGAATCCGGCGCGGACGGCGCTGTCGCGTATCGCCTGGAATGTCAGCCCCAGCGGCGAGTTGACGATGCGGTGCATCAGCCAGATCGCAAGCGCCGTCATTACCAGGACGAAATAGTAGTAGTGCGAAAGGTCGCTGAGATCGATCGAGACGACGTAGAGGTCGAGCGGCGCCCGGGGAACGCCGGTCAGGCCGTCGTCGCCGCCGGTCACCGCGCGCCACCGGGTGACGATGGAGAAGATCATCATGCCGAAGCTGAGGGTCAGCATGGCGAAATAGATCTCGGTGAGCCGCACCGACAGGTAGCCGAGGACAAGGGCGCCGACGCCGGCCGCCAGCACCCCGCCCACGATACCGAGCGGCAGCGACGGCACCTCGAGCAGGATCAGCGCCGCCACATAGGCGCCGAGCGCGAAGAACCCGGCCTGGCCGAACGAGAGGAGGCCGGTATAGCCGAGCAGCAGGTTGAAGCCGAGCGCGAACACCGACAGCAGCATCACCTGCATCAGCAGGTAGATGCCGAAGTTGCCGGCCCAGACGGGCGCGAGCACCAGCGCGACGATCAGGATCGCGAGGACCGCGCGGACGAGATTAGCCGGTGCCATGTCATCGGCCTCCCAGCAGGCCCTGCGGCCTGAACAGCAGCACTGCCGCCATCACCACGTAGGGAAGGAACAGCTCGAACAGCGGGAACAGCATCGTCGAGTAGACCGTCAGCATGCCGACGATGAGGGCCCCGACGAAGGCGCCGCGGAGATTGCCCAGCCCTCCGATCACCGTGACGATGAAGGCCTGGATGATCATCGCCGTGCCCAACCCCGGAGTCACCGGGCGCATCGGGATCGACAGCGCGCCGCCGAGGGCGGCAAGTGCGGCGGCGAACATGAAGACGACCATGTAGAGCGCCGGCACGTTCATCCCGAGCGCCGCTCCCATCTCCCGGTTCCAGGCCGCGGCGCGGACCTTCCTGCCCCACCAGGTCTTGTCGAACAGCAGCCACAGCCCCACCGCCACGACCACCCCGGTCAGCAGGATGAACAGGTTGTAGATCGGGAACGGCCGGCCGAAGATCGGCACTGCGCCGGTCAGGAACGGCGGGATCGGCGCGATCATGAACATCCCGCCCCACACAAGCTTGACCAGGTCGTCGATGACGAGCACGACCGCGAAGGTGAGCAGAAGCTGGAACGGCAGGTCGAGCGTGTAGATGCGGCGGAACAGGACCCGTTCCAGGAAGGCGCCGACGATGGCCACGGAGACCGCGCTCAGCAGCGCCGCCAGCCAGAAGTTGAGACCGAGCGTGCCGTAGAAGGTGAACGTCAGGTAGGCGCCCAGCATGAACAGGGCGCCATGTGAAAAGTTCAGGATCCCGAGCACGCCGAACGCGATCGTGAGACCGGCGGCCAGCAGCCACAGGTACATCGAATAGGTCAGTCCGACGAGGCCCTGATAGAGATAGATGTCCACGAGCTGTCCCCTCGGGTGGCCGGGCGGACGGCCTTGCCGGCCGGATCCAGTGGAAGCAGGCGCACTCGGCAGGCAGCCGCGGGACCCGGAGGTCCCGCGGTGTTCGGCTCAGTATTCGAGCGGTTCGAACGGTGGCCAGCGATAGTAGTCCTTCGGATCGATCACCGTCAGGTCCTCGCCGACGACCGGTATCGGATAGGCCTCCAGCTTGGCGACCCGGCCGCCGGGCACGGTGTAGACCGCCTGGTGGTCTTCCTTGCGGTAGGTGCGCACGCCGGCGGGCGTCTCGATGGTCATGCCCTCCATCGCCTCGACCACCTCGGCGGTATCGGTGCTGCCCGCCGCCTCGGCCGCCTGCTTGAGCGAGTAGACGGCGGAGTAGGTGCATTCGGCCGAATAGTTGGGGAAGCGGCCCCAGCGTTCCTCGAAGGCGGCGACGAAGGCCGTGTTTCGGTCCCTGGTGGCCTCCTCGCTCCAGTTGAAGAGGTAGCGCGCGGTGGCCCAGAGCTTGCCGTCGAAGTCGTTGATCTGGCCCGCGGTGCCCTCGAGCACGTCGACCGAACCGCCCATGGCGTGCCACCACGCCTTGAGCTGGCCGAAGCCGCCCATGACGAGGGCGGTACGCAGCAGGGTCACCGCCTCGCCGGCCCACGGGGTGGCGTAGATGGCGTCCGGGTTCGACGCCAGCACCGAGGAGACATGGCCGGAGAAGTCGATGGTATGGAACGGCGCCCACGCCTCGCCGACGAACTCGACGTCGGGGCGAAGCTCCTGCAGCGTCTTCTTGAACATCGCCCAGCAGGCATGGCCGTACTCGTAGTCGGCCCCGATGTTGGCCCACCGGGTGATGTCTTCGCGCTTGGCGAAGATGTGCGCCGCGAGGATGGAATCCTGGTAGACCGGCGCCGAGGCGCGGAAGATCTGCCGGATGCCCTGGTCGGCGACGAGTTCCTCGGTCAGCCGATGGGTGGCGGCATGCGTGAACACGCAGATCCGGTCGAGCTCGGCGAGCACCGGACCGAGGGCGAGCGACGAGCCGCTCGAATCGACACCGACGAGGAAATCGGCGCCCCAGTCATCGACCAGGACGCGCGCATTGCGGGTGGCGACGTCGGGGCGGAGCTCCTCGTCGACAAAATTGAGTTCCACCTGCCGGCCGAGGATGCCGCCGCTGGCGTTGATTTCCTCGATGGCAAGCGTCGCCCCCATCCGCATCTGCCGTCCGTAGTCGGCATGCGCGCCGGACAACGCACCCTGCCCGCCGATCCGGACAGGTTGATTGGCGCGGGCTCCCCGGATTCCGTACTTCCGCAGATACGCGGCGGCACCGATGGCGCTGGCGCCGGCGAGAAACGTTCGCCTGCTTGCCTTCATCTCGATCCCTCCTTGGCTGGCCCGGCGGCCAGCTCGCATCACGATGTTCGACAGGGCCAAGATTAGCGCCCACCCACTGCAGGTTGCAACTCGCATGCCGGAAATCGGCTGCCCCGACGAAGAAAAGGGAAGGGTTTGACTTTGCCCGCCGGAGTCTTCGTGAAATCAGTAGCGGACGCCGGATTGGGCGCATTTCACGCCGACTGCGGGGATACTGCTGTAGGAATAGGTAAAGCCGCGATCCTCGCCGCCAGCCGGCAAGTCACGGAACAACAGCATGGTAACAACATTGCGGCCGTCGTCGAGGAGGAAGCGGCATTCGACCGTCAGTACGCGCAGCTTTCTCGAAGATGTATTGCGCACCAGCACGGTCACGAAGGCCGCATGCTGATTGGCATCGTAGCCAAAGCGCTCCGGCGTGACCTCGACCTGTGGCACCGGCTTCGCCCCGCGAGCTCCTGCCGCGTCGTTATGTCCCGATCCGTACCGGCCCCCGTGCCGGATCATCGCCCTTGGCGAACACCCTGAACGGCGGCAGGCAATCCGGGCCGGCACCCGCCAGCCTACCCGCTCCGCGGCGGCGGCGACAGATCCTTGTCGCCGATGCCGCAACCGCAAGCGGCCGCCACCCGCGCGGGGCGACGGCCGCCTGGCATCCATGCCGTGCGATGGCCGGGCGCCTCGCCGGCGCCCTGCCCCTGTTCCCTAGCTCGGGCGGCGGGCGATGAAGTCGATCTCCACCAGCGCGTTGACGGCGAGCGCGGTGACCCCGATGCAGGTGCGCGCCGGCAGCCGGCCTTCCGGGAAGTAGGACTTGTAGACGGCGTTCATCGCCGCGTAGTCGCGCTCGAACTCGGTGAGGAAGATCCGCACCGCGACCACGTCGGCGAGCGACAGCCCCATGCCCTCCAGCACCAGGATCAGGTTGTCCATCACCCGCCGCGTCTGCGCCTCGACGCCGTCCGGCAACGGCGCCTTCGGGTCGTCCGGGTCGGTCGGCATCTGGCCGGTCAGGAACACCCAGCCGTCGGACTCGACGCAGTGCGAGAACGGGCCGACCGGCGTCGGCGCCTTGTCGATCATGTGGAACGTCGGTGCCATGGTTCTTACAGCTCCCCTTTCATGTTGAACTGGACGGAAACGGTCATACGGGCGGCGTGGCCGGCCGCCACGGCGTGGCAAGCAGGCGGGTGAGGACGGACAGCGCCTTCTCCATCTGGGCCCGGTCGTGGGCGGCCGAGATGCACAGCCTGACCGCGTCCGGCCGGGCCGTGGGCGAAACGGCGAACAGCTCGCCCGGCGCGACACCGACGCCGAGCCGCCGCGCCTCGCTGGTGAATTCGCGGGCATGCCAGCCGTTGGTCATCTGCATCCAGACGTGGAACGACCACGGGTGCCGGCGGACCGGGCAGCCGGCGAGCAGTCGCCCGGCGATCTCCTGCCGCTGCGCCACCTCCTGGCGAAGTTCCGAGGCGATGCGGGCGGCGGTGCCGTCGCCGATCATGCGCGCGGTGATCTCGGCCATTACCGGCGACGCCATCAGCGTGGTGGCGCGCATGGCGAGGCCGACCCGCTCGGCGTGCTCGGCCGGGAACCGGACGAAGCCGACCCTGAGCCCGGGCCCGATGCACTTCGACAGGCTGGTCACGTAGAACGTGCGCTCCGGTACGAGGCTGCAGATCGGCGCCACCCGCGGCTCGAGCAGGAAGCCGTAGACGTCGTCCTCGACGACGTGCAGGTCGAGCTCGCGGCTCACCTGCGCGATCTCCTCGCGGCGGGCCTCCGACATCAGCGACGTGGTCGGGTTGTGCAGGGTCGGCGAACAGCACAGCACCCTGGCGCCGCTGCCGCGGCCGGCCTCGGCGAGGCTCGCCGGGACGAGCCCTTCGGCGTCGACCTCGACCGGCACCAGCTCCAGCCCGAGCAGTGCCGCGATCGACTTCAGGCCGAAGTAGGTGACCGCCTCAGTCAGCACCCGGTCGCCCGGCCGGGTCAGCGCCGAGACGGCCAGCAACAGGCCGTGCTGGGCGCCGGCGGTGACCGCGATCTCGCCGCCGCCGTCCGGCAGCCCCTGGAACGCGAGCCATGCCCGCCCCGCCTCGCGATGGTGCCGCTGCCCGAGGTCGACCTGGTAGGTCATGATCCGGTCGACGTCGCAGCCGTCGAGCGCGGTCGCCAGCACCGGAGCGATGCGCGGGCTGCACGGGGCGCCGAACGGGAAGTTGTGCGACAGGTCGATGAAGTCGGGCTCCGCCGGCGTCTCGGAGATCGACTGCGGCGCGTCGCGCACGATCTCGGCGACGAACGTGCCGCGGCCGACCTCGCCGCTGATCAGGCCCTGGCGGCGCAGCTCGGCGTAAGCGCGCGAAACCGTCCCGACGTCGAGCCCGAGCTGGCGGGCGAGCTCGCGGTGGGTCGGCAGGCGCTCGCGCGCCGCGAGCCGTCCCGACGTGATCGCCTCGGAAACCGCGTGGATGATCGCCTGGTACCGTGGCCCCGGCTGCCTCTGGATCTCGATCGTCAGCATTGTCTGAATCTGGAATATCCGTTGACAGTGGAAAGGCAAATGGCTTTTGATGGGAAAGTCAAGACAAGTTGGATTGGGGACAATGTATGAATTTTTACCCCTACAATCCAGAAAAAACTATCCCCTAATTCTTGGTCGTTAGTGCGCGTCGACTCAAACGCGCGCTGACGGATGCGGTGGGAGGAAGGAAGTGTCGGAACATCTTGATATCGGTTCGGATGACTTTTCGCTGGCGAAAGTTCCGGACAATGCGAGACTGCGGTGGTTTGACATCAGCCTGAACTACACGGGCTTCGTCATCATCCCCACCGCGCTGATGGTCGGCGTCATCGTCGCCACCCATTTCACCTTCTGGAAGGCGTTCTGGATCCTGGCCGCAGGGTCCGCCATCGTGGTCGCCAATGCCGTCCTCATGGGCTACATCGGCTTCCGCGAGCGCACCTCCTATGCGCTGAGCGCGCGGTTCGCGTTCGGCGACCAGGGAAGCCGGCTGCCATCTGGGCTGCTGGTCATCACCTCACAGGGGTGGTGGATCATCCAGCTGCTCCTGATCATGTCGTTCTGGCCCGACATATCGTTCTGGTGGGGTGCCGTTCTCCTCATCTTCTTCGGCATCCTGATGACGGTCACCACCCGCACCGGGCTGCAGAAGGGCATGACGTGGCTCAACCGGATCGCGATCCCGGCGCTCCTGATCCTGTTCGCGATCTCCATCGTCCGCTCGGTGGACTTCGCCGGCGGATGGGATGCCATCACCGCCACCCCGCCGACCAAGCCCGGCGAGCTGAGCGCGGTCGCCGCCACCATCATGGTCGCCGCGTTGTGGATCAACGGCTCGACCGTCTACCCGGACGTCGCCCGCTACGCCAAGACCGAGGGCTCGGTCGTCTTCGGCGCCTTCGTCGCCTTCGCCACCGGCCTGTTCGGGCTCGGCATGATGGGGCTGATCTTCTACAAGAGCCTTGGCGTCGGCGACTTCGGTCCCGCGTTCGAGAAGCTCGGCCTCACCGTCTTCGCGTTCGCCGTGGTGTTCGCCCAGATCTGGACCACCAACCAGAACCAGATGTATTCGAGCAGCCTCGCGATGTCGAACGCGTTCCGGCTCAAGCGGACGACCTGCGAATCGATCCTGCTGGTGATCTCGCTCGCCATCACCGTCTACCTGTCGGCGTACGACTTCCAGGACGTCTTCACCGGCTTCCTGATCTTCCTCGGCCTGTTCCTGACGCCGGTGCCGGGAATCATCTTCGCCGAGTACTACGTGCTGCAGAAGATGACGGTGTCCTCGCGCCTCGAGGACCTGCCGTCGGTGAACCGGGTGGCGCTGTTCAGCTACGGCGTGACCGTGACGCTCAACGTGGTGCTGTGGCTGGTGGTGCCGGAAGGCGCGCCGATCGGCCTGATCACGCTGAACCCGCTGACGGCGTTTCTCATCCACCTCGCCTTCTCCAGGGTGCTCGGCAATCGCCTCGCCGTGGAGACGGTGAAGTAGCCGCGGGGCGGCATATGCCGGTTCGCGTGGCGGCTGCCGGCGGGTGCCGGCGGCCGCCGCCGACCGCGGCGGCGGGCCCGACGCCCCGCCTCAGTTCCGCAAAGTGCAATTCGGAGGAAAGCATGCCGAAGACCCAGCTCGTTCCCGAGAGCCTCAGCTTCCAGCCGCGGCCGACCTATCCGTACTCGCCCGGCACCACCGCCGGCGGGTTCATCTACACGGCCGGACAGGTGGCGTGGGGGCCGGACGGCAACCTGGTGGCGATCGGCGACGTCCGCGGGCAGACGCAGCAGACGCTGAAGAACGTGCTTGCGGTGCTCGCCGAGGCCGGCGCCGGGCCGGACGACGTCCTCAAGTGCAACGTCTACCTCAAGGACATCGCCCGCGACTTCCAGACCATGAACGAGGAGTTCGAGAAGGTGTTCGGCAACGAGCCGCCGGCCCGCACCACGGTGCAGGCGCACCTGGCCGAACCGGAGATGCTGGTCGAGATCGAGGCCATTGCCTACATCGGCCGCTGATCGGCCCGGTCCGGCGTCTCGCGTGTCAACGATACCCCGCGGCAGCGCCTCACCAGATGCCATGCCGCGGGCCCGGGAGGAGGAGATAGACGGTGTCGATCAAGGATCTGCTGGTGGCCTACCAGGGTGACGCGGGCTCGCGCAACGCGCTCGCCTTCGCGCTGCAGGTGGCGGAGAAGTACGGCGCGGCGCTGACCGGTGTTCACGTGCAGGCGCCGCGCCAGCACGTCAGCCCGCTCGAAACATGGATCGAGCAGCACGTGCGCGAGATCGACGGCCAGGACGTCGGCGAGATCGCCCGCAAGGCGGAAGCCGAGGCGGCGGCGCGGATCGAGGCGGCGTTCCGCGAGCAGGTCGGCAACGGCGCCCAGGCGCCGCGCGAATGGCTGTCGCTGAGCGGCCCGCCGGACGTCCTGCTCGCCCGCGCCTCACGCTTCCACGACTTCCTGATCACCGGCCAGTTCGAGGGCTCGATCCGCCACGGCGGCCGCGCCGTGCAGCCGGAGACGATCCTGCGCCGCGCCGGCAAGCCGGTGGTCATCGTGCCGCAGAACTACCAGGTCCGCCCGTTCCGCGACGCGGCGGTGGTCGCCTGGGACGGCAGCGCCTCGGCGGCGCGGGCGCTGAGCGACGCGATGCGGATCCTGCAGACCAAGAAGCGGCTCGACGTGGTGAGCGTGCAGTGCGACGGCGACCGCATTGGGCCGCTGACCGACCACGACATCATCCGCTACCTCAAGCGCCACGACATCGATGCGAGGCTCGTGACGCTCAGGTCGGAGGACGGCAACGTCGGCCGCACCATCCTCGACTACTGCGCCGAGTACGACCCGGACGTCCTGATCATGGGCGCCTTCGGCCGCGGCAAGCTCGGCGACCTCCTGTTCGGCGGCGTCTCCCGCTACGTGCTGGAGAACCAGACCGTCCCGGTGATGATGGCCCACTGACCGGGGGCCATTCGGCAGGCGGGCCGGAGCCTCAGGCTCCGCGCCCGCCGCCGGCCCGTGCCGCCAGCGCCCGCCACGCGAACGGCGCCACGGTGACGACGAACAGGATCCGCGCGATGTGCAGGGTGGCGACGTAGCCCGGATCGACCCCGAGCGCCAGCGCGACGAGGCTCATCTCGGCCAGTCCGCCCGGCGCGAACGCAAGGATTCCGGAGACGACCGGCGTCGCCGCCGCTCCGGCGAGCGTCACCGCCGCACCGATGGTCACCGCGAACATGATCAGGACGAAGCCGACCGAGTAGGCGAGCGTCGACAGGACCAGCGCCGGCGCGAGGCCGATGAACCGGGTGCCGACGGCGGCGCCGAGCACCACCTGGGCGGCGACCACCAGCTCGTACGGCGGCTGTGCGGCGCTGAGGCCGGAAAGGTGCAGCACGGCACTCGCCAGCAGCGGTCCGATGATGATGCCGCCGGGCAGCCGCACCCGTTGCGCGACCAGCCAGCCGACGATGCCGGCGGCGACCAGCAGCGCGAGATCGGAGCCGGCGAGGTCGGCGATGCCGATCGAAGGCCCGGTCGCCGAGACCACGTCGTGGCCGGTGGCGAGCAGCAGCACCGGCGGGATCACCATCACCGCCAGCATCAGCCGCGCGGCATGGATCAGCGAGATGCGCTCGCTTGCGATCCCCTGCTCCTCGGCGAACGCGACGATGGTGTAGATGCCGCCCGGCATGGCGGCGAAGAAGCTCTCGTCGGCCGGCATCCTGGCCACCCGCGACAGGTAGGCGTGGCCGAGCACGGTGGCGAGCACGCAGTAGACCGGGACCAGCGCCAGCGCCATCCCGAGGTCGCCCAGCCGCGCGAACAGCTCGGGCGTGACGGCGCTGCCGAGCAGCACCCCGAGGCACGCCCGCATCGGCGCCATCAGCCGGCGCGGCGGCGCCATCGGCACCCGCATGAGCGCCGCCACCAGGGTCGCCGCGATGGCTCCCAGCATGTACGGCAGCGGCACCCCGGCGAGGTCGCCGGCGTAGCCGCCGGCGGCGGCGATGGCGAGGCCGGCGGCGACGCGGCCGGTCTCCGGCAGGGCGGGTCTGATCGAAGGCACGGAAGAGCGAACCAGTTGTCGGGTGTCGGGTACGGCCAGTGCATAGCGTGTGCCGCCGGCTTGCGAAAGCCGCCTCTGCCTGCCTCCAGGGGACGACGGCCCGGTGGTGCGCCGGCGGGGCAACCCGTGGGCTTGTCTCCTGCCGTGCCATGTGACTTACTGGTGTCGGCACAGGCAGATTCCACCTCCGGGAGCATTCCGTGACCGACCGGCAGGACTATTCCGCCCGCGACTGGCGCTCGCATCCTCCTTACGCCTTTGCCGGCTACGGCTCGACCGCGCTCCGGGCGCCGGCGCGGCCGCTGGTGCCGCTCGCCCATACCCTGTCGGAGCTGACCGGGCCGGTCTACGGCCACGCCGCCGTCGCCCCGCTCGACGACGACCTCACCCGCAACGCCGCGAAGGACGGCGAGCCGCTCGGCGAGCGCATCATCGTCACCGGCCGCGTGCTCGACGACCGCGGCCGCCCGGTCCCCGAAACCCTGGTCGAGATCTGGCAGGCCAACGCCGCCGGCCGCTACCTGCACGCCCGCGACACCCATCTGGCACCGCTCGATCCCAATTTCACCGGCGCCGGCCGCTGCGTCACCGACGCGGACGGCCGCTACACCTTCACCACCATCCGCCCCGGCGCCTACCCGTGGCGCAACCATGCCAACGCGTGGCGGCCGCCGCACATCCACTTCTCGCTGTTCGGCCCCACGTTCGTCACCCGCCTCGTCACCCAGATGTTCTTCCCCGGCGACCCGCTGCTCGCCCTCGACCCGATCTTCAACGCGGTGCCCGACGCCGCCGCCCGCGAGCGCCTCGTCGCCCGCTTCTCGATCGACGTGACCCGGCCCGAATGGGCGCTCGG
>CAZSNL010000041.1:410-5148 GCA_964608275.1 uncultured Hyphomicrobiales bacterium | reverse complement strand
CGAGTTCGACATCGTGCTGCGCGGGCCGGCGGCGACGCCGACGGAGACCTGAGCCGATGCCGCAGACGCCGTCGCAGACCGTCGGTCCGTTCTTCCATCTGGCGCTCGCCCCCGACGCCCCCGGCGTCACCCCCATCGCCGGCAACGTGCTGGCCGGCCCGCAGACCCGCGGCGAGCGGATCACGGTCGAGGGCCGCGTCCTCGACGGTGCCGGCGTCCCGGTCGACGATGCGCTGATCGAACTGTGGCAGGCCAACGCCGCCGGCCGCTACGCCCATCCGGACGACGACCGCGATGCTGTCGCCCTCGATCCCGCATTCTCCGGCTTCGGCCGCGCCGCGACCGGCGCCGACGGCAGCTTCCGGTTCGAGACCGTGAAGCCCGGCCGCGTGCCCGGCCGCGGCAACACGCTGCAGGCGCCGCACCTCAACCTCGTCGTGCTTGCCCGCGGCCTGCTTTCGCACCTGTTCACCCGCCTCTACTTCGCCGACGAGGCGGAGGCCAACGACGAGGACCCGGTGCTCGCCGCCGTCGACCCGTCCCGCCGCCACACCCTGCTGGCTGCCCGCGACGGGACGGCGCAGCCGCCCGTCTACCGTCTCGACATCCGCCTCCAGGGGCCGGACGAGACGGTGTTCTTCGACGCCTGAACGAGCCGGACCGAGCGATGCCGCGCGCCCGCATTCTCTCCCTGGCCGAGGCGATCGAGGAGCACCTGCGCGACGGCGACACCCTGGCCATGGAGGGGTTCACCCACCTGATCCCGTTCGCCGCCGGCCACGAGGTGATCCGCCAGCGCCGCCGCGACCTCACCGTGGTGCGCATGACGCCTGACCTGATCTACGACCAGCTGATCGGCGCCGGCGCCGCGCGCAGGGTGGTGTTTTCGTGGGGCGGCAACCCCGGCGTAGGCTCCCTGCACCGGTTCCGCGACGCGGTCGGCAACGGCTGGCCGAACCCGATCGAGATCGAGGAGCACAGCCACGCCGCAATGGCCTGCGCCTACGACGCCGGCGCCTCCGGCCTGCCGTTCGCGGTGCTGCGCGGCTACTGCGGCAGCGACCTGCCGGCCGTCAACCCGGCCATCCGCTCCGTCGTCTGCCCCTATACCGGCGAGGAGCTGGCCACGGTGCCGGCGCTCAGGCCCGACGTCACCGTGATCCACGCCCAGAAGGCCGACCGCGACGGCAACGTGCTGATCGAGGGCATCGTCGGCGTCCAGAAGCAGGCCGCGCTCGCCGCCACCCGCGCCGTCGTCGTCACGGTGGAGGAGATCGTCGACGAGCTGCAGTGCGGTCCCAACGCCTGCGTCCTGCCCGGATGGGTGGTGTCGGCGGTCGCCGCGGTGCCCGGCGGCGCCCATCCCTCGTACGCCCACGGCTACTACCCGCGCGACAACGCCGCCTACCGGGCGTGGGACGCGATCTCGCGCGACCGCGAGGCGTTCACCGCCTGGCTCGCCGAGACGGTGATGGCCGGCCGGCCCGAGGACTTCGCGGTCCACGTGCGCCGGCGCGCGGCCTGAGGCGGGAGGACGTCCATGGGCGGCGGCAGCGGCAACGGCTACACCGCTTCGGAGATGATGACCGTCGCCGCCGCCCGCGCGCTGTCCAGCGACGACGTCTGCTTCGTCGGCATCGGACTGCCGTCCGCCGCCTGCAACCTCGCCCGGCTTACCCATGCGCCGGGCATCACCCTGATCTACGAATCCGGCACCATCGCCACCCGCCCCGACGTGCTGCCCCTGTCGATCGGCGACGGCGAGCTGTGCGAGACGGCGCTCGCCACCGTCTCGGTGCCGGAGATCTTCCGCTACTGGCTGCAGGGCGGGCGGATCACGGTCGGCTTCCTCGGCGGCGCCCAGATCGACCGGTTCGGCAACATCAACACCACCGTGATCGGCCACTACGCCGATCCGAAGGTGCGCCTGCCGGGCGGCGGCGGCGCGCCCGAGATCGCGACCTCGTGCGGCGAGGTCTACGTGATCATGCGCCAGGCCAGACGCAGCTTCGTCAACCGGGTCGACTTCGTCACCTCGCTCGGCCACGGCACCGGCGCCGGCGACCGCGCCCGCCGCGGCGTCACCACCAGGGGGCCGACCCTCGTCGTCACCGACCTGTGCATCCTGCGGCCGGAGCCCGGCACCGACGAGCTCGTCGTCACCTCGCTGCATCCCGGCGTCGGCCGCGACGAGGTGCGCGAGGCGACCGGCTGGGAGGTGCGGTTCGCCGCCGACGTGGCGGAGACGCCGCCGCCGCAGCCGGACGAACTGGAGGCGCTGCGCGCGCTCCACGCACGCACGGTCGCCGCCCACGGCGACCCGTAGGACCACGCCCGGCGGCGGCGCCATCGGGGCAAGGGAGGAAACGATGACCGCAACCAGACCGCCATTCCGCGCCGACCATGTCGGCAGCCTGCTGCGCCCGCCCGCCGTCCGCGACGCGCGCATCGCCCGCGCCGAGGGCCGGATCGACACGAGCGCCCTGCGGGAGATCGAGGACGAGGCCATCCGCAACGCCATCGCCCGCCAGTGCGCGATCGGCCTGCGCGCGGTGACCGACGGCGAGTATCGCCGCGCCTTCTGGCACTTCGACTTCCTGCAGGAACTCGACGGCGTCGAACTGGTGGACGGCGGCACCGGCATCCAGTTCAAGGGCGCCGCCACCCGGCCGAAGATGCTGAAGGTCACCGGCCGGATCGACTTCGCCGGCCACCCGATGCTCGATCACTTCGCCTTCGTCCGCGACAATGCCGGCGGGGCGGTCGCCAAGCAGACCATCCCGTCACCGTCGGTGCTGCATTTCCGCGGCGGCCGCCAGGCGGTCGATCCGTCCGTCTACCCCGACATGGACGGCTTCTTCGAGGACCTGGGCAACGCCTACCGCAAGGCGGTGGGCGCCTTCGCCGATGCCGGCTGCCGCTATCTCCAGCTCGATGAGACCAACATCGCCTATCTCTGCGACCCCGACCAGGTCGAGGCGCTGCGCCAGCGCGGCGAGCAGGTCGACGGCCTCCTGCAGACCTACGCCGACCTGATCAACACGGCGATCGCCGGCCGCCCCGACGACATGGCGGTGACCTGCCATCTGTGCCGCGGCAACTTCCGCTCGAGCTGGATCGCCTCCGGCGGCTACGAGCCGGTCGCCGAGGTCCTGTTCGGTGGGATCGCCGTCGACGGCTTCTTCCTCGAGTATGATTCCGAGCGTGCCGGCGGCTTCGAGCCGCTGCGCTACATGCCCGCCGATTCGCGCGCCAGGGTCGTCCTCGGCCTCGTCACCTCGAAGACCGGCGAGCTCGAATCCAGGGACGACGTCCGGCGGCGCATCGACGAGGCCGCGCGCCACGTCCCGCTCGAACGGCTGGCGCTCAGCCCGCAGTGCGGCTTCGCCTCGACCGAGGAGGGCAACCTGCTCGGCGAGGACGAGCAGTGGCGCAAGCTCGAGTTCGTCGTCTCCGTCGCCGAGGAGGTCTGGGGCACCGTGTGAGGCCGACGGCGCCGCCAGGCGGCGTCACCGCACCTCCCGGGCACTGCCCCATGGCCGCTGGGCAGGTTCCCCAAGCAAGTTCCCCAAGCAAAATGACCGGCAGCGCCCGCGGGGCCCTGCCGGTCGTCGCATGGTGTCGGGTAGCGGGTCTGGCTGCCTAGCTGCCAAGCCGGGCGCCGGGCTTCAGGCCGACGCTGTCGGCCCACTCCCTGGCCGCGATCTTGTCGCCCTTGCCGGCGCGGACCCGCTTGGCGAGGATGCGGCCGCCGTTACCCTGGATGGTGATGCCCTGGTCGTCGACCGCCACCACCTCGCCCGGCGTGCCGGTGCCGTCGAGCCGCGCGGCGTCGTAGATCTTCAGCTCCTCGCCGTTGACCGTGGTCCACGCTCCCGGCTGCGGATTGGCGGCGCGGATCACGTTGTAGACCTCGGCCACCGGCTTCGACCAGTCGATCCTGGCGTCGTCCTTGCGGAACCACGACTCGTACGTCGCCTTGCTGTGGTCCTGCGGCACCTTGGGCGCCTTGCCTTCGCGCACCAGGTCGACGGCCTCCATCATGGCGTCGACGCCGAGCGGGAACAGCTTCTTGAAGTAGACGTCGCCGAGCGTTTCGTCGGGGCCGATCTCGACTTCCTTCTGGAGCAGGATCGGGCCTTCGTCGAGGCCTTCGTCGGGCCAGAAGATGGTGAGACCGGTCCGGGTCTTGCCCATCGCGATCGGCCAGTTGATGGACGACGGCCCGCGGTGTTCCGGCAGCAGCGAGGGGTGGTACTGGATCGTCCCGTGCGTCGGCACGTCCAGCACCGGCTGCGGCACGAACAGCGTCACGTAGGCCATCACGCACAGGTCAGGCTGGAACGACTTCATCAGCTCCAGCGCTTCCGGCGTCTTCCACGACGCCGGCTGGTGCAGCGGCAGTCCCTTTTCCTCGGCGAAGGCCGCCAAGGGGTCCTTCGGCCGGCCTTCCTTGCCCGGCGCGCAGAAAACGCCGACGACGTTCTCGCCTCGCTCGAGCAGCCGCTCCAGGACCGCCTTGCCGAACGCCTGCTGTCCGTGAACCACGATACGCATCATGCAACTCCCCTCTGTGCGTGAACGCTACTCCGCCGCGGCGGCCCGCTGCGGCTCGCCGAGCGCGCCGCTCGACATCAGCTCCTGCACCTCGGCGTCCGAGTAGCCGAGCACGTCGCGCAGGATCTCCTCGGTGTGTTCGCCGAGCAGCGGCGAGCGCTTCACCTCGGTCGGCGAGTCG
>CAZSNL010000041.1:0-400 GCA_964608275.1 uncultured Hyphomicrobiales bacterium | reverse complement strand
GAGAGCTTGATCGGATTGCCGACGGTCAGGTACTTGCCGCGGGTCGGATGGTCGACCTCGACCACGGTGCCGGTCTCCCGCAGCGCCGGCTCCTCGGCAAGCTCCTTCATCGACAGGATCGGCCCGCACGGAATGTCGTACTTGTTGAGGATGTTCATCGCCTCGAACTTGTCCTTGGTCATGGTCCATTCTTCGATGCGATCGAACACCTTCTTCAGCCGCGGCAGGCGCGCCTCGGGCGTCGCGTAATCGGGATCGGTCTTCCAGCCCGGCTCGCCGATCACGTCGCAGATCTTCTCCCACACCGGCGCCTGGGTAATGAAGTAGATGTAGGCGTTGGGATCGGTCTCCCAGCCCTTGCACTTCAGGATCCAGCCCGGCTGACCGCCGCCGGAGTCGT
>CAZSNL010000040.1:0-22581 GCA_964608275.1 uncultured Hyphomicrobiales bacterium | reverse complement strand
GTGTCATCCCGTGCGCGGTGCGGGCCCCCGGTGTCATCCCGTGCGCGGTGCGGGCCCCGGTGTCATCCCGTGCGCGGCGCAGCGGCGCGCCGAAAGGCGCGGTGATGCGCCGCAGACACGGGACCGCGTTCGCCACGCCGTGGCTCCCTGCGTCCTCGCGATCCTCGGGCGCTTCGCCCCGAAGGCCGGCTATGGCACCCGTACCGCCCCCTCCGTCGTCATTGCGAGGAGGCGTATGCCGACGAAGCAATCCAGCGCCGAGGGTGACGCCTCTGGATTGCTTCCCGCTTCGGCCTTGCCTCGCGGTCGCAATGACGGGGAAAGGTACGGCTACGCAAGTGCCCTCCCGCGTTCGCACACCCTCCGGTGTCGTTGCCCGGCCTGACCGGGCAACCCGGTAGCCTCGGGCGGTCGCGGCTCCGTGCCCTGCACCCACCCCTCGCCGGTTACTGGATCACCCGGACGAGCCGGGTGATGACGAGTGTGGTGAGTGCGCGCGTGCTCCGGCGCGTACCGCCGCATTCCTGCGTCGGCGGCCGCTCGCTCCGCCGACGCCGGGGCGCCCGGGCGGCCGCATCCCGCCATCGCGGGAAACCACGCGAGGATCTCGCGGCCGCGGGGTGGCATCCGGCGGGGGCCTCACGTGCGACCCGGATCAGCAGCGCATCACCGGGCTTCGCCCGCCGCTGCACTGCATCCGGGGTGACACGTAACCGCGGAGTGACCCGGCGCGCCGCCGGTCTACCGTGCCGGCTCGGTCTGCCTTGCCTTGCGCGCCCTCCCGGTGGCGAGGTCGGCCAGCCGGTCGAGCATCGTCTCGACGGTCGGGCACGCGATTGCCCCCGCCTTGGCGAGCTCGCCGCTCACCTCGATCGGGAGGCTCGAGTTGCTGCCGTCCGGCACCCGGTTGAGCTTGCCGCCGACGAACACCGGGATGCTGAGACCCAGGCGTTCCATCTCCTGGCGGAGCTCGGTCACGAACTGGAGCGCGACCCCGTTGTAGGAGGACAGCGCGATGAAGTCGGCTCCGGCCGCGCTCGCCTGCTCGGCGAGGTCGTTCGGATCGGTGGAGGTGCCGCCATCGACGATGTCGACGTCGATCTGCCGCAGCACCGTCTCGACCAGGATCTTGCCGTATTCGTGAACGTCGGTCGTCGCAATGCACGCCACGAGGCCGGCGCCGCCGATCCGCTCGCGGACCTCCACCGGCAGGCGGCCGACGATGCCCTCGCCGTCGGCCTCGATCTGTTCGATCGACTGCGACCGCACCACCGGTTTCCTGCCGCGCAGACGCCCCTCTGCCGGTTCGCCCGGTCCGAACAGTTCCTCCAGCCTCTTCGATCCGATCCGCCGGATCGCCAGCAGCATCTCGAACGGATTGCGGACATCGATGCCGGCCTCGGCAAACCCGGTCAGGACGTTGTCGCGGAACCGCCGGCCGCCCTCGACGATGCGATCGGCGACGGCGTCGATCTCCTCGTCGGTCTGCAGGGCATGGAGCGGCTGGTCGAGCTCCGCCAGCCGATTGGCGAACACGTGGACGTCGATCACCTCGTCGATGTCGGGAATCCGCTCTGCTTCCGTCACCGGGGTCGGATTGACGGCGTGACCGGCCGGCCGCGTCCGTTCGGCGTACATGTCGATCCGCAGGTAGGTGGCGAGCGCGGCGTAGTTCTCGGCGTGACTCGGCCCGTACATGGTGGTGGCGCCATACACCATGGTGCCCGGCGTGCGGGATACCTGCTGCACCGCCCGCTGGAACGCCAGCCGCTTGTATGGCCGGGCGTAGGTATTGCCATAGCAGCACGCGGCATGACCGCCGCACAGCTCGTCCACCACGTACTGTTCGAGGAGAACCGCCCCCAGCGAACACGCGAGGTCGGTGAACATCGACGCGAATCCGTCATCGATGTTGGAGTGCAGCATGACCTCCACCGGCTGGGCGGCGGTCAGCGCGATCGCCTTCAGCGATTCCGCGGTGGTGAAGATGTCGTCGTCCCAGTGCGGCTGGCGGAAGGCGAAATACTGACCGAGGTTCCCGATCGACGTGGACCCCGCCAGCAGCGCGGCGATGGTGTTCTCGAATGCCGCCGGCGTACCGATGACGAAGTCGCCGAAATGCGGCGCCACCGGAGCCTGGTGCGTGAGCGCGATCCACTCGTCGACATCACCGATGATCAGGCCGGTGCCACGCGGCATGTCCTTGCGGCTGGCCATCGGATACCCCATGCTCCAGTCGAGGCAGATGCCGTAGCGGTCGACGCGGTGGCCGAGCCTGTCGAGCGCCTCCCAGATCTCGGCCCAGGCGCGGCGGCTCTTGGCAGGGTCGCGATAGCCGATCTGCGCGTGCATCGTCACGCGCCGCTCGCGCATGCAGCGGCGCTTGTACTCGGCCTCGCATGACACACCGTAATGCTCGAGGAACGGCGAGCGGCCAACGGTCACGGTCTTCGCCATGCTCCGCCCTTCCTCGATCAGGGCGGCGGCATCGGGCAACGCGTGTTCGGGGAACACGTGCTTGCGCTGGAGAACGGCCGGCATCGCTGCAACTCCTGTCCGGGGTGTTCACCGCCGAGTTTGAACCTCAATCAATAACCGACCTCCCGGCGAACGCCAATCGTCCGCGACACCCCTCCGTGTCATCCCGTGCGCGGTGCAGCGTCCCTTGTTTCATCCCGTGCGCGGTGCAGCGTCCCTTGTGTCATCCCGTGCGCGGTGCAGGCCTCCGTGTCATCCCGTGCGCGGTGCAGCGCGAAGCGGTGCGCCGCAGACACGGGACCGCGTTCGCCACGCCGTGGCTCCCCGCGTGCTCGCGATCCTCGGGCGCTTCGCCCCGAAGGCCGGATATGGCCGCCCCGACCTCTCCACCGCCTCGGCGTCACGGAGCGCGAGGACGCCAGCGCAGGGATGCGCCGCAGACACGGGACCGCGCGACCCCTCGGGCACGCCGATCCCGATACCTCAAGTGTGGGCACGGACTCGCTTTGCCTGTATACCTCGACGGGGTGCGCGATGTTTGTGATTCGCACCCGGTCAGTAAGCGTTTCTTCATCGGGGACCGGTCAACTGCATCACAAGAGAGGGAGTGTTCGAGACGTATGCCGGGCGGCCGACCACACGTGCACCGCGACGTGTCCAGTCGTGTGGCTGCAGCCGTCACGCTGTCCTGCCTCCCCGTCGTCCCCGCGCAGGCGCAGGATGCCCTGTCGCCGTCACGGTGGCTTGATGCCCTCGAAGACGCGCGGCTTGTCCTGCCGCTGGCCGGCCTTGCAACCTTCCTGTTCGTCGTTGCTCTCGCCGCGGTCGTCTCGCGCCGCAGGGCGGCAAGGGCGCGGCTGCGGGCGGAGGAACGCTGCGACCTTCTGCAGGCGCAGCTCGATGAAGCGGAGTCGCTGCTCACGGCGGAGCCGCACCTCCTCTATATCTGGCGCGGCGACCAGGCCCAGCCGGAGCGCATTTCCGGCCGCCTTCCCGACGTCCAGGGAGTTCCGGCGACGCCCGAGATCCTGGCCAACTTCTCGCGCTGGCTCGACATGGCCTCGGCGCAGACGCTGGCGCAGGGGCTGGCCGAACTGAAGCGCCAGGGACGGCCGTTCAATTTCGTAGTCCGCACCAAGGCCGGCCAGCCGCTCGAGGCCGACGGGCGGACCGCCGGCGGACTGGCAACGCTGCGGCTGCGGCTCCTCACCGGCGAACGCCTCGAGATGTCCAAGCTCGCCCAGCAGCACCGCGCGCTGCAGAACAAGCTGCGGCGGTTCACCGCCGTCGTCGATCTGGCGCCCTTCCCGGTGTGGCTGCGCAACCACGACGGCAGGCTTACCTGGGCCAATCGCGCCTATGTCGCCGCGGTCGAGGCGTCCGGCGTGGACGAGGTGGTCGAGCAGGGCCGGGAGCTGTTCGACCAGACCGATCGCCGGCAGACGCTCCTCGCACTGGAAAGCCAGTCGCGACACGAGCGTCGGACCCATGCGGTAATCGCCGGCAAGCGGCGCGCGCTTCAGGTGGTCGAGGTCGCGCTCGACGATGGCAGCGCCGGCTTTGCCACCGACGTCACCGAGCTCGAGGAGGTCGAAGCCGAACTCGTCCGCCATATCGACGCCCATGCCAGGACGCTCGACCGGCTGGCGACCGCGGTGGCCATATTCGGCCCCGACCAGCGACTCATGTTCTCCAACTCCGCCTATGCGGAGCTGTGGGATCTCGATCCGGAATGGCTGGCCGAGCGGCCGCGCGAGGGCGAGGTGCTGGACCACCTCCGCGAGGCGCGCCGGCTTCCCGAACAGGCGGACTACCGCGCCTGGAAGGCACGCCAGCTCGACGCCTATACGTCGGTCGATGCACGCGAAGACTGGTGGCACCTGCCCGACGGGCGGACCCTTCGCGTGATCACCGAACAGCACCCGTTCGGCGGTGTCACGCATCTCTACGAGAACGTGACCGAACGTCTCGAACTCGAAAGCCGCTACAACGCCCTGATCAGCGTCCAGCGCGAGACCCTCGACAATCTGCATGAAGGGCTCGCGCTGTTCGGCAGCGACGGCCGCCTCAAGCTCTACAATCCGGCCTTCGCCGGGTTCTGGAACCTCGACACCGAACTGCTGGCCGGCGAGCCGCACATCGACCGGGTCATCGAGGCCTGCCGGCCGCTGCTCGACGACGACGACGTGTGGGATCCGATCAAGTATGCGGTCACCGGGCTGAGCGAAGACCGCCGCGGTCTCACGCGACGCATCAAGCGGCCGGATGGAACCGTGTTCGAGTTCGCCAGCGTTCCGCTGCCGGATGGCGCGACGCTGCTCACGTACGTGGACGTCACCGACTCGTCGCAGATCGAGCAGGCGCTGCGCGAGCGGGCCGAGGCGCTGGAAGCCGCCGACCGGGCCAAGACCGACTTCATTTCCAACATTTCGTACGAGCTGCGGACGCCGCTCACGAGTATAATCGGCTTC
The DNA here is from genome assembly GCA_964608275.1 of uncultured Hyphomicrobiales bacterium. Taxonomy (GTDB): domain Bacteria; phylum Pseudomonadota; class Alphaproteobacteria; order Rhizobiales; family CAZSNL01; genus CAZSNL01. Next base: position 17,632 of record CAZSNL010000040.1, on the reverse strand, counting down.
GCGGACGGCCTTGCCATGGGGCTTGCCGGCGAGCTGAACCCGAAGCAGGCCGAGTACATCCAGGACATCCTGGCCGCCAGCACCGTACTGTTGCGCATCATCGATGCGCTTCTCGACCTCGCCTCAATCGATGCCGGCGCGATGGAACTGAAGCTGGAACCCGTCGACGTTGTCGAGACGATGACCCAGGCGGCGCGGGAGGTCGAGGAGCAGTTGAGCGAACGCGGCATCGCATTGCGAATCCACGCATCCGACGGCGTCGGCTCGCTTGTCGCCGACCAGAAGCGCCTGCTCCAGGTTCTCGACAACCTACTGTCCAACGCCATCGGCTTCAGTTCGCCGGGAGACACGATCACGCTGGGCGCGGATCGCGACGACGGCGATGTCGTGCTGTGGGTGGCGGATACCGGACGCGGCATCGATCCGGAGTACCTCGACCAGGTTTTCAATCGGTTCGAGTCGCGTTCGGCCGGCTCGGGGCACCGGGGACCGGGACTTGGCCTGTCGTTGGTGAAGAGCTTCGTCGAGCTGCACGGGGGTACCGTCGAGCTGCAATCGGAGGCGGACCGGGGAACCACCGTCGTCTGCCGGTTCCCGGCCGGTGGGCCACGGGCCATCGGTCAGGCCCACGAAGCCATCGGCCGCCGGGCCGCCGCGCGTGTCCAGTAACCGGTTCATGGACGGCCAGGCAGACGCGATGTGGGAACTCGTTTCCCGCTCCGAAGCCGAGACGGCTGCGCTGGGCGGCGAACTCGCGCTGTTCGCCCGTACCGGCGACTGCATCTGTCTGTCGGGCGACCTCGGCACCGGCAAGACCGTGCTTGCCCGCGCACTCATCCGGGCATTGGCAACCGACGAGGCGCTGCTCGAAGTGCCGAGCCCCACCTTTGCCCTGCTCCAGCCCTACGACGCCACGCGGATCCCGATCAGCCATTTCGACCTCTACCGCATCGCCGACGCGGACGAGCTGATCGAACTCGGTTTCGACGACGCACTCGCGGGTTCGCTGGTGCTTGTCGAATGGCCGGAACGGGCGGCGGACCTGTTGCCGCCGGACCGGCTGGACATCCGTCTCGAACAGTTCGGCGGAGACACCGAGCGGCACATCACGTTCATTCCCCACGGAAGCTGGGGGAAGCGCCTGCAGCGCATGCGCTCGGTGCGCGCGTTTCTCGAGGGCAGCGGCTGGGGCAAGGCACGGCGCTCGTTCCTGCAGGGCGACGCCTCGCCGCGCCGCTATGAAAGACTGTCGCGCGGCGGCGAGCACGCCATCCTGATGGACATGGTCCGCCAGCCCGACGGGCCGCCGATCCGTGACGGCCGGCCCTACAGCGCGATCGCCCATCTTGCCGAGGACGTGCGGCCGTTCGTGGCGGTCACTGTCGGGCTGCGCGACATGGGATTGAGTGCGCCGGCCATCCACTCCGCCGACCTGGCATCCGGGCTCCTGATCCTCGAGGATCTGGGGTTGGTTACGTTCGCGGAAGTCGCCGCCAGTCCGCAGTCCGGGGACGAAGCCTACCGGACCGCGACCGAGGTCCTGGTCCACATCGCGGCGGCCGCGCCGCCGGCAGAGATCCCGCTCCCCGGCGGCGGAACCCACGTCCTGCCGCCGTACGACCGGGGCGCGCTGACGGTGGAGATCGAGCTCCTTCTCGACTGGTTCTGGCCCGAGGTCCGGGGATCGCGGGCCGCCGACGACGTCCGCGCGCGGTTCTTCGCCGCCTGGGACCCGCTCCTGTCGAAGGTCCTCGATGGCCCAGCGGGATGGACGATGCGGGACTACCATTCGCCCAACCTCCTGTGGCTGCCGGAGCGAAAAGGCATCGCGCGGCTCGGATTGCTGGACCATCAGGATGCCGTCTGGGGCCATCCGGCCTACGATCTCGTGTCGCTGCTCCAGGACGCCAGGATCGACGTTGCGCCGGAGCGGGAGGCGGCATTCCTCGATCACTACATCGCCTGCCGGAGGGCGGACGACGCCGCCTTCGACGAAGCCGAGTTCCGCACCGCCTATGCGATCCTCGGCGCCCAGCGGAGCACCAAGATCCTCGGGATCTTCTCCCGGCTGGCGCGCCGCGACGGCAAGCCGGGCTATCTGCGCCACATCCCGCGCGTGTCCGGCTATCTCGAGCGAACCCTCGCCCAACCGGTCCTCGGCGATCTGAACGACTGGTTCGACCGCTACCTGCCGGCCACCTTGCGCACCACGACGGCGACCGGATAGACAGTCGCCGAGGGGTCCGATGCACACGCCGGTCGACAGCAACCAGATCGTAGCACGCGCCATGGTGCTCGCCGCCGGCCTTGGCACGCGCATGCGGCCGCTGACCGAAACCGTGCCGAAACCGCTCGTGCCCCTGGCGGGCAAGCCCTTGATCGACCACGCCCTCGACCGGCTCGCCGATGCCGGCGTCGAGGAGGCGGTGGTCAACGTCCATCACCTGGCCGACGCGGTCGAGCGGCACGTCGCCGGCCGCAATCGGCCGGTCATCCGCATCTCCGACGAGCGCCGCCGCCTGCTCGATACCGGCGGCGGCATCCGCAATGCGCTTCCGCTGCTCGGCGGAGGCCCGTTCTACGTCGTCAACTGCGACTCGATCTGGATCGAGGGCGCCGAGGCCGCGCTCGAGCGCATGCGCCGGGCCTGGGACGACGACGCCATGGACTGCCTGATGCTGCTGGCATCGACCGTCACCAGCGTCGGCTATTCCGGCCCCGGCGATTTCCACATGGACGAGACCGGCCGCCTCAGGCGGCGCGCCGAGGACGAGATCGCACCGTTCGCGCTGACCGGGGTCTACATGGCCCACCCGCGCCTGCTCGAGGCAACGCCGGACGGGCCGTTCTCGATGAACCTGGTGTGGGACCGCGCGATCGCCGACGGTCGCCTGTTCGGCATCCGCCACGACGGCATCTGGATGCATGTCGGGACACCGGCCGCCCTCGCCGAGGCCGAGCGCATGCTCGACGGCGGATAGCGTTCCGGCGACCATCCGGCGACGCTGCGGCGACGATGCGGCGACGCTCCGGCGACAGTCGCCCGACGACGGCATGGACACCGCCGGACGGTCATCTACACTCGCGAACATGTCCGAATCGCAACCCTTGCGGGTCTTCACCATTCCGCCCGGCGAGCCGTTCCTCGAAACGCTCGCAAGTGCAGTCCTGGCGGGCGGTTTTCCGGCTCCGGAGGTCGCCCGGCCGGATCCGCTGGCGCTGTCCGAGTACCGGCTGCTGGTGCCGACGCGGCGGGCCACGCGGGCGCTCGCGGAAGCGTTCCTGCGCGCCGGCGGCGGCGAGGCGCTGCTGTTGCCGGAGATCCGCCCGATCGGCGATGTCGACGAGGCGGAAACGGCATTCGCCGCCGCCGGCGGCCTGTCCGGCAACGCGGAAACGGAACTGGCGCTGCCGCCGGCGATCGATCCGCTGGCCCGCCAGCTCCTGCTCACCCGCCTCATCCTCGACTGGGCCGACCGGGCGCCCGCCGCCGAGCTTCGCGCACCGCCGACGCCGGCGCAGGCGGCAAGGCTTGCGGCCGAGCTCGCCGCCCTCATCGACTCCTTCGAAGCGGAGGAAATCGGCCTCGATGCGATCCTCGCGCTGGCCGAAGGGGAGTTCGCGGACCACTGGCAGACGGCGCTCGAGTTCCTCGACATCGTCCGCGTCCGGTTGCCTGAGGAAATGGCGCGGCTCGGAGTGATGAGCCCGATAGACCGCCGCAACCGGCTGATGGCGGCGGAGGCGGAAAGACTTGCCGGCGGCGACGTCCGGCGGCCGATCATCGCCGCCGGCTCCACCGGCACCGTTCCGGCAACGCGGCGGCTCCTGAAGATCATCGCCGGGCTGCCGCACGGCGCGGTCGTGCTGCCGGGGCTCGATCTCGATCTCGACGAAAGATCATGGGAGGCCGTCGGCGAGGCGCATCCGCAGTACGGCATGAAGATGCTGCTCGACCACCTGGGGATCAGGCGATCGGACGTGCAGGTGCTGACCGGCGGCAGGCGGAAGCGCGAAGCGGCGGCACGGGCGAGGCTCCTGAGCGAGGTCACCCGGCCCGCCGAGACGACGGAACACTGGCACTCGGCCGCCGCCACGCTGGAGCCGGAGCTCGACACGGCGGTGGCGGGACTGACGCTGGTGCGGGCGCCGAGCGAACGCGAGGAAGCCCTCGCCATTGCCCTGATCCTCCGCCATGCACTGGAGACCCCGGGAAAGACAGCGGCACTCGTCACGCCCTCGCGCGGCCTCGCGCGCCGGGTATCGGCGGAGCTCGCCCGCTGGGGCATCGAGGCCGACGACACCGCCGGCAGGCCACTGGCAGCGACCCCGCCGGCGTCGCTGTCGCTGCTGGTGCTCGATGCGGTGCTGAACGGCTTCGCGCCGGTGCCGCTGGCCGCCCTGCTCGCCCATCCGCTGGCGCGGTTCGGCCTCGAACCGCAAGAGCTTCGCCGCCGTGCCCGGCTTCTGGACATCGCCGCCCTGCGCGGACCGGTCCCCCCGCCCGGGCTGGAGGCCATCAGGGCACGGCTGGCGCTGGCCGCCGACCCGCCCGAAGGCAGCCGCCCTCACGCCGCCGAGAGACGGATCGGCAAGCGTGACTGGCCACTCCTGGACGACCTCGTCAGCCGGATCGAAGCCGCGCTCGAGCCCCTGTGCAGCGGCGCCGGCGCGGCATCGCCGGTGCCGATCCCGGCCCTCGTGGAGATGCATGTGACGGCATGCGAGGCGGTAGCCGGCGCAAGCGCCTTGTGGTCCGGCAACGCAGGCGACGCCCTGTCCGCATTGTTCGCCGGATTGATCGAACATGGCGGGACGATGCCGGCGATCGAACCGTCAGCGTACGCCCCGCTGCTGCGCGAGTTCATGGCGGGGCGGGTCGTGCGGCCCGACGGCGGCGCCCATCCGCGTCTCGCCATCCGCGGCCTGCTCGAGGCGCGCCTGCTTGGCGCCGATGTCGCCGTGCTCGGCGGCCTCGCCGACGGAACATGGCCACCGCACCCGAACACGGACGGATGGCTGAACAGGCCGATGCGCACCGCCATCGGCCTGCCGGCGCCGGAGCGGCGGATCGGACTGACGGCGCACGACTTCGTGCAATCCGCGGCGGCGCCGGAAGCGGTCCTGACATGGTCGGACAAGTCCAACGGAAAGCCGGTGGTCCCGTCACGGTGGCTGCTGCGGTTGCGCGCCCTGCTTCCGGAGCGGATCCGGGACGACCTGGCACGCCGCGGCGATCGCTGGCTGCACCTTGGCGAGGCCCTCGACCGGCCTCGGTCGGAGATCAGGATCGCTCCGCCCAGGCCCTGCCCACCGGTCGCCGCGCGGCCGACCAGGATGAGCGTGACCCGGATCGAGGAATGGGTGCGCGATCCCTATGCGACCTACGCACGATCGATCCTCGGACTGGAACCCCTGCCGCGCCTGGCCGAACCGGCGGGTCCGGCACAGAGGGGAACCCTGGTGCACCACATCCTGAACGCGTTCGCACAGCGCTACCCGGGACCTCTGCCGCCGGATGCCCATGCGATCCTGCTCGACATCGCCAACGAGGCGTTCGAGGCCTATCGGCACCTGCCCGAGGTCCGGGCCTTCTGGATGCCGCGCTTCGCACGCATGGCGCGCTGGCTCGTCGCGGAGGAGGCGACGCTCCGGGACGGTGTCACCCGCCTGTACTCGGAGGTGACCGGCGAGATGGACCTCGAGGCCGGCGGCATGCGGTTCAAGCTGACGGCGCGAGCCGACCGGATCGACGTCGACCGTTCCGGGCACGTTACGATCTATGACTACAAGACCGGAGCGCCGGCGAGCGAGAAACAGATGGCGAGCGGCCTTGCGCCGCAGCTGCCGCTGGAAGCGGCGCTTGCCATGCACGGCGGGTTTGCCGCCATCGGGGCGGCACAGGTCGCCGACCTGGCATTCATCCGCCTGTCGGGAGGCACGCCACCGGGCGAGGTCCGGCGGCTCAAGAAGGAGACGGCGGTCGCCCTCGCCCAACGCAATCTTGACGGTCTGTTGCGCAGGATTGCCCAGTTCGCACGACCCGAAACACCCTACGTTCCACGTGCGGCGGTCGCGTTCGAGAAGGAAACGCGCGACTTCGATCACCTGTCGCGGCTGCGCGAATGGGGGGTGCAGGCGGAGACCGAGACATGAGCGCGCCACGCGAAATGGAGGCGCGCGCGGCTGCCAGCCAGAGACGCGCTTCCGATCCAGGCGTATCCGCCTGGGTGTCCGCCAACGCAGGGTCCGGCAAGACACATCTCCTGGTCGACAGGGTGATCCGCCTCCTGCTGAACGGAACGCCTCCGGAACGATTGCTGTGCCTGACGTTCACGCGGGCGGCGGCGACCGAAATGGCAAGCCGGCTGTTCGATCGCATCGGCGAGTGGGTGCGCCTCGATGACGAACGGCTCACCTACGCGGTCGAAAAGGTCTGCGGCACCGGTTTCCGGACCGATCTGAATGCGGCTCGCCGGCTGTTTGCACGCGCCCTGGAGACACCGGGCGGGCTGAAGGTCCAGACCATCCACGCCTTCTGCGAGAGCCTGCTGCACCGATTTCCGCTGGAAGCAGGAATTCCGGCCGGCTTCGAGGTCATCGACGAGCGCGATCAACGGGAAATGCTGATCGCCGCCCGTTCGGCCACCCTTGCCTCAGCCGCCGCAGCGCCCGACGGATCGCCCGCCGCGCGGGCGCTGGCGCTGGCGATCGCGCGGATCCAGCCCGAGGGGTTCGACAAGATCATCGACGAGGTGGTCGCCAGGCGCTCGCGGCTGAAGGAGATGCTCATGGTCACCGCAGGCGTCGAAGGCATCGTTCGGCGCCTGCGCACGCGCCTCGGCCTCGAACCTGGCGACAGCGTCGAGTCGCTCATGGAAGCAACGGTCGGCGCAAACCTGCCGCGCAAGGCGCTCAAGCGGCTTGTAGAGGTCCTGCGGCAGGGGTCGTCGCGCGACCAGGAACATGCCCGCCGGATCGAGGAGGCACTGGCCAAGGCCGATCGCGAGGACTGCTTTGCCGCCTACTGCAGGGTTTTCCTGACCACCGCACAGGTCCTGCGCAAGAAGAGCGGGCTGATGACCGCCGCCATTGCCGACGCCCATCCGCAGGAACGCGCCCTGTTCGAGAGCGAGTACGACCGGTTCGCGACCCTGTACGAACGCTGCAAGGCTGCCATGGTGGCCGAGGGCACGGAGGCCCTGCTGACACTCGCCGAGGCGGTGCTCAACCGCTACGAGGCAGAAAAGCGCCGGCTCGGCCGGCTCGATTTTGACGACCTCATCGAGCGCACGCTGTCCCTGTTCAGCCGCGCCGAGGCCGCCTGGGTGCTCTACAAGCTCGATGGCGGCCTCGACCACGTACTGGTCGATGAAGCGCAGGACACCAGCCCGGAACAATGGCGGGTGATCCAGTACATCACCGAGGAATTCTTCGCCGGTGAAGGCGCCCGCGACACCGTTCGCAGCATATTTGCCGTCGGCGACGAGAAGCAGTCGATCTTTTCGTTCCAGGGCGCCGATCCCGCCGAATTCGAACGCATGCGGCGCCATTTCCAGGCAAGGGTCAGGGAAGCCGAAGCATCCTTCGAGACGGTGCCGCTCACTGTGTCGTTCCGCTCGACGCGCGAGATACTGCGCGCGGTGGACCTCGTGTTCGCCGACGAGCGGGCACGCAAGGGCCTGGGCGAGGGTGACGTCCCTCCGCACGAACCGGTCAGGCGCGGCGAGCCCGGCCTGGTCGAGATCTGGCCGCCGATCGTTCCCGAACCATCGGATGAACCGGATCCGTGGACGGCGCCGCTCGACTGGGAGAACCAGGCAAGCCCGCGCCAGCGGCTGGCCGAGAAGATTGCAGCCACCATACGCGGCTGGCTTGACAGCGGCGAAACGCTGAAGGCCAGCGGACGGCCGATCCGGCCCGGCGACATCCTGGTCCTCGTTCGCCGGCGCGACGCCTTCGTCGAGGCACTCATGCTCAGCCTCAAGCGGCGCGGAATTCCGGTGGCCGGCGTCGATCGACTGACCCTCAGCCAGCATATCGCCGTCATGGACCTGATGGCCCTCGGGCAGTCCGCGGTCCTGCCCGAAGACGACCTGACGCTCGCCTGCCTCCTCAAGAGCCCGCTGGTCGAAAAGGCGGACGGAACGCCGTACGACGACGACGACCTGTTCTCGCTGGCGCACGGCCGACCCGGAACCCTGTGGCGTTCGTTGCGGGAACGGGCTGCGGCAGATCCCGTTTTCGCACCCGCCTACGAGATGCTGCGCCGATGCCGGTCGCGCGCGGACTGGATGCCGCCGTTCGACTTCTATGCCCGCCTTCTCGGGCCGGACGGCGCGCGCCGCCGGTTCGTTGCCCGCCTCGGTCACGAGGCCAATGACCCGATCGACGAGTTCCTCGGTCTCGCGCTCGACTACGAACGGCGGCATGTCCCTTCGCTGCATGGCTTCCTCGACTGGCTGGTCAGCGCCGAAACCGAAGTCAAGCGGGACATGGAGCATGGCAAGGACGAGGTGCGCATCATGACGGTGCACGGCGCCAAGGGCCTCGAGGCAGACGTCGTGTTCCTGCCCGACACCTGCACCGTGCCGGATCAGCGCCACGACCCGAAGCTCCTGTTCGCCGATGATGAGGAACATGGCATTCTTCCCCTCTGGCCGATCTCGACCAAGCTTGACGGCGAGCTTGCCGCCATTGCGAGGGAGAAGACCCGCGAGGCGAACCGCGAAGAGCACAACCGGCTGCTCTATGTCGGCCTGACACGGGCCAGGGACCGACTCTACGTCTGCGGCTACGAGACCAAGCAGGGCCGCGGCGAAGGCTGCTGGCACGATCTGGTCCTCGAGGCGCTCAAACCCGAGGCGCGGGAAATCCGCGACGACGATGGCAACGTTCTCTGCTGGCGGCTCGAAGGGACGCCCGGGCCGGATGCCGAACCGGAGCCCATGGCGCCAGCGGCGCCGTCAGCGGCTGCACCGCACCCGCCTGCGCCCGAACCGTGGATGAACCGTCCCCCTCCTGTCGAGGCCGCCGACAGATTGCTGGCACCCTCGCACCTCGAACTGGCCGCCGCGGCCGACGGGTCGGTCGCAGTCACCGCAACCGCACAGCCCGCCGGTTCACCGCTCGGGACTTCCGGCAGCGAACGCTTCCGCCGCGGGCGGATCGTGCACACGCTTCTACAGATGTTGCCCGAGGTCCCCCGCGAAGCCCGGCGCGAACGCGCCCGCCGGTATCTGGAGGCGCCCGGCCACCGGCTCGACAATGCGGCGCGTGACGACATCCTTGACTCGGTGTTCGCGGTCCTCGAGCACCCCGAATTCGCGCCGCTCTTCGCTGCCGGAAGCCGGGCCGAGGTTGCGGTTACCGGACGCGTTCCGCTGGCCGGTGCCGGCGCTGACGAGATCGCCATCGCCGGTCAGATCGATCGCCTCGCCGTCACCGACGACGAGGTTATGATCGTCGACTACAAGTCGAACCGGCCACCGCCGGCGACGATCGAAGACGTCGCCCCTCTCTACATCCGCCAGCTTGCCGCCTACCGGCTGGCGCTCGCCCGCGTGTTCCCCACCCGCACCGTCCGCGCCGCCCTGTTGTGGACAGAGGTTCCACGGCTGATGGAACTGCCGGCGGCTGTCCTCGATCGCGCCTTCGAGCCCGGTCAAACCGGGCGCTGACCCGTCACGCTGGCCGCTTCACCGGGGACGGCGGCGTCTCCCTCACGAGAGCCCCAGTCCGGCTGCCGTGCCCGCTCGCAAACCGACACCAAAAACGTCGATGGTTCCAACCCTGCGGTCCCGAGGATCGAACACCATTGGGTCCGGTCCGCAAGCGGGGGACAGGCCGCAGCCGAGTTGTTTCACTTGACGGCATTGGATACATATCGCCCTACGGATCAGTCACGGACGAAGCCGAGATTCCAGATGCTGCTGACCGGCTTTGAACCTTACGGCGGGAGAGGAACAAATCCCGCAACCCGGATCGCGGAGGCGCTCGACGGCGAGGTGATAGCCGGAACCCGCGTTCGCAGCGCCCTGCTACCGGTGGACTATCCAAGGATGTCGGACGAAATCGACAGGCTCCTGCGCGAGACCGCGCCGGTGGCGGTGATCAGCCTTGGCCTGTGGCCGGGAGAGCCGGTCATCCGGCTCGAACGGTTCGGATTGAATTTCAACGATTTCGAAATTCCCGACAATGCTGGCATCGTCGAGTCGGGCTCGATCGAGCCCGGCGGACCGGATGCCCGTGCCGCGACATTGCCACTGGACACCATCTGGCAACGGCTTCTGTCCGCCGGCATTCCGGCCCGGTTCTCGAGCAGCGCCGGCAACTTTCTCTGCAATGCGCTCCTGTACAAGACGCTCGGGATTCTGGAGCGAAACGGATCGCGGGCGCGGTGCGGCTTCATTCACGTCCCGTACCTGCCCGAACAGGTAGCCGAAGTGATAGCGACAACCCGGGCCGAACGGACCCTCGAGCTGCACCAACGCGCGGATCTCGCCTCGATGGCGCTGGACACGATGGTTGCGGCGCTGCGGATCGCCATCGAAGCCACACTCGAGGCTGCCCGGTGAGCGCGAACACGATCCTGGCGCTCGAGGGAATTCGCAAACGATTCGGCACCACAGTCACCGCTGACGGGATCTCGCTGGAATTCCGGCGGGGAGAGTTCTTCACCCTGCTCGGACCGTCGGGGTCAGGCAAGTCGACGATACTGCGCATCATCGCGGGGCTCGAGACGCCGGACGAAGGCCGGGTGCTGCTCGACGGCAGGGACATCACAGACCTGGCCCCGTGGAAGCGCGGGTTGGGAATGGTGTTCCAGCAGTATGCCAACTTCCCGCACATGGACGTCGAGGGCAATGTCGCCTATGGCCTCCGCCGCACCGCGCTGTCACGCGACGAACGACTTGCTCGGGTCAACGAGCTTCTGTCGCTCGTCGGCCTGACCGGCTTCAACAAGCGCCGGGTCACCCAGTTGTCCGGGGGAGAGCAGCAGCGTGTCGCCATAGCCCGCGCGCTTGCCCCCCGGCCGTCGCTGCTGCTTCTCGACGAACCATTGTCCGCGCTCGACGAGAAGATCCGACGGGAGATGCAGGACGAGCTGCGGCGCATCCAGCAGACGACGCAAACCACGTTCATCTATGTAACCCACGACCAGGAAGAGGCGCTGACCATCAGCGACCGGATAGGCGTGCTGAACAAGGGCCGCTGCGTCCAGTGCGACGCGCCCGAACGGATCTTCCGCCGCCCCCGATCGCGTTTCGTCGCCCACTTCTTCCGCGGCTGCAATGTCGTTGAAGGCGAACACCGCGTCCTGCAGGGCCGGTCGGTCGTCTCGCTCGACGGGGTGCAGGTCACGCTTGGCGAAGCGTTCGCGGCACCGGAGGGCAGGGCGGGCATCGCCATCCGCGGAGAAGACATCCATCTCGGCGACGAGGCAGCCGGACGCGACCTCGTGCTTACCGCCGAAGTGGTCGATGCCGTCTATCGCGGCCTGTACACCGAGTACCGGCTGCGCCTGAAGGACGGGCAGACGCTATCAGCAATGATCGGCCGACGCCCCGCTATCGGTACCGGCGAGACCGTTCCCATCGGCATCGACGCGACTTCGCTGGTTCCGCTGGAAGACGACTGAGATCTTCTGGCGGTATACCGGGCGGCGGCTCCCGGAGGGTGCCCTCATTCCGGACGCGCGCGAGCGTCGAGGACGGCGAGGACCGCGATCAGCAGCAGTGTCGCAACGATCAGGACCGTCATCAGTGCGAACAGATTGGGCGACAGACCGACCTGTTGATACTGCGCCCACAGATACGTCTGTACCGTGTTGCGCCCGCCTTGGACCACGGACGTCCGGATCGTCTCGTTGAACGACAGAATGAGCGAGAAGATCGCCGCGCCCAGCAAGCCCTGGCGGATGTGGGGCACCTCGACTTCAAAGAAGGCCTGCAGACGCGTCGCTCCCGACATGTACGCGGCCTCCCGGTAGACGGGGTCGAAACTGGCCATGACCGTCAGGATAATGAGAAACGCAAACGGCAGCGCCCACAGGACCTGCACCGCCGTAATGGTCAGGACCGATGGCGCGATGCCAAGACTCTGAAAGAACAATCCGGTCGCCAGCCCCATCGAAATGCCCGGAACGAACAGCGGGACCAGCACCACGCCGACAATCAGCCGGGGAATGCGCAAGACCCGCACCATCTCGGCGGCAAGCAAACCGAGCACCGGCGTGATCACCGCAACGAGGAAGCCGACAACCACCGTCAGCCTCGCTGCCCGCATCAGCCTCTGATCGTCGATGATCGCCGCATAGTTGACGAACAATCCCGCATCTCCGCCGGCGCCCGCGAACGACCGGATCACCGGCGGGACGAGCGGTGCATACAGGAACAGCATGACGACGGCGACGAACGCCCAGGCGACAGCGGTTCCAATGCGGGACAGGGTCATCGATCTCACCGCCCCAGGATCTTGCCCAGGAAGAGGCGGATATCGAAGAACCGGCTCCACAGGACGAGGAACGCCAGCATCAGCAGCGTGGAGACCGACGAGATGGCCGCAGCCAGGGGATAGTGGAGGACATTGAGGGCGCTCTGTATGGCGTTGCCGAGGAGCTGGTACCCCGTGCCGCCGAGGATCAGCGACACCGCGACCTCACCGAATGCTCCGACAAAGCCGAAGATGGCGGCGGCAAAGACACCCGGCAGCGAGAGCGGGAAAACGACCCTGACAAAGGTTGATACCGGTCCTTCGCCCAGCATCCAGCTGGCTTCGGTCAAGCGACGGTCTATCCCCGACAGCGACAGCCAGATCGGGAACACCATGAACGGCATGTAGGCGGTGACAAGACCGAGATAGACGGCAAAGTCGGAATAGAGCAGCCAGTCGAGCGGGGCGTCGGCAAGGCCGATACGGACAAGGGTCGAGTTCACGGGCCCGTTGCGCGACAGCAGCTCCGACCACCCGAACGTCCGCACCACGTAGTTGACGAGGAAAGGCCCGGCGAACAGGAACAACAGCGGACGAACCAGTGCCGGCCGTACCCTGGTCGCGATGAGCCAGGCGATCGGATAGGCGATGACGAGCATCAGCAGCGTGGAGCTGAATGCGACCCACAGGCTGCGGCCCAGCACCTGCAGCCGGACACCGGAGAAGAAGGTCACATAGTTGTCGACGGTGAACCCCGGGCGCATGCTGAAGCCCACCTTTTCCCAGAAGCTGATGACCAGGGTGATCGTCAGCGGGCCAAGGATCAGCACGAACAGTATGGCGAGCGGCAGCCAGAGCGCCGCCGCTCGCGTCACGATCCGGGGAAGCGCCCGGCGCATGAAGCCTCAGGCAGCCTTGAACCGCTGCCACTGCTCCTCGTAGGCATCGACGTGGGTCGGCCAGCGGTTCTGCCAGGTCCCTCCCTTTTCGAACTTCGCCTTCACCCCTTCGGTGATCTCCGCCACCCGGGCGGCCTCCTCGGCGGTGAACTCGTCGGGATGGGCGCGGGCATATTCGACGGCCCGCGGGTTGGTCATGTAGCCGCGGAGCAGCGTGATCTTCGCGCCGTACCAGCCATCAAGCATGAAGTCGAGGAGCTGATAGCTTGCCTCCAGATCCTCGTCGCTCGCCTGCGGATTGTTGACGATGTAGGCCGACATCGCCCACAGGAGGTATCCCTCCTTGGGCGCCGCGTAGGTGGCCTCGACGCCCTGCTCCCGCGCCGCGAAGACCATCGGTTCCCAGCAGTCCATGACATGGACTTCCCTGGACGTGAGCAGGTTCACGGCCTGTTCGAAACTCGACCAGATGACCCGGAACTGCCCCTCCCGCTTCTTTTCTATCAGGAAGTCGACGACCGTCTTGACCTCTTCCGGCGTCATGTCGGCCGGATCGGCAATCCGGGCCTGGCCGCTTGCATTGAGGAACAGGGCCGTCTTCTGCCCGGCGGTCGTGTAGTTGTCTTCCAGGGCCACGAAGCCGCGGAACTTCGGATCGAACAGGGCAGCGTAGCTGTCGAGTTCGCCGGTTTCCTCGGGCAGGTATGCAAAGGAGTCGCCCTGGAACACCGTCGGCACCCCGAAGAACTGGTCGCGGTAGCCAATGAAGTCGAAACCGGGGGTGCCCTCAGCGAGGTAGCGGGAGATGTATTCGTTGTCCTGCCAGTTCGACAGCCGATCCGTCTCCAGCGGCCGGATAAGGTCGTTCTCCACGAGCGGTTCCTGCATGCCGCCGACGATATTGACGACATTGAAGCTCGTCAGCCCGCCGCCGGCGAGCAGCTGATTGACCACCGCAGCCGGGGCGTTGCCGATCGACACCACGTTCACCTGGTGTCCCGAGGCTTCGGTGAATTTCGACCAGTCGCCCGTGTCCCCGACGCCGATATCGGCCAGCGTCAGATTGCTGGCGGCGGCCGCGGGGACGCCGATCAAGGGAATTCCGCCGGCGACGACGGCGCCCGATGCTCCCAGTTTCAGGAGTTTCCGTCGCGTCAAGGCACCACGCATACCGTTGCTCATCACGAAAGCCCTTTCCTAAAACCATCGTCCTGCGGCCCGGACAGGCTGGCCGTCGAGATCACTCTAGGCGCGCCCCGCCAAGGCCGGCAAGTTCCTGATTCCATCTAGGAAGTGCAGGCAGCGCCTCTCAAGGTACCGGCGCAATCGTCCGTATCCGGTTTGTCGCACCGGCGCGAAGAGGGGGATGCCGACATGCCGGGCGCGGCGCCTGGTCGGTCAACAGCGAGCCGGGACGGGCCTTCCGAAACGGTGGGCCGCGTTGCCGTTTCGCCGGATCAAGATCGGGGAATGGCGGGCCGTCGCCCGCACTCCCCGGAGCGTCGCCCCGGGGAGATGGCAGCGTGTGGGCTGATCAGGGGAACAGCAGCTGGTTGCGCAGTTCCCACGCCGAAATCGAGCTGTGGTAGTTGTCCCACTCCTCGCGCTTCACGCGGCAATAGTAGTCGATGTAGTCCTCGCCGCGCGCCTTGCCGAGCGCCTCGCGGAGCACGGTGTTCTTCTCGAGGTTGCGGATCGCGTCAAGAAGGTTGCCCGGCAGCCGCTTGATGCCGCGCCGATCGATCTCTTCCTCTGGCACCTCGTAAAGGTTGTCGGTGTTCATCTCGCCGGGGTCGAGGCGGCGCTCCACGCCGTCAAGACCGCATGCCAGGACTGCCGCCATGCCGAGGTACGGGTTGCCGGAGAAGTCCGGCGTGCGATCCTCGATCTTGCCGCCGGTGCAACGCAGCATCTGCGTACGGTTGTTGCCGCCATAGGTGACGTAGATCGGCACCCAGGTGCGCCGCGAGGCGGTTCCGCGCCGAAGCCGCTTGTACGAGTTCACGGTGGGCGCCGTAACGGCGATGTAGGCGGGGCCATGCTCGATCAGCCCGCCCATGAAGTTGTACGCAAGTTCCGACAGCCCGAGGCCGCGCGGATCATCGGCGCTGGCGAAGAGGTTCTTCTCGTTGTTCAGGTCCCACAGGCTGAAGCTGAAGTGCAGCCCGTTGCCGGTCTGGTCCTCGAACGGCTTCGGCATGAAGGTCGCCATGGTCCCGTGCTTCCGGGCCAGCGTCTCCACCATGTACTTGTAGACGACCAGCCTGTCGGCGGTGGTCATCGCGTCGGCGAATTCGATGTTGCCCTCGAACTGCCCGTTGGCGTCCTCGTGATCGAGCGCGTAGTTGCCCCAGCCGAGCGCATTGAGAGCGTGCGAGAATTCGCGGATGAAGTCGTACTGGCGGGTAATGCCCTTCACGTCGTAGCAGGGACGGGGAAGGTTGTCGAACGGGTCGGCCCGCTGCGGGCTCTCGAGGTCGGCGCCGGGTTCGAGCAGGACGAATTCCGGCTCCGGCCCGACGTTGAAGATGTAGCCCTTGGAACGCGCCTTCTCGACGACGCGGGCGAGAATGCCGCGCGGACAGTACGGCCACGGCTCGCCCTCGACATAGAGATCACAGTTGAGGAGGCCGACCTCGGGCTGCCATGGCAACTGCACGAAGCTCCGGGCGTCGGGGAATGCTAGGATGTCGGGATCGTGCGGTCCCTGTCCCACTTCGCCGGCAGCGAAACCCGCGGCACCGGCGCCGTCTTCCCAGATTTCGCTCACCGCCCGGGCGGGAACCAGCTTCGCGCACGGCTTGCCGTACAGCTCGGTGTACTGGAAGAAGACGAATTCTATATTCTTGTCCCGGATCGTCCGGAGTACGTCTTCCTTGGTCTGATCTTTAGTCTTTTCTGCTTCGCGGTGAAGCATGACTCGCCTCCTCATTCACGTGTCAAAAAATCAATGACAGGGCACCGGTCCCAGACGGCCGGCACCGTATCGCCTTTTGCAATAAAGCAACATGCTCGACTGCCGCGGCAGCGCCACCGCAGGGTAGTGCCGGAACAGATGGCGGCCGCCCCCGGGCGGGAGACGGCCGTGCCGTTCATCGAGACGGGAACGGCCGGCAGGCCGGCCACAGGCGACACGTGCGAACTCCGGCGCACCTTCCCCCGCGGCCGGGCCTTTACCGGCAGACTCTGCGGGGTGCGGTGGGCCAGGGGCGCTCGGGGTGCAACGATTCGGAGTTCCTTCCCGGTCTGCTCGTTACGACGTGCCACGTTCCTTCCCTGTCTCGTACGTGTCGCGCCCCGGCCCGCTTGTCATTGCGCGAGACTTCAACACTCTCGCGATGATGCAATTCGCGTTGTTGCTGCGGGTCCAACGGCCTTGGAAACATGACGTCCGCCGCGCGCCGGCAAGCGGACGTCAGAATCCCCTGCCCGGGATCCAGTCGGTCCCGGCAAGAGGAACCCGTGCCATGGCGGCGGCCTCGACCGTCAGAGCCACGAGGTCCTCCGGTTCGAGGTTATGGACATGGCTCTTGCCGCAGGCGCGGGCGATCGTCTGGCACTCGAGCGTCAGGACCTTGAGGAAGTTGGTGATCTTGCGGCCGCCGGTGACCGGGTCGATCCGCTTCGCCAGTTCCTCGTCCTGGGTCGAGATGCCAGCCGGATCCAGGCCCTCGTGCCAGTCGTCATAGGCACCGGCCCTGGAGCCGAGCTTGCGGTACTCCTCGTCGTACTCCGGCGAGTTGTCGCCGAGCGCGATCATCGCCGCGGTGCCGATCGACACCGCGTCGGCGCCGAGCGCCAGAGCCTTGGCGACGTCGGCACCGTGACGGATGCCGCCGGAGACGATGAGCTGCACGGTGCGATGCATGCCGAGATCCTGCAACGCCTCGACGGCGCGCGGGATGGCGGCGAGGATCGGGATGCCGACGTGTTCGATGAACACCTCCTGGGTCGCCGCCGTACCGCCCTGCATGCCGTCGAGGACGATGACGTCGGCGCCCGCCTTCACCGCGAGCGCGGTGTCGTAGTACGGCCGCGTCGCGCCGATCTTGACGTAGATCGGCTTCTCCCAATCGGTGATCTCGCGCAGTTCCAGGATCTTGATCTCGAGATCGTCGGGGCCGGTCCAGTCGGGGTGACGGCAAGCCGAACGCTGGTCGATGCCCTCCGGAAGCGTGCGCATCTTGGCGACGCGGGGCGAGATCTTGCGGCCGAGCAGCATGCCGCCGCCGCCCGGCTTCGCCCCCTGGCCGACCACCACCTCGATGGCATCGGCCTTGCGCAGATCGTCCGGGTTC
>CAZSNL010000039.1:12941-22667 GCA_964608275.1 uncultured Hyphomicrobiales bacterium | reverse complement strand
GGCGATGGTGACGGGGATGTCCAGGTGGATCGGCTTCTTGGCGAAGCGGGTGCCCAGCCAGACGTCGGTGGCGCATTTCTCGCGGTAGCCTTCGAGCGGATAGCGGCTGATCGAGGCGCCGAGGAACAGCAGGTCGTCGAAATGGGGCACGCGACGCTTGGCGCCGGCGCCGCGAATATCGTAGATGCCAGTGGCCGCGGCTCGCTGGATCTCCGAGATTGCGTACTCGGTGAAGGTCTCCGACGTGCGCGGGACGGTTCGGGGAATCTGGACGGGTTTGTTCATTGGCTTGTCTCAGTACACGTTGTCGACGTTGAAGTGATACAGCTGCCGGGCCGAGCCGTACCGTCGGAACTCCGAGACGTCGACCTCACCACCGATGCCCGCTGCATCCAGCTTCGCGCGAAGTTCTGCCTTGTGCTCGTCCTTCATCGGCTTCTCGATGCAGTCGGCACCAAGCCCGTGCACCGTGCCGCGGACATAGAGCCGGGCCTCGAACAGGGAATCGCCGAACCCTTCTCCCGCATCGCCCAGAACGACGAGGGTTCCGGCCTGGCCCATGAATGCGCTCATGTGGCCGACCGAGCCCTTCACCACGATATCGATGCCCTTCATCGAGATACCGCAGCGCGCCGAGGCGTTGCCGTCGATGACGAGAAGCCCGCCACGCCCGGTGGCTCCGGCACATTGGCTGGCGTCGCCAGCCACCCGGATCTCGCCGGACATCATGTTCTCGCCGACACCGGTGGCCGCGTTGCCATTGATGCGTACGGTCGCGAGCTTGTTCATTCCGGCGCAGTAGTAGCCGACGTGACCATCGATCTCGATCTCGATCGGCACGTTCAGCCCGACCGCGATGGCGTGGAGACCGCGCGGATTGAGGACCCGCCAGCGCTTCTCGCCGGTTTGCGGATCGAGGTCGTGCAGCGCCTGATTGAGTTCGCGCACGCTGGTCGAGGAAAGGTCAACGACCGTCATGAGGACGCTCCCAGAAGTAAACCTTGGCCGGTTCAGGTTCCCAAACCCGCGCCTTCTCGATTCCCGGAAGGTCGGCGAGGGCGCGGAATTCGGAGCCGAAGGCGACGTAATCGTCGGTTTCCGCCATCACGGCCGGCTTACAGGCGATGGGATCGCGCAAGACGCCGAAACCGTGTTCGGTGCCAACCACGAAGGTGTAGAACCCGTCGATGTCGGACAGGGCGCCCTCAAGCGCCTCGCCCAGGGAATCGCCGCTTTGCATGCGCCACGCGAGATATCCCGCGGCAACCTCGGTATCGTTCTCGGTTTCGAACCGGATCCCCTCGCGGATGAGGCGCCGGCGCATCAGGTTGTGGTTTGACAGCGACCCGTTGTGAACCAGGCACTGGTCAGGTCCCGTCGTGAACGGGTGGGCACCGCTGGTTGTGACGGCCGATTCGGTCGCCATGCGGGTATGACCGATCGCGTGACTCCCCGACATCGAGGCCAACCCGAACCGCTCGGCCACACGGTCGGGCCGCCCCATGTCCTTGTACATCTCGATGCGACGGCCGAACGAGACGACATCGACCTCGGGGAACCGGCTGGCCAGCAGCTTCCTGACCGCCTGTTCACTGTCTTCCGGCAGCGCGACTAGGAGATGAGAATTGCGGACAGTGACGGATGCCTTGCCACCGGTCGCGTCAGATAGTGCCTGTTCGACCGCCGCCACGTCCGCATCGGCAGGCACCCGGAGCGTAAGCTTGACCCGCCCCTTCTGCGTGGCGCCGTAGACGGCGAAGCCGGCGCTGTCGGGACCGCGGTCGCACAAGGTCCCCAACATTCCGGCAAGCAGTCCCCCGAGCTCCGGCTCCAGAGACTCGTTCTTGAGAAACAGGCCAGCAATGCCGCACATGTATGAAACCCCTCAGAGAATGGTTCGAACCATCCTCTACCCCACCCGGCGTAGCGGGTCAATGTTCAGGAAATTTAGTTTCCTGAGATGAAACAGAACTCGAACGAGGTCCGCTCCAAAGAGCATCAGCTTGCGGCGTTAGTTCGCCAACATATTGATATTGCTAGATGAATTTCACGGAGACTGCCAGCAAGGGCAACGCCTCCAGCGTGCGCGCATACCTCGGTCAAAACATGTGCGCTGGGCGACCACCGTGAAATCTGTCTCGTCACGTTCGCGGCTCCGCCAGCGGCGGGCGGCCAGGTCCGTCCGCCCGCCGACCGCTGACAGCGCCTCAAGGAGCGGCAGCGAACCGGACGGGCTGCTTGCATGCGCACGATTTCTCTGGCCTTCTCTGACTCCGTTCCTGCCAGACAATTCGAGGCCCGGCCGACCGTGTCGGGCCAGCCGGTTCGGGTCCTTCTATCGGGGGTGTCCACCACCACGCGATGCAGGCGATGTTCGAAGCCAACTTGCTGCTGATCCTTGCCTTTCTTCCCTTCGCGGCAGCGCTTCTCGCCGCTACGATGTCTGTCAGGGCGCGCAATGCCGAGGCGTGGCTGTCAGGGGCGGTCATGGTGGCGGGGCTCGCCATCCTGGCAGTCCTCTATCCCGGGGTCACCAATGACGGTCGCGTCATCGCACGGATCGCATGGCTGCCGGACCTCGGCTTCAACCTGGTGTTCCGGCTCGATGGCTTCTCCTGGCTCTTCATGGTCCTGGTGAAGGGTACGGGACTGCTCATCGTCATCTATGCCCGCTACTACCTCTCACCCAAGGATCCGGTGCCACGGTTCCATGCCTTCCTGTTGACCTTCGCCGGCGCGATGGGCGGCATCCTGATGTCCGGCAACATCATCATGCTGGTGATGTTCTGGGAGCTGACGAGCATCACGTCGTTCCTGCTGATCGGCTACTGGCATCACACGATTGCCGCACGTGACGGGGCCCGGACGGCGCTGGCGGTGACGGTGGCCGGCGGGCTTTGCCTGTTTGCCGGAATGCTGGTCATCGGACACATCGTGGGCAGCTACGAGCTGGAACGGGTCCTCGCCTCGGGTGACATCATCCGCGACCACCCGCTGTATCTCACGGCACTGGTACTCGTGCTGCTGGGTGCCTTCACCAAATCGGCCCAGGTACCGTTTCATTTCTGGCTGCCCGGGGCCATGGCGGCGCCGACGCCGGTGTCCGCCTATCTGCACTCGGCGACCATGGTCAAGGCCGGCGTCTTCCTGCTGGTGCGGTTCTCGCCTGTCCTCGGCGGCACCGCGCCATGGTTCTGGATCGTCGCCGGGACCGGCATCGCGACCATGCTGGTCGGCGCAGTGATTGCGCTGTTCCGGCATGACCTGAAGGGACTGCTGGCCTATTCGACCGTCAGTCACCTCGGGCTCATCACCGCGCTCGCCGGGATCGGCACCCCGGGCGCGATCGTGGCCGCCATCTTCCACATCGTGAACCATTCGGTGTTCAAGGCGTCGCTGTTCATGGCCGCCGGCATCATCGATCACGAGACCGGCACGCGGGACATGCGGAAGCTGAGCGGCCTCATCCGTTTCATGCCGATGACGGGCACGCTGGCAATCATTGCCGCTGCGGCTATGGCCGGAGTGCCGCTCCTGAACGGGTTTCTGTCCAAGGAGATGTTCTTTGCCGAGCTGGTGGAATGGCACAACGGCACCATTCTCGACCGGGCACTGCCGTGGCTCGCCACTGTTGCCAGCATCTTCAGCGTAGCCTACTCGTTGCGCTTCGTCCTGTCGGTGTTCTTCGGGCCTCCACCGGTCGATCTGCCGCGCGAGCCGCAGGAGCCACCGGCCTGGATGCGGCGGCCGGCCGAAATCCTGACCTTCATATGCCTGCTGGTGGGCATCCTACCGTCGCTCACCATCGGCCCCTGGCTCGAAACTGCCGTTCGCTCGGTACTGGGGCCGCTTACGCCCAGCTACAGCCTTGCACTGTGGCACGGTGTCAGCGAACCGCTCGTCATGAGCCTGATTGCGCTGACCGGTGGCACCGTGCTGTACCTCGCCACCGCCAGGCAGCTCGCCGCCGGTCCGGAAGGGCCGCCGATCCTGCATCGCATCCGGGCACAGCGCATCTACGACCGGGTCATGCTCGCCGGCACGTGGGTCTGGCCGCGGGCACTGTACGAGTTTCTCGGCACGAGGCGGCTACAGCCACAGATCCGCCTGCTCGTGCTTATCGCGTTCGCGGCCGCCTTCGTCATCCTCGCCGCCGCGCCGGGATCCGTCCTCGGTCTCGGGGCGGATCTTGCCCGACCGAACTTCACCTTCGCCGTCCTGTGGCTTGTCGGCGCCATCTGTGCGACCGGCGCCGCCTGGCAGGCCAAGTATCACCGGTTCGCCGCGCTGGTCCTGCTCGGCGGCGCCGGCCTCGCCACCTGTATCACCTTCGCCTGGTTCTCGGCGCCGGATCTCGCCGTCACCCAGCTGCTCGTCGAGATCATTACCACGGTGCTGCTGCTGCTCGGCATGCGGTGGTTGCCGAAACGGCTGCAGGAAATCCCCGGTGACACCTCATGGCATGCTCGTCTGCGGCGTGGTCGCGATCTGGTCATCGCCGTGGCGTGCGGCCTTTGCATCACTGCGCTCGCTTTCACAATAATGACCACACCGCAAGGCGTGAGTGCGGGCGACTGGTTCCTGCGCAATGCCTATCAGGAAGGCGGAGGCACCAACGTCGTCAACGTCATCCTGGTCGACTTCCGTGCATTCGACACGTTCGGCGAGATCACCGTCCTCGCCATCGTCGGCCTTGCCGTATACGCCCTTCTGCGCCGTTTCCGACCCGCCGAGGAGAGCTCGGAGACCCCGGAGCAGCAAGTCGGCGGTGAGCAGGGGCTGACCGACTTTCTCTACATTCCGTCGGTCATCATGCAATGGATGTTCCCGGTGATCATCATGCTCTCCGCCTACATCTTCGTACGCGGTCATGACCTTCCCGGGGGCGGCTTCGCTGCAGGCGTGACGTTTGCCATCGGGCTCCTGCTCCAGTACCTCGCCGCCAACATCCGGTGGGTCGAAATGCGCCTCCGTGTGCTGCCGATCCGCTGGATGGGGGCGGGCCTGCTGGTCGCTGTCGGAACGGGCCTCGGCTCCTGGCTCGCCGGCTATCCGTTCCTGACGTCGCACGCCCAGTACGTCGAATTTCCTCTCGTCGGGGAAGTGCCGGTGGCGACGGCGCTTCTCTTCGATGTCGGTGTGTTCGCGCTCGTGATCGGGGCAACCGTCCTCATGCTGATTGCCATCGCTCACCAGTCACTCCGTACCCGCCGGGCCCGCGAACCGGACGATCCGAAGCCGGTCGAGGAGGGTGTTGGCTGATGGAGGCCATCCTTTCGATCGCGATCGGCGTCCTGTTCGGATCGGGCGTGTGGCTGATTCTCCGGCCGCGCACCTACCAGGTCATTATCGGCTTTTCACTTCTGTCGTACGCCGTCAACCTGTTCATCTTCTCGATGGGCAGATTGCAGGTTGCCTCGGCGCCAATCATGCCGAGAGGCGGCTTCATCAACCCGGAGCTCCACGCCGATCCGCTGCCGCAGGCACTGGTGCTGACGGCCATTGTCATCAGCTTCGCAACCACGGCCCTGTTCCTCGTGGTGCTGCTCGCGGCGCGCGGATTCGCCGGGACTGACCACGTCGACGGCCGAGAGTCTTCGCGATGACCGGGCCCGACCACCTGATCATCGCGCCGATCCTAATCCCGCTGGTGATGGGCGCGATCATGCTGCTCTACGACGAGAGCCAACGCCGCGCGAAACTGGTCATGAGCCTGGTTTCGACCGTGGCGCTCCTCGCCGTCGCCATCGTGCTCGTCTGGCGCTCGAGCGGCAGCCCGACCACCGATGTCGGCGTATACCTGCTCGGCGACTGGCCAGTGCCGGTGGCAATCGTTCTTGTCCTGGACCGGCTGTCCGCGCTTATGCTCCTGCTGGGCGCACTGCTTGCCGTTCCCACCCTCGTCTATTCGGCTGCCGGCTGGTACCGCCAGGGACAGCACTTCCATTCGCTTTTCCAGTTCTTCCTGATGGGGCTGAACGGAACGTTCCTGACCGGCGATCTCTTCAATCTGTTCGTGTTCTTCGAAATTCTGCTGGCTGCGTCCTACGGCCTGCTGCTGCACGGATCGGGCAGGGTGCGGGTACTTGCAGGCCTGCACTTCATCGCGATCAACCTCGCCGCATCCGTGTTCTTCCTCATCGCGGTCAGCCTGATCTACGGACTGACGGGAACACTCAACATGGCCGATCTCGTGGGCCATGTCAGATCGCTGTCCGATGCCCAGCGTCCGCTGTTCCACGTCGCGATTGCCTTCCTCGGCCTCGTGTTCCTGGTCAAGGCCGCGATCTGGCCGTTGTGCTTCTGGCTTCCAAGCGCCTACGGGGCGGGCTCGGCACCGGTAGTCGCGATGTTCGCGATCGCGACCAAAGTCGGAATCTACGCGATCCTGCGCCTGTCGATGCTGCTTATTGGTCCCGAAGCTGGCCCCTCTACCGGCTTCGGTGCCCAGGCCCTGATGGTTGGTGGGCTGGCAACGATCGTGTTCGGGACGCTCGGCGCCCTCGCCTCACAAGCGCTGGGCCGGATTACGGCCCACCTCCTGCTGATCTCGTCAGGGACCGTGCTTGCGGCCGTGGGTTTCGCACTGGTGGGGAGCGGGCCGGGAATCCTGGCCGGGGGACTGTTCTACCTCGTCGGCTCCACACTTGCGACCGGCGCGCTGTTCCTTCTCGCCGAGCCGATGGCCCGGGGTGCCGGTGGCGCTGCGGGGATGCTCGCCCTGACCGAGGAGGTATACGGAGCAGAGGCCGAGGGCGACGAGGACGTCGAGCCGGAGTTCGGTTACGCGATCTCCGGCAGCATTGCGGTCATCGGGCTGTCGTTTGGCATCTGCTGCATCCTGCTGGCGGGGCTGCCGCCCCTGCCGGGATTCCTCGGCAAGTTCGCGATGGTCGATGCCATCTTTCGCGTAGACGCCAACGTGACGCCGGCCGCCTGGTGGTTTCTCGGAATCCTGTTCGTGTCGGGCTTTGCGACGCTGGTCGCGCTGGCCCGGTTCGGCATGCAGACGATCTGGGCTGCCGAAGAACAGTCTCCGCCAATCCTCGTTCTCGAGATTGCGCCCATCATCGCATTGATCGGCCTGACGTTGCTGCTGACGGTCAAGGCAGATGCGGTCATGAGCTACATCGATGACACCGCACGGGCCCTTACGCGGCCTGCGCTCTACGTGGACGGCGTTTTTCACACACCGCGGATGCGCGAACAGGGGCAGGGCGAATGAGACGGATCGTGCCCTATCCCCTCCTGTCGCTGAGCCTCCTCGTCATGTGGATGATGCTCACGCGATTTTCGCTCGGCCACGCGCTGCTCGGCGGGACGGTCGCCATTGTTGCCGGCTGGGCAATGTCCGCATTGCATCCCAGCCGTCCCCGACTGCGCCGCTGGAGCAAGATCGGCCAGCTGATCTGGATCGTCGGCCTGGACATCCTGCGATCGAACGTTGCGGTGGCATCCCTGATCCTGACCGGAGGTCGCGGCGGGCGGCGACGGTCACAATTCATCGAGATCCCGCTCGAACTCCGGGATCGTACGGGGCTCACGTGCCTCGCAATCATCATCACTTCGACACCCGGAACCGCCTGGGTCGAATACGACGCCCGGCGTGACTGGTTGCTGCTTCACGCTTTCGACGTGATCGATGAGGCGGATTGGCGTGACCTCATCAAGAACCGCTACGAAGCACTGCTGCTGGAGATATTCGAATGAGTGCGATCATACTCACCACGGCCATCGGCTACGCACAGCTGGCGCTGGGTGTGGCACTCTGGTTTGCGACCTACCGCGCCGTTGCCGGTCCGCGAGCACAGGACCGCGTGCTGGGCCTCGATACACTGTACGTCAATGCCATGCTGCTTCTCGTCGTCACGGGCATGCAGTTCAACAGCATCTTCTTCTTCGAGGCGGCGCTGGTGATCGGCATCCTCGGCTTCGTCGCCACGGCCGCGCTTGCCAAGTTCCTGATGCGTGGAGAGGTCATCGAATGAGCCATCTCGAACAGGTGCCGCTGTGGGCGGCCGTTGTGGTCGCCCTGCTCGTGATTGGTGGCAGCAGCCTCACTCTCATTGGCAGTCTGGGTCTGGTCACGATCCAAAGCTTCTACGACCGGATCCATGCCCCGACGCTCGGCACGACCTGGGGGACGGGTGGGGTCGTGCTCGCATCTGCGACGCTGTTCAGCGTGCTGGGGCCACGGATCGTCGTACATGAACTCTTGATCGGCCTCTTTGTCCTGCTGACCACACCGGTGACGCTGACCCTGCTGGCCCGCGCCGCCCTGCACCGCGATCGGCTGGAAAGGAATCCGGATCTGCCGCCTCATGCGCTCGATCCGGAACACGGCGACGACCGTCCATGACGCCGGTCGGGCCCGTGGCCGGTCGAGTACCCGCCGGCGTCTCGCTCCAGTGCGCGAAGCTCGGCCCGCAGACGATCGCCGTCCTCGAGCATTGCGTCCACTTCCGCCTGAACCCGCTCCCAGACAGGAAGCGCCGCCGCCAGAAGTGTCTCGCCCTGTTCGGTGAGCTTCAGCAGCCGATTGCGCCTGTCGTCCGCGCCAGCTGCGACCTCCACGAGCCCGCGCCGCCTCAGCGGCTTCAATGCCGCCGTCAATGTCGTGCGGTCCACCCCGAGGAGATCCGCTACCGAGCCCATGGTGGGCGGTTGCGGCCGGTTCAGCGACATCAGTAGCGAGAACTGACCGTTCGAGAGCCCGAGCGGGCGCAACGCATCGTCGAACCGGCGTGCGAGCGCGCGCGCCGCCCGCTGGGCATGCAGGCAAAGGCATCGGTCCCGCACATTACCGGTAGTCTCGTACGGAACACGTGGAGCGGTTGACATGGGTCATATATATTGATATCAACGTATCTTGTCAAAGCCGTCGCGGGCGCCTGCCTGTCGGGCGCGATAAGAGGTGCCTTCGGAACTTCCGCCGTCTGATGCGGTTCGAGTCCCGACCGGCCCCGGACACGCAGCCGAGATCCGGGCAACAGCATCCGGCAAGGGCGGCCTGGCCTCAACGGGAAGAAGGTGGAAATCATGGCGTACGTGGACGGATTCGTGGTGGCAGTCCCCGCCGGCAACAGGGAAGCCTACATCGAGGTTGCAGAGGCGGTGGCCCCGCTGTTCAGGGAATTCGGCGCGACACGGGTGGTCGAGGCCTGGGGCGATGATGTGCCGGACGGTAAGGTGACCGACTTCAAGGGCGCGGTGCAGGCGGGCGCCGATGAGGTCGTGGTGTTCGCCTGGATAGAATATCCCACCAAGGAGGTTCGCGATGCCGCCAACGAAAGGATGATGAACGACGACCGGATGATGCAGATGTCCGGCACCGCCATGCCTTTCGACGGCCAACGGATGATCTTTGGCGGATTTACCAGCATCGTCGACGAGGGAGCCGCCAGCACCCTCGGATATTCGGACGGTTTCGTTGCCCCGGTTCCCAACGACAAGAAGGAGGACTATCGCACCGTGGCGGCACGAGCCGCGAAGATGTTCATCGAACATGGTGCCGTTCGTGTGGTGGAAGCGTGGGGTGATGATGTTCCGGATGGCAAGGTCACCGACTTCAAGCGCGCGGTGAAGGCCGAAGACGCCGAAACGGTCGTGTTCTCGTGGGTCGAATGGCCGTCCAGGGATGCGCGTGTCGAGGGATGGAAGAAGATCATGGCCGATCCGCGCATGCAGCCGGGCGCAATCGACATGCCGTTCGACGGCAAGCGCATG
>CAZSNL010000039.1:527-12931 GCA_964608275.1 uncultured Hyphomicrobiales bacterium | reverse complement strand
CTACGGCGGGTTCGAGCCGCTCCTGGATCGTTAGCAGCGACCATTCCCACTGCCGGCCGGTGACAGTCCCAACGCGTCCTCATTGCGCTCGAACCGATAATCGATACTGGTCCTGCCGACGCACGTCGGGGTAGAGTTCGTCGTCGCCTGTCGCAGGACAGAGCGACAACGGACCGGTCGACACCTGAGATCGTCCGTCCGTTCGGAGGACTACGCAGATCGGGCGGGACCGAAGGATGCACTCACCGGCCAACGTCTTGGTGACCGTACCGGATCACAAGACACTGAAGGAAAAGCACAGGGCGGTCCGTGACAACTTCCCACAGCCGTTGTCGCTTCGCATCCATCGCTCGCTGAGCTGGCTTGGCCGCGCTGAAAGGGAGGCGGACGACGCGGATGTGCGCTTCATCCTGTCGTGGATCGGCTTCAACGCTGCATATTCGGCCGACCTCGACCAGGCCGTGACGTGCGAGCGCAATGCATTCCAGTCCTACTTCAAGGCGCTGGTATCACTTGATCGCGACAACAGGATCTACAACGCCGTGTGGAACCGGTTCTCGCAAGAGATCCGGCTTCTCCTGGACAACCGGTATGTCTATGCGCCGTTCTGGAAATACCAGAACGGTGTCGCGGGTTACGAGGATTGGGAGGAACGTCTCCGCCGCAGCATGCAGATGATCGGCCGAGCGCTCCATCGCCGCGACACGCCGCTGATCCTCTCGATACTCTTCGACAGGCTCTACGTGTTGCGCAACCAGCTGGTACACGGCGGCGCCACCTGGAAAAGCCAGGTGAACAGGAACCAGGTTCGCGACGGTGCCGCCGTTCTGGACTGTCTCCTGCCGATCTTCATCGACATCATGATGGACAATCCGCATCACGACTGGGGCCGGCCCTACTACCCCGTCGTAGAGGCGTAGCCCGCAGCCGGGACAGCCCGGCCGCGGGCGCACGGCTCATTCCCCGGCTCCGGCCGGTACGAGTTTCCGGTAGAGATGCCAGGTGGCGTGACCGAACACCGGCATCACGATCACCAGGCCGATGAGCGCCGGCAGCGTGCCGATCACGAGACCGCCCGCGATGATCATGCCCCAGACGGTGAACGGCAGGGGATTTGCGGCGGCGGCGCGGATCGACGTCGCAACCGCGGTAGCGACGCCCACGTCGCGATCGAGCAGCATCGGGAACGACACCGTTCCGATCACCAGCACCACCACGGCAAACAGCAATCCGACGCCCATGCCGGCCACGATCATGGCCCAGCCGGCCGGTGTCGTGAACACCTCGCGCAGGAAACCGCCGATGGTCGTCGGCGCCTCGGGGCCCAATGTCATCAGGTAGATGCCATAGGCCGCGGCGATCCAGGCCAGAAATATCGCAAACAGCACGAGGCCGAGCGCTGCCACCCGATCGAAGGCCGGCGATCGCACGACCGCGAACACGTCAGACGGCGCGGTCGGCAAACCGGCCTCGCGCCGCCGGCTCAATTCGTAGAGGCCGACCGCGGCGACGGGCCCGACCAGAGCAAACCCGGAGGCGAGCGGGAAGAGAAGCGGCAGCATGTCATAGCCGACGGCCAGCCGGGCGAGGACCAGTCCGGCGACGGGATATACCAGGCAGAGGAACATCGCGTCGGTCCGACATGCACCGAGATCGGCGATGCCGCGGGCCAGTGCGTCACGGATATCGTCAATGGCGATGCGCCGGACTGCCGGCACCGGCACCGCCGGCGCCTCCGACAGTCGACCGACAACCCGTCCCGCGCGCAGAACGGCCTGTGCTGCAGCAGTAACCTGGTCAGCGCCCCACTCGACCGGATTCCGAATATGATTGGTGGCGACCATTGGTACTCCTCCTGAACCGACGTTCGAAGGGCCGCAGATCGCCCGTAGGCCTGAACTTTGCCGGTCACGAGCGAACCGCGACCCGCACGCTGGAAAGATAAGCCTGTCGTCGCCCGGCCGCAACGACCGAGTTCAATTCGGTTCAGGAGGCGTCATCCCGTCAGGCGTCATCCCGTATTCGACCGGACCCGTTTCGCCTTCGGCGCGGCTTCAGGGAAGATCCACATCGCCACGACCATGAAGATGCCCGTGCCGATGGTCACCCAGGCAAGATCAACGCGGCCGGTTGTCCATTCGTAGTAGGCGAAGATGGCCGCCACGATCAGTGCCACTACCGACAGTCCTGCCTTGATGTTGCTCGGCATGTCGCCTCATCCTTGCCAATCGCCTGCTGCCTCACGCGGATGACACCGGCACCGCGGCCGCCTCGTCGGGCCGCTTGGGCCGGCCCTTGAGGTCGGACTTCAGGTGGGTCGTGTCATAGCCGTTGAACACATGACCCAGCAGCCCGCGGTCCAGGTCGGACGTCCCGAACATCCAGTCGGCGATGGGGAACGTCAGGTTCATGTTGGTTTCCATCATCAGCCGCGAGTTGTGGTGGGCGGTGTGGTGGCGGCGGATGGTATTCACGAACGGCACGTAGCGAACGAACCAGTTCTCGTCGACGTGACAGCAGAAGTGCATGAACTCGTAGACGAGATACATCGCCGTGGTCGTCGCCATGAACAGCCAGCCGACGTTTGCCGAGATCAGCAGTCCGAGCACCAGCGCGGCAGGGATCGACATCAGGATGAAAACGACGAGCGCATACGGCGGGAAGAAGGTCACCCGCCAATCCTTGTGATCGCGAAAGCGCATTTCCTCGTCAGTGAAGAACTGATGATGATTGAGCGTGTGACGCTCGTAGATCGCGCGCAGCCCCGGCACGTTGATGGGCCGGTGCATGACATGGCGATGGATCCACCACTCGAATATGTTGCAGAACAGGAATGTTGCGGGAACCGTCAGCCATTCCCACCACACAACGTTGGCAATGTGGTTCACGTAGATGTAGAAGGCTGCCGCCCCCATGGCATAGATGACCACCACGTGGACGTAGCCGTCGTACCAGCCGGCAATCCGTGACCTGTATTCCTGTCGGAACTCGGCCTGTCTCTGGCTGATCATCGCTCCTCCTTTCTACCGCGTTTCCCTCGGCAACCTTGCGGTTCCGTCATTCGGCGGCCGCCGTCCACTTCTCTTCCTGCTGCAGGGCAAAAATGGAGGTGTAGCCACCGGACCAGTCAGGCGGCATCAGGCAAGGGCGCGGATCGTGATGCGACCAGCGAACCGCCTTGCCGCGCACGATCGCCTGATCGTACTTCGATTGCAGCGGGTTGCGGGTGTAGGGGAAGGCGTCCGCCGACGCATAGACGTTGAGCAGAAGCGGACGCGGAATATCCGAATTGTTGGCCGCGGAATAATGCAGGGTACGGCAGTTGTGTATGGTTATCGAACCGGCCGGACCGGCAAGATAGACCGCCTTCGAGACATCGAGGGTCGCCGTGTCCTCGGGGCTGAGACAGCCGACCCACTCGCCATCCTCGTTGTACTGGTCGTAGAGCGGTCCGTTGTGACTGCCGGGCATGACCGCCAGCGGGCCCTGCTCGAGCCCGCAGTCGTAGATGTAGGTACCGACCGTGCACGGGCTGTAATTGGTATGCGGCCAGAAACCGATGTCCTGGTGCCATTTCACCTCGTCGCCGCCGCCGGACCACTTGAAGTTGAGCTTCGAGTGATGGAACTTCACGTTCGGCCCCACCAGATCGGCGATTATGTCCGGCACGATCGACTGCGACGCGTATTCCCAGTATACGGGATGGTGGTCGTTGGGGCTGGACAGGCGGCGCAGACGCGGCGCTTCGGCGGTGTGACCCTCGTCGAGATCCCACACCTTGTCCGACGTCTCGACGGAACGGCTGCGGTCGATCATTTCCCGGGTGACCGCGCGAAGCCGCTCCACCCATTGCTCGGAAATGACCTTTTCGAGCAGCAGATATCCGTTTTCGAAATAGAACTCCCGCTGCTTCCGGGTAAGCACCTTCGGTTCAAGGGACAGGATCTCTTCCGGCGTCATGGCGGTGCCTCCCATTGTCTCACGGCGCTTCGGCCGGGTTTCACCCGGCCGCATCCGATGCTCCGGACGCCTGATATATTACAAGTACATTAGACCGCCGGTCAATCCCGAAGGCGTGCCGGCGACGCCTGTGCGGTGGACGACAATGGAGGATGGTTCCCCGGCGCATACCGGGCAGGTGCGACCGCGCGTGCCGTTCCCTATAGTCGCGGCATGAAGGCCGAGCAGATCAATACCCGCGCCCGCGGCGAGGCGCCGGCGGCGGCACTGCCGGAACCGTTCGATGGCTGGTTCGCGGCACGCGGATGGCTGCCGCGGCGCCATCAGCTCGAACTCCTCGCACTGGCACGCGCCGGGCGCTCGACACTGCTGATCGCACCCACCGGCGGCGGCAAGACACTGGCCGGCTTCCTGCCTAGCCTGGTCGAACTGTCGGCCAAGCAAGGCTCGCAGCGATTGCGCACGGCGGGACCGCATACCCTCTACATCTCGCCGCTCAAGGCGCTCGCCGTCGACGTCGCCCGCAACCTCGAGCAGCCGATTGCCGAAATGGGGCTCGGAGTGAAGGTCGAGACACGGACCGGCGACACACCCCCGTCCCGCCGTCAACGACAATTGCATTCGCCGCCCGACAT
Organism: uncultured Hyphomicrobiales bacterium; assembly: GCA_964608275.1. Lineage (GTDB taxonomy): Bacteria > Pseudomonadota > Alphaproteobacteria > Rhizobiales > CAZSNL01 > CAZSNL01. The sequence goes on along the minus strand of CAZSNL010000039.1, from coordinate 8,336 downwards.
CCTGATGACCACCCCGGAACAGCTCGCGCTGATGATCGCCCATCCCCGGGTCGAGCACGTCTTCGGCTCGCTCAGGACCATCATCCTCGACGAACTTCACGCACTGGTGCCGTCGAAGCGCGGCGCGCTCCTGTCGCTCGGTCTCGCCAGACTGGCGCGGCTCGCACCCGGCAGCCGGCGGATCGGCCTCTCGGCCACGGTCGCCGATCCCGATGCATTGCGGGCATGGCTGATGCCGCAGCAGGAGGGGTCGCCGGCCCTGAGCGAACTCGTCGTGGGCGACCCCGGAGCCGTACCCTCCGTGGCGGTACTCGACTCGGATCAGCGCATTCCCTGGGCCGGCCACTCCGCCCTCTACGCCATGCCGGAAATCTACGATGCAATCCGGCGGCACCGGCTCGTCCTCGTCTTCGTCAACACCCGGGCGCAGGCCGAGATGACGTTCCAGGAGCTGTGGCGCATCAACGAGGATGCGCTGCCGATTGCCCTGCATCATGGCTCGCTCGACGTCGGTCAGCGCCGGAAGGTGGAGGCCGCGATGGCCGCCGGCCGTCTGCGTGCCGTCGTCTGCACTTCCACGCTCGACCTCGGTATCGACTGGGGCGATGTCGACCTGGTCATCCAGGTCGGTGCGCCCAAGGGAGCCAGTCGTCTCCTGCAGCGGATAGGGCGGGCCAACCACCAGCTCGAGGAACCGAGCCGGGCGCTCCTGGTACCGGCCAACCGGTTCGAGGTGCTGGAATGCCGCGCGGCCCGAGATGCCGCGGAGCGGAGCGAGCAGGATTCGGCACCGCCGCTGGAACTCGCGCTGGACGTGCTTGCGCAGCATGTGGTGGGGACCGCCTGCGCCGGCCCGTTCGACGCCGATACGCTGTATGACGAGGTCCGTACGGCCTATGCCTACCGCAATCTGGACCGGGCCCTGTTCGACCGGGTCGTGGATTTTGCGGCGACCGGCGGATACGCCCTTCGATCATACGAGCGGTATGCGAGGCTGAAACGCATGCCGGACGGCCGCTGGCGGATTGCCCATCCGCGGTTCGCGCAGACCTACCGCCTCAACGTGGGCACCATCGTCGAGGCGCCAATGATCAAGCTGCGCCTCGTACGCAAGCCGCGCAGCAGTGGCAAGATTGCCGCCGGTCGAGGCGGTCGGGCGCTGGGGGAGGTCGAGGAATGGTTCATCGATCAGCTCACGCCGGGCGACACCTTCATTTTCGCCGGTCAGCTCCTGCGCTTCGAACTGCTCGCCGGCACGGAAGCGTTCGTTACCCGCGCGACCGGCGGTGACCCGTCCATCCCGTCCTACATGGGCGGCAAGTTTCCCCTGTCGACGTATCTCGCCGGCCGCGTGCGGGACATGCTCGCAAGCCCGGAGTCCTGGCCCGGCCTGCCGGCGCAGGTGCGCTACTGGCTGTCGGTCCAGCGCTACAAGTCTGTGTTGCCGAAACCGGACCAGATGCTGGTCGAAACCTTTCCGCGCGGGCGGAGGCACTACCTGGTCGCCTACCCGTTCGAGGGGCGCCTCGCTCACCAGACGCTTGGCATGCTGCTGACGCGACGCCTCGACCGCGCCGGCGCGCGGCCACTCGGCTTCGTCGCCAGCGAATACGCGCTCGCGATCTGGGGACTGCGTGACCTCAGCCACATGGTCACGACCGGCCACCTGTCGCTGGACGACCTGCTCGACGAGGACATGCTGGGCGACGATCTGGAGGCATGGCTTGCCGAATCCGGCCTCATGAAGCGCACTTTCCGTACCTGCGCCATAATTGCCGGGCTGATCGAACGGCGACACCCGGGCCGCGAGAAGACGGGACGACAGATGACCGTTTCATCCGACCTGATATACGACGTGCTCCGGTCGCACGAGCCCGACCACGTGCTCCTGCAGGCAACATGGTCGGACGCTGCGACCGGCCTTCTCGACGTGACGAGACTGGCGCGGCTGTTGAAGCGAATCAGAGGTCGCGTTATCCATCGCTCGCTCGATACCGTTTCACCGCTGGCCGTGCCCGTCATGCTCGAGATCGGCCGCGAGCCGGTCTATGGCGAGGCAACAGAGGCTCTGCTCGCCGAAGCGGCGGAAGAGCTGATCGAGGAGGCCATGCGACTTGTTTGAGGGGACGAGACGTCCGGTGCGGCGGGCAACCGCACGCCAGGAGTGGGGGTTCCGGCTGTGCGGCCGACCCGTCGTGCCGGACGTCTCGGGTGCTCTCTTCCTCCCCGATCATTCGACACTCGTCGTTGCCGACATCCACTTCGAGAAGGGGTCCGCCTTCGCCGCCCGGGGTATCCACCTGCCTCCATACGACACGCGGGCAAATCTCGCGGCCCTGGAGCATCTGTGCGCGCGCTATGCGCCGGCAACCGTGGTCGCGCTTGGCGACAGCTTTCACGATCGTGAAGCTGTTACCCGGATCTCTCCCGACGATGCGTCGCGACTGGCACGGCTCACCCGTGCGCGACGCTGGATCTGGATAACGGGCAACCACGATCCCGAACCACCGGAGTGCATGGGTGGCGAAATCATGGATGAAATGTCGCTCGCGCCGTTCGTCCTGCGTCACATTCCGAGCCCGGTTCCGGCGGCGGGAGAAATCGCGGGCCACCTCCACCCGGTGGCAAGCGTCATCATGCGCGGTCGCAAGCTGCGGCGCCGGTGCTTCGCGTCCGATGGCGTGCGTCTGGTGATGCCGGCGTTCGGCGCCTTCACGGGTGGGTTGTGCGTGCGTTCGCAGGCTTTCGCTCCGGTATTCGAGACCGCGTTCAGCGCCTGGATGATCGGCCGCGAGCGCATCTACCCGGTTTCCTCGCGCCGCCTTTGCCGCGACAGCTGACGGCTACCCGGCGAAAGCCTGGGGAAGGACCAGCTTGCCAAGGATGGCAAGCAGAGCAAGCACGATGAGGGCGGTCAGCTGCACCCGCATCCTGCCATACCATTCCGGCAGGCGGCCGTCCTGTGCAGCAAGCAGATCCCACAATGCCTGCAACAGGAACCCGGCGATCAGCAGGCTGGTACCGACCACCGGCGGCGGCGCCAGCGCGCCCCAGGCCACCACCAACGGCAACAGCCCGACGGCAAGATCTGCAAGCGTGCCGCGCGTACCGTCCCGGGCCAGCGCAAAGCCCCACCGGATGCCGCCGAAGAACGCCATGAGCAGGGCGCAGTATCCGACCGCCAGCCAGTACCACAGAGCGGCCGCGGACGGTTCGGGCGGCAGCCAGTAGAGCAGCGTGAACGCGAACGTCGGCAGAACCGCAACCAGTCCGGCAACCGTGAACAGAACCGGTGCGGCGGCGGCTCGACCCGCTCCGCGCCCGATGAAGGAGCGTCTTGTCATGACACCTCGGAACAACGCCCCGCGTTCGCTGCGGTTCGCCGCAGTCATGGCTCATTCGACAAGGATAGCCGAAGGCACAGACGTCGTCGAAGCTTCCCCGTCGAGGTGATTGAACGCTTAGCTGGCGCGGGATCGCAAGGCTTGCAGGAGGTCGGGCGTGATCCTGCCGGTGCGGGTCCGCCCGGACTCTTCCTCGAAACGCCGGATCGCCTCGCGGGTCCGCGCACCGACAATTCCATCTGCCGGCCCCGCGGCATAGCCCATGCTGTTGAGCAGTTGCTGGACTTCCAATACCGTCCGGGGCTCTTCGGGGAGGGCCGCCTCGACCGGGGCAGGAGCCGCCCAGCCGTTCGAGGGCGGCGTCACGGTGTTGGCTTCGGGCGCCGCCTCCCGGGCCACCCAGTTCTCCACTTCGAGCTTGGCGCTCACAAGATCGCTCGCCGGCAGGCGTTGTTCGAGGCTCATGCGCCTGGTGGCAGCGTCACGATCTCCCTGACTCTCGGCGAGAGAGAACCACTTGTACGCCTCCACCAGGTTCTGGGCGACGCCAAGCCCCCGCTCGTTCAGGACGGCGAGGTTGTACTGGCTGTCCTTCAGACCGTGTTCCGCCGCGTTCCGGAACCACAGGGCTGCCTTGGAGAAGTCCGGCGTTCCACGGTCGCCGTCGGCATAGAGGACGGCAAGGTTGTGCATTGCCTTGAGGTTGCCCTTCTCGGCCGCGCGCTCATACCAGATGCGCGCGGCGGCCAGGTCCTTCGGCACGCCGCTGCCCTTCTCGTAAAGGGTGGCTAACCTGTATTGCGAGGGGGCAAAGCCGCGAGCAGCCGCCTTCTGATACCAGGTGGCCGCCTGGCGGAGATCCTGCTCGACTCCGTCTCCCTCGGCAAACTTGGTAGCGACGATATGCTGGGCAACCGGATCGCCGTTGCCGGCGGCGAGTCGCAACGCGGTGGATCCAACCTCGATCGGCGGCATGTCCGTCAACTTGGGGATGGCCGCGCTCTTCGTGGCGACGCTGGTTCGTGCCACCACCGGTTCCGCTGCCGGTGAGGCGTGGCCGCTGCTCGCCCGGTCATCCCTGGCCGGGCCATCGATGGTCGGCCATGTCGTCACATCGGCAGTGGGCGACATCGTGAACGTGCCGAAACTGGTGACCGGCTCGACGGCCTCATGGGAGGCCGACTTCACAATGCTGCCCGTCGTGAGTGGTGCGATGTCGGCCAGCGGTCCCGTGGGTGGCGGCGGTTCAGCGGCCGTTTCAGCGCCCCGATCCGGCTCCTTGACCGCAAGCGGATTGACCGGCGAACGCGGTAGTGCATTCGATTGCAACGCGCTTTCCTTCGCGCCCGCAGCCTCCTCCCTGTCCGCCACGTCGGTCTTGGCAGACACTTCGTGATCGACTGACGAGGTCGACGCGTCGTTCGCTGTTTCAGAAGTCGGGAGATCGGCAGCGACAGGCTCTTCGCTCGGCGGCAGTATCGCGTCCGCCCGCTTGCCGCCGATCATGCTGTAGGCGGAAACGGCTCCGATCAGCAACAGGACCGCGCCGGCAAGCAGAAGCGGTCGGCGCTTCTTCGACACATCCGAATCAGCATTGTCATCCTGCGGCCGCGGATCCGCCTTCAACGTTCCCAGCGTCGAACGGCCCTGCGGACGGGCTCCCTGGGCCGCAGCCTGGGCCGCGCGTCGCGCGGCGGCGATGAAATCATCCCGTCGAGTGGTTACGGCCGATGTCGGCTCCGATCGCGATTGCGGGGAACCTACCTCGGCTTCCGCCGTGGCCAGTTCGCGGACATCTTCCTCGACACGCTGGTCGAAGCCGGGACCAGCCGGCGGTTGTGCAGTCTCCTGCCTGCCGGAACGCTCGGCGTATGCCGCATCCCACTGCGGAGCGCCAAGCGGCGGCAACCTGAGCTTCGAGAGGTCCACGTCTGCGGGCTGCGGCTGTTGCCTTCGTTCCTGCCGTTCCAGCGCTTCCAGGCGTCGAACGACGCCCTGCAGGGTCTCCTGCACCGCCGTCAGCGTCTGCTGGGTGCGTCTGTCGGCCGCTTCGGCACTCATCCGGACGCCCTCGAGGCCCTGCTCCAGTGCCCTCAGGGCTGCCGCTGAATCCTCGCCCGCCGCCTGCGGCTGCAGGCGTTGTGCCATTCGTTCGACGGCGTGTTCTGCAGCCTGTTGCGCGAGGGCCTGGCTCTGGCCGACGCTGTCGAAGAGTTGAGCGATCGACTGCTCCATGGTCTGCAGGGCGGCGTACTGCTGCTCGGCGACCGCGAGACGGCGAGACAGTTCCGACATCTGAACGCCGACATGATCGACGGCATCGTCGGCGACCGTGCGGCCGCTTTCGACCGTCTGCTGCAGCCGGGCCATGGCCTGCTCGAGAGCCTGGATGTTGCCCGCCTGCTGCTCGACGTGTGCCAGTCGGCGGACCAGCTCGTCGATCTGCATCTCGAGACCGCGCACGGCTTCGCGATCACCCTGAGCCGGCTGGACCACGGCGAGCCGCGCCTCGAGACCGCGGATATGCTCGTAGATTGCGCCGAGTTCCTGGCTCTGCTGATCCGAAAAGGCCTCGTCGAGCCGTTGCTGGAGTTCGGAAATACGTCGTTCCAGTTCGAGGACGGCGGCTTCGTCATGGCCACCTCGCTGGTCGGCAACCTGGCTCGCCAACCTGTCGAGCATGGAGCGGAGTACCGTTACATCCTGCTCGCTCGCCGCCTGCTGGCGCAATTGTTCGATGCTGTGTGCAAGCTTGGTGATTTCGGATCCGAGGTGTTCCACCATCGCATCCGTCTGGGATTCCGTCTGCGTCACCCGCCGCACCTGGGCAACGATCTCGTGCAGACGCTGCTCGACATCGCTCGAATCGGACCTGCTTGCCCTGGCGACGGCCTCGGCGGCGCGTTCGGCCGCCTGGCGGGACGTTGACTCGACGACGCGGAGCCGTTCGGCCAGCTCGCCTATCCGCTGCTCCACGGTTTCCAGGAACCCGGCGTGTGGCCCTCTTTCCTGAACCTCGTCCAGACGGCGGGCCAGCGTAGCCAGCTGTGATTCCAGCTTTGCCAGCACGTCACCGTTCGCCGCTCCACTGCGGCTCTGCATGGTAGCAAGACCGGCAATTCTCTGGTCGAGCCTTGCCAGTGCCTCGCGATTGCGTTGGTCGGAGCGCTCGATGTGATCCACCACGCTTCTCAGCGCATCCTCGAATGCGGTCACCTCGGGATCCTGCGATCCTTGCATGGCGGCGCGATCCGGTCCGGCATCGCTCTCCGCACCGGGGGATTGCGGTTCCTGTTCGGGAAGGCGCGCGGCAAGACGATCCAGCCGGTCGATCAGTGCGGAAAACGCTTCTTCGATATGCTTCTCATTCCGGATGATCCGCTCAAAGACATGTTCGAAGGCGGCCTCGATGGGATGCGTTTCTGCGGGAGCCGGCATGAACCGACTCACCGCAGTTTCCGTCTGCTGCCGGCTCAGCTGATCGAGCCGTGCGGCGAGTTGGTCAATGCGTTCGTGCAGAGAATCCTGCGCGGAACCGGTTGTTCGACGGGAGACATGCCGCGGCTCGGAGTGGAATTCCGACTCTGCGCTCGCCTTGATCTTGGTGTTGAGCCATTGGCCGAGAGTAAGGCCCGCTCGCCGCGCAGCCAGCTTGGCTGCCTCGCGGGCCTCTGGCTCGATCCCTTTGATGCTCCAGGAGAGCGCCGAGTTCATGGCGATCACTCTTTCCGTTCAACCGATGCGCCACTCGCCCCGACCATCGGGTACGGGGACAGCGCCGGGCACGGTTCCGGCCAACACCTGATTACCGCCAAGCGTTAACTTTTCTGGTAAACATTCGGTTAAGGATCACGCTCACCAAGGAATTGGAACCGGTGACCGCGGCAGGCGGCCGACGCAAGATTGACGGCCGTGGTGCGCCGGGATAGGGGTTCGAGCGGCGCGCCTGATTGCCAGCATCCCGAGGTACGAATTCCGATGTCCGTAATCGAAGTCGCTCGGCCGCACTGGATGAGCGAAGAACTCGATCTTCTCGACGATGCTGCAACGCGGTTTTTCGAACGCGAATGCCTGCCGCACTATGACCGGTGGGAAGCACAGGGCCACGTCGACATCGAGGTCTGGCGAAAGGCCGGCGAGGCCGGTCTGCTGTGCGCCGAGATTCCCGAGGAATACGGTGGTGCCGGCGGCACCTTCGCCCACGATGCCATCATAACCCTGGCGCGCGGGCGGCTCGGACTCGACGGCTTCGGCATCGCCCTGCACAGCGCCATCGTCGCGCCCTACATCCTGAACTACGGCTCTGAGGAACAAAAGCGGCGCTGGCTTCCCCGTCTTGCGAGCGGCGAACTGATCGGCGCCATTGCGATGAGCGAGCCCGCGGCAGGGTCCGATCTGCAGGCCATCAGGACGACCGCGCTCCGCGACGGCAATCACTATCGCATCAACGGCCAGAAGACCTTCA
>CAZSNL010000039.1:0-517 GCA_964608275.1 uncultured Hyphomicrobiales bacterium | reverse complement strand
AACGGCCAGCAAGCGAACCTGATCATCCTGGCTACCAAGACCGACCCGTCGGCGGGCGCACGCGGTACGTCGCTGTTCGTGGTTGAAACTGACAAGGTGGAGGGATTCCGCCGCGGCCGCAACCTCGACAAGATCGGCCTCAAGTCGAACGACACCTCGGAACTGTTCTTCGACGATGTCCGGGTGCCGGCAGACGCTCTTCTCGGACCGGAGGAGGGCCAGGGTTTCCAGCAGCTCATGGAACAGCTGCCGCAGGAGCGCCTGTTGATCGCCATTCAGGCAATGGCGACCATCGAATATGCGCTGTCGCTTACCATCGGCTACGTTGCGGATCGCAAGGCGTTCGGCAAGCGGATCATCGACTTCCAGAACACACAGTTCAAGCTCGTCGAATGCAAGACCGAGGCGACGATCGGCCGCGTCTTCGTCGACGACTGCATCGCGCGACATATCGCCGGGGGACTCGACGCGGCGACCGCCTCGATGGCGAAATACTGGATCACCGACATGCAGGCGG
>CAZSNL010000038.1:17948-22833 GCA_964608275.1 uncultured Hyphomicrobiales bacterium | reverse complement strand
GTCAGCGGGTGGATGAAGGGGTGCATGTCGGTGGTGTTGAGGTCGTGCTTCTCGTACCAGGTCGCGGTCGGCAGCACGACATCGGCATAGAAGCTCGTGGTCGACATCCGGAAATCGATGTTGACCATCAGGTCGAGCTTGCCCGCCGGCGCCTCCTCGTGCCAGACGACCTCGGTCGGCCGTTGGGCACCACCACGCTCGTCGTCGGTGCCGATGACGCCGTGCAGCGAGCCGATGAGGTGCTTCAGGAAGTACTCGTGGCCCTTGCCGCTGGCGCCCAGCACGTTGGAGCGCCAGAAGAACATGTTGCGCGGCCAGTTGCGCGGATTGTCCGGATCGTGGCAGGCGAGCTTGAGCTCACCGGACTTGAGGGCCTCGGGAACGGCCTGACCGGGCTCGGCGCCGCTGTCGACCAGCCTGCGCCCGACGTCGAGGGGATTGGTCTCGAGCTGTGGCGCAGACGGCAGCCAGCCCATGCGTTCCGCCCGGACATTGTAGTCGATCATCGCTCCCGACCAGTCGCCGGGGGGCGCAGTGGGCGACAGGATGTCCGTCACCTTCAGGGTCTCGTAGCGCCACTGGTCGCTGTGCGCGTAGAAGAACGAGGTTCCGTTCATGTGCCGCGGCGGCCGCAGCCAGTCCATGGCGAATGCCAGCGGCAGCCACCCGGTCTGCGGACGAAGCTTCTCCTGGCCCACGTAATGCGCCCAGCCACCGCCGGACTTGCCGACGCAGCCGCACATCACGAGCAGCGCGATGATGCCGCGGTAGCTCATGTCCATGTGGTACCAGTGGTTCAGGCCCGCGCCGAGGATGACCATCGACCGGCCATCGGTCTTTTCGGCGTTGGTCGCAAACTCCCGTGCCACCTGGATAGTGGCACTGCGCGGCACGCCGCACACCTTCTCGGCCCACGCCGGCGTGAACGGGAGGTCGTCGTCGTAGCTCGTCGCGGCGTTGTCGCCGCCAAAGCCCCGATCGATCCCGTAGTTGGCGAGGAAGAGGTCGAACACCGAGGCCACGTAGGCCTTCCCGTCGGCCAGCTCGAGCTCCTTCACCGGCACGTTCCGCATCAGGATTTCGGGATGGTCGGTGGCAACGAAGGTCTCCGGCGCAACGGTACCGAAGTACGGGAAGGCCACTGGCAGCACGGTGTCGTGATCGTCAGCGAGGCCCAGCCTCAGCTTCACCTCACGGCCCTGCCCGTCCTTCTCTTCGAGGTTCCACTTGCCCTGCTCTCCCCACCGGAATCCGGCCGATCCCCGGGGACAGACGACCTGACCGCCGATCTCGTCGATGGCGACAGACTTCCAGTCGGGATTGTTGGTTTCGCCCAGCGCATCGGCGAAATCTGCCGCCCGCAGCAGGCGATCGGGCACCAACCGTCCGTCGCGTTCGACCAGCTTCACAAGGAACGGAAGGTCGGTGTAGCGGCGCGCATAGTCCATGAAATACGGGACTTGCCGGTCGACGTAGTATTCGCGCAGGATGACGTGGCCGAGCGCCAGTGCGAGTGCGGCATCAGTTCCCTGCTTCGGATGCAGCCACAGGTCGGCGAACTTGGAAGCCTCGCTGTAGTCGGGCGTGATGACCACGCTCTTCGTGCCACGGTAGCGTGCTTCCGTGTAGAAGTGGGCGTCCGGCGAGCGGGTCTGCGGAATGTTGGAGCCCCACACCAGCAGAAAGCCTGCGTTGTACCAGTCTGCGCTTTCGGGAACGTCGGTCTGCTCGCCCCACGTCTGCGGCGACGACGGCGGCAGGTCGCAGTACCAGTCGTAGAAGCTGAGAAGCGTGCCTCCCAGCAGCGACAGATAGCGGCTGCCGGCCGCGTAGGAGATCATGGACATCGCCGGGATCGGCGAGAACCCCGCGATCCGGTCCGGCCCGTATTCGCGGATGGTATAGGCGTTGGCCGCGGCGATGAGTTCGGTGATCTCGTCCCAGCCGACGCGGACGAAACCGCCGCGGCCGCGCCGGGTGACCCAGCTCGCACGCTTCTGCGGGTCCTGCACGATCGACCGCCACGCGGCGACCGGCGTCATCGTTTCCCGGGCTTCGCGCCATGCGCGAAGCAGCCTGGCGCGAACCAGCGGGTACTTTATCCGCGTCCCCGAATAGAGGTACCAGCTGTAGCTCGCACCGCGCGGGCAGCCGCGCGGCTCATGGTTCGGCAGGTCGGGACGCGTCCGCGGATAGTCGGTCTGCTGGGTCTCCCAGGTGACGATCCCGCCCTTCACGTAGATCTTCCACGAACACGACCCGGTGCAGTTCACGCCGTGGGTCGAGCGCACGATCTTGTCCGACGCCCACCGCTTCCGGTACGCGTCTTCCCACTCGCGGCTCTCGTTGGTGGTGATCCCGTGGCCTTCCGAAAACGACTCCCGCATCCTGCGGAAGTAAGTCAGGCGATCCAGGAAATGGCTCACGTGACGTCCTCCCTAGGGTTCCATCGTGAAGTCTGCGCGAGAGCACGACCGTGGAACCTGTCGGCATTCGAGCATGACGTGAGATGCTTTTCAACCATGTCCCGATCGGGGTCTTTGCGGCCGGTCAAAGACGCCGCACCTCCGGATCAACCGTCCGCAGGCTGAGCTCCGCACCAGAACGCGTGCTGGCGGTCCGCTATCGGCGATGGAGTCAACAGCGCAATCCGGCCGTTCTGGTCGGGCGCGGCGGGCGTTACACCCCGTCAAGCGGGAAGTACGTCGCTCCGTGATCTGATTGTGGTGTTGGCGCGCTCAGGAACTCGCAGTGTCGTCTTGCGATGCGCCTTCGTCCCGGCAATGTGGAGCGCAGCCTGCGTCCCAGAACGGTCGGCCGGACATGACGCCCGGCATGCCGGGCCGGTCGCGCCGGCCAGGCAGGTCATCCGGTGTTGGAACCACCAGCTCCCACCACCCGTGGGCGCACTCCGAGCGCCATGCCATCTGGTTGGCGAGCGTCGTGCCGGCCCGTTGGAGCGCTCTTTCCAGCGCGGCAACCGCCGATCGCAGTCGTTCATCCGTTTCCGGTGTCGCGGTCTCCGCGAACGCGCAGAACGCGGCGGTGAAGTTGCGCATGTCCGCGGCAACCTCCGGATAGGCGTCCGGCGTGAGATGCCATGCCTTCATCCACTCACCGACGACGGCTTCAACGGCAGCGTCCCGCGGCAGGTGCCCGACCTTGCGGGCGGTGGTGAACATGTGCCGGATCAGCTCGGCACGGGCATGAATTGCCCGGGCGCGGAGAGCTGCAGCCTTCATGGCCTCGATCGCGGCACGGGCTTCGCGCTGCGCTTCGTCGACGAGATACGGCATGCGCTCTCCTGTGGTCACGGCAGCCTCGCGAGGCACTCGGTCACGTTCGCGAACAGGGCCCTGGCATCGATGCTGCCGATGACATGAGCATTGGGAGGAAGTCCGAGGCGCCCGTTCCAGTCGATGGTTGTGCGACCCCGCAACGGCCCGTCTCCGGTCTCCACGTGGACGTGGCAGTCGCGCCCATCGAACAGGTCGGGCCACAACAGCCATGCCACCGTGCAGGGATCGTGCATCGGATGGCCCGCCGTCCCAAGGCCGCCCGGCCGCGGTCGTGACAGCATGCCGTGCACCACCCGCGACGTCCTGTTGCCCAGGGCGGCGATCGCCTCCATCTCGGCCTGCTCGGGAACCGCGTCGAGCGTGACATGCAGGCCGAACATCACCACCGGCACACCGCTGGACAGAACGATCGCGGCGGCATGCGGGTCGCAGTAGACGTTGAATTCCGCCGCCGGCGTCATGTTGCCGAGGTCTCTGGCACCGCCCATCATAACGATCCGGTCGATCCGGCCGGCAATGTCCGGCGCGAGACGAAGCGCAAGCGCGATATTGGTAAGCGGGCCAAGGGCGCAGATGGTGAGCAAGCCCGGGTCGCAGCCGCGGGCGATCGTGATCAGCTGCTCGACCGCATGCCCGGCGTCCGCCGGCCGGCCCGGTTGCGGCAGGTCGGCGCCGGCGAGCCCGTCTGCGCCGCAGACGAACTCCGCCGTCTGGAGGGGGAAGACGAGCGGCCGGTCTGCACCGGCGAACACGGGGACGTCGGTTCTCCCCGCAAGATCGCAGATCCGGATGGCGTTGGCGGTGGTCTTTTCCACACCCACGTTGCCGGCCACCGTGGTGATCGCCCTCACGTCCAGCTGGTCGCGAGCGGCAAGCGCAACGAGAATGGCAACCGCGTCGTCCTGTCCGGGATCGGTATCGATGACGACCGGCACGACCATGTCAGTGCGTCTTGTCCCTGCCGGTCATGATCATGTGGCTCAGATCGTCCGCCGTCAGCCCGTCGATGCTGCGGTCTATGATCTTGCGGCCGCTCTTCAGGACGGCGATGCGGGTCGCTACCTCGACGACGTCGCGCATGTTGTGGCTGATGAGGATGATCGTGTGCCCGTCGGCCTTCAACCGCCTGACCAGGTCGAGAACCTGGGCGGTTTCCTTGACGCCCAGTGCAGCCGTGGGCTCGTCCATTATGATGATCTCGGCGTTCCAGTGCAGCGCCCGTGAAATGGCCACCGCCTGGCGCTGCCCGCCGGACAGGCCGGAGATCGGACGGCGGGTGTCGTCAATCGTCACCGAAAGCCGCGCCAGATAGCTCTTGGCTTCCCGGGCCATGCGGCGCCTGTCGAGGACCTTCAGGAACGGCAGCCCGAGCGAACGCGTGAGTTCGCCGCCCATGAACACGTTCTCGTAGATGGACAGCCGCGGCGCGAGCGCCAGGTCCTGGTAGATCGTCGCCACTCCCTTGGTCAGGGCGTCGTACGGCGAGCCGAAAGCGACTGTTTCGTCGCGCAGCGTCATGGTGCCTGAGCTGGGTTCCTCGGCGCCCGAGATGATCTTGATCAGCGTGGACTTCCCGGCGCCGTTGT
>CAZSNL010000038.1:0-17914 GCA_964608275.1 uncultured Hyphomicrobiales bacterium | reverse complement strand
CAAGCACGTCGCCGCGGTGGACGTCGAGATCCACGCCCTCGAGCGCAACGATGGCACCATAGGTCTTGCCGATGCCGCGAAGGGCGAGGATCGGTGAGGACGGTTCAACAAATCCGGACATTTCAGCCATGTGTCTGCCGGCGCGGGTCCGGTGCTGGAACACCCGCGCCGGCGAGGTGATCACTAGTTGGACAGGAACTCCTTGACGTTGCTCGCATCGACCATGACGGCATCGACGAACAGGTAGGGGCCGCTTGCAATGGACTCCTTCGGCTCCTTGTTGACGACGACCCTTTCGATGACCTCGACCGCCTTGCGACCCATGTCCTCGAACGGAATCGACACGCTTGCCAGGAGCGTGCTGTCCGGATCAGCGATGCGGCGGTAGGTTTCCTGCCCGCCATCGACCGAGACCAGCGGGATCTCGCCCTTCTTCACGCCCTGGGCGACGAGAAGGTCATCGATGATGTAGGCCTGCCCGTCGAACGAGGCCCAGATGCCGTCGATCTTGCCCTGGTTCTGCAGAAGCAGCGCCTGCATGCCGCTGCGCACGTCGTCGCGCCAGCTCTGCGTGCGCGCCATCGAAAACGTTCCGATGGGGGTGACGGCGGTGTTCTCCGACAGCACCGCATCGAGGATCTTGCCGCGGATGCGCGAGGCGATGTTCATCTCGAACCGGCACTGAAGCAGGTTGCCCCGGTAGCCCATCTGGCCGAGGAGGTAGAGCGCGGCATCGGCGCCGACCTTGTACTCGTTGGTCTGCACCTCGAGCAACGCGTGGGGACTGGAGCCCGACTGCACGGTCACGACCGGGATCCCGGCGTTCTTGGCGGCGAGGAACTGCGCATCCGCCTCGACCGGCTTGCCCATCGCGACGACAATGGCATCGACGCCCTTGGCGATCAGCGCGTCGAACTGTTCGGCATGCTTGGGCAGCGACCCTTCGGAATTCAGGAGCGTGACTTCCCAGCCGCGTTCCTTTGCCGCCTCCGCCGCCGCGTTGGCGACCCTGGCATGGGTCTCCGACGTGAACTGGAATCCGATGATCCCGAGCTCGAATGCGTGTGCTCCTGCACCGCCTGCAAGCAGCAGGACGCCGCTTGCGATCAGGCATTTCAGGTACCGTGTCATCAGGTTCTCCCTCTTCCTTGTTCAGACGACGCCAATGTTAAACGGTGAACGCCACCTTCTTGAGCACGCTGGCCGAGAAGGCGACCGAGGCGATGATGATCAATCCCAGGATGATATCCTGCCAGAAGTAGGCGATGCCCAACAGCACCAGCCCGTTGCCCAGCACCTTGAGCACGAATGCCGCAAATACCGTCCCCAGCACGTTGGGATGGCCGGGCCTGAACATCGTCATGCCCAGCAGCACCGCCGCGATGGCGTAGAGGAAATAGTCGCCCGCCATGCTCGGCGCGGCCGACGACAGGTTGGCCGCCAGGAGGACGGCAGTGATCGCGGCAAGCCCGCCCGACAGGGTGAGACCGATGCGCTTCATCCGAGCCGTCGCGATCCCCGCCAGGCGGGCCGCCTCGTCGGCTTCGCCGGTGGCCACCATGTGGCTGCCGAGGCGCGTCCAGTTGAGCATGACGTAGGCGGCGAGGCTGACCGCGGCCAGCCACAGCAGGAGAACCGGAACACCGAGGACCGATGCCCGCGCGATGTTGGTGAACTCCGTCGGCCAGCGCCCCACGAACGCGACGCCCTGGGTCAGCATGTAGGCAAGCCCCTTGGCGATCGCGGCCGTGCCCAGCGTCATGATCAATGACGGGACCTTGAGGACCGTGACGCCGAACCCGTTGAAGGCACCGCCGGCGAGGCCCAGCGCGATTGCGACGGCGACAGCCAGCAGCGGGGCAAATCCGGCATGGACGAGCGCGCCGCAGGTCACCGCGGCGAGGCTCGAAAGCTCGGCGATCGACAGGTCGAGTTCCGAAACGACCAGCGCCAGCATGAAGCCGAGCGCGAGAATTGCGAGGAAGCTCGTGTCCTTCAGGACGTTGAAGATGTTGGCTGGGGTCGCGAAGTTGGGCGCGAACACCATGAAGTAGAGCACCAGCACGAGACCGGCGATTGCCGTGCCGTAGGTTTCGATGATGGCCTTCATGGTTCAGCCCGCCGCCGGCAGCGCCGATATCGGCGGCAACAGTTCCATCCCGCCGGTCACCGGGATCACGGCGCCGGTAATGAATGTCGCCTTGTCGGAGACGAGAAAGCCGATCACCTCGGCGACGTCCTCCGGGCGTCCGATCCGCCGCAGCGGGGTGCGGCTGCTCGCGCCCTCGGCCAGCCGATCGAATGCTTCGCCGGCGAAGTGCCTGCGTACGAGATCGGTGTCGATGAGCCCCGGTGCGACGGCATTGACGCGGACGCCGTACGGGCCGAGCGACTGGGCCATGGCGTAGCACATTGCCACCACCCCTGCCTTGGCTGCGCCGTAGGCGACGTTGCCGCCGCCGTTGGCGTAGGAAATCGAGGACACCTGCACGATTGCCCCGCCGGTCCCGCGGTCCATCATGTGTCTCCCGACCGCTCGCGCGAGGCGGAAGGCGGCCGACAGGTTGATGTCCACCAGCCGGTCCCACTCCGCGTCGTCCGTCTCATGGAAACCCGCCGGCCGGGACGTGCCGGCAACCCCTGCCAGCGCGTCGATCCGCCCGAACTGGCGGAGCGCAACCTCACAAAGCCGTTCCGGGAGATCCCTGTCGGTCACGTCACCGGCGTGGCAGACGATATCGGTCCGGGGGCCCGGCAATCTGCTGGCGGCCCGTTCCAGCGCATCGGCTTCGAGCCCGTTCAGCACCAGGCGGAAACCGTCGCGAGCAAGGACGGCGGCGGTCGCGCTGCCGATCCCGCCCGACGCCCCGGTAACGATGGCAACCGGCCTCGTCATCGGCCAGGGCAAGCGTTGCGTCTGCACGCAAGAGGCCGACTTCCCTGCACGAGGGTCAACCTGAACTGATCCTGCATCTCGCGTTCGTCAGATATGGAATGGAGGTCGGGATGCCCGATTCTTGTTGTTCCGTGTCCCTGGGGTGTCGATTGTTCGATCCTTGCAGCGCGCAATCTAGAGCGGCGCGCGGGCGAGTGCCAGCATTTCGATCAACGCCCGATCGCCATTTGCTCAGGATTCGGCCACGCTGCTGTTGCCATCAAGCCTGGCGAGTTCCTCGGAGATCGGCGCCAGAGCGGCTTCGGTGCGGCGGAACAGATCGTAGAGGCGGCGGCAACGGCTCCGGCGTGGTGCGTTCGGCTCATGGTGCCGGGCGACCGAGACCAGGCGCGCCTGGCCGTCCTCCAGCGATGCTACCTCGCCGACGGCCTGCCAGGCGACGATCGCTCCGCCGAGAAGCCCCGGTTCCCTGCAATCGGTGACGGCAATTGTGCGCTCGCAGATGTCCGCCTTGATCTGTGCCCAGACGGGGCTCGCCGAACCGCCACCGCCGAAACGGATCTCGCGCACCGCGCGGCCGACGGCGCTTTCGGCACGTTCGAGGATGATGCGGTTGAGGAATGCCACGCCTTCGAGCACGGCGAACGCGCAGTCGCCCGTACGATGGTCGCGATGAAGGCCGACAAATGCCCCTCGCAGGGCGGGATTCCAGTACGGGGTTCTCTCGCCCTGCAGGTAGGGAAGGAACAGGAGCGGCTGCCCGTCCTGGCGTTCCGCAAGCAGGCGATCGAGTGCGTTGCCGACGTCGCCTGCACCACCCGAGCCGCCTGCGAGGACGTCCAGCGCCCAGACCACCGTATCGGCGCCGTTCTGGCTTGGCCCGCCCAGCTGGTACAGGGATTGGCCCCATTTCACGCTGAGCAGTCCATCTGCCCACGCCTGTGTTTCCGAGATCACGCCAAGGACTTCCGTCGTGCCGGACAGGTTGTAGCCGAAGCCCGGGCGCAGTGCTCCCAGGCCGAGCACGGATGCCCACGTATCGTGCGCCATGCAGACCACCGGCCGTCCACGGAGCCGCGCCAGTGCGCCGGGAAGCCCTGCGATCACCTGCCCGACAACATCCGAAGGATCGAGCGCCCGCGGTACGATCGCGGGATCGATCCCGGCAAGTTCGATCAGTGATGCGTGTCCGTCGTGAGCTTCGGCAGCGGCAATCAGCCGGGCCGAGGACACGCAGTCCGTGGCCGGTTCTCCGGTGAGGCGGAAGTTGAAGTAGTCCTTCGGTTCCAGAACGACCGACACCGCGGCGAAACTGTCAGGTTCCTCACACCGCAACCAGCACAGCCTCGCAACAGGGTGGAAGGCGTTGAACTGCGGCAGTTCAGGATGGCCCTGCGGTACGGTCGGGCGGAAGGCGGCGGCGACATCCTTTGCCCTGCCGTCGCCCCACAGGATTGCCGGCCGCACCGGCCGCAGCCTGCGATCGAGCAGGATCAGCGTGCGCGTGACTCCGGTAATCGCAACCGCCTTGACGGCGTCAAAGTCCTCGCCGCTGACCTCTGCGAGGGTATCGATCACCGAGCAGAACTGCGCCCACCAGGCGTCCACCCCGGTTTCCATGCCGTCGCCGGTCCTGCGGATGGACGGGCCGTCGACCGCCGCCCGGTACCGGATTTCACCGGCCGCATCGATCAGCCCGGCACGCATGCTGGTGCTGCCGAGATCGCACGCCAGAACGAGACTCATCGGAAAGTTCTTCCCTCCGGGAATGCTGCGAGTTGCCCGCGCTTCGTATAGAGATTGCCCTGCCGCGTCGCGGTCTTGTACCAGACATCGACGCGTGAAGCGGATCCGATCTTCGTACGGAACGGGAGGTCATGAGCGGGACATCACGGATCGTCGTCGTCGGCAGCTACATGCGCGACCTCTTCATGTGCGTCGACGTGTTTCCCGCACCCGGCGAGACCCGTTTCGGTCACGGCCACTTCACCGCCCACGGCGGCAAGGGGAGCAACCAGGCCGTCCAGGCGGCGCGCTGCGGCGCCCGGGTGGCGATGATCGCTGCCGTGGGCGATGACGAACGCGGTCACGGCGCGCTCAGGCTGTGGCAGGACGAGGGCATCGACACGTCATGCATTGCGACGCGACCGGACCGGCCGACCGGCGTCGCGATAATCATCGTGGACGGAACCGGCGAGAACCGGATCATCGTTGATGCCGGCGCCAATCTGTCACTGACCACGGACGACATCGACCGTGCGGCCGACCTGATCGCTGCCGCCGATGTCGTCGTCGCCCAGCTCGAGGTCCCGGTACCGGCGGTACATCGTGCGTTCGGGATCGCGCGGCGGTCGGGAGTCGCAACCCTGCTCAATGCGGCACCGGCACCCGCTGCACCGATCGATGACCTGCTCGAACTGACCGACATCCTCGTCGTCAACGAGGTCGAGGCGGCCGCCCTGACGGGAACCACCGGCCGGTTCGGCAGCGACATCGGCAGGACGATGGCCGCGGCCCTTCCCCCGCCGACCGTTGTCATCACGGCGGGCGCCGCCGGCGCATACCTGTACGACGGTCGCGAGGTCGTGCACGAGAGACCGCCCGCGGTGGGAACGATCCGCGACACGACCGGCGCCGGCGATGCGTTCATCGGCGCGTTCACGGCGAAGTGGGTCGAGACCCGCGACCCTGTAGCCGCGCTTCGCCACGGCACCGCTGCAGGGTCGCTGGCCTGCACTGCTCCCGGCGCACTGCCGTCGTTTCCGAGCCTCGAACAGATCTGCTGGGCACTTGGGCCATGACAGGCGGCCTCTCGTCCCGGCGCGGACCCTGCCGCATCCTGAAGCGGATCACGTCTCCTCGAACCGCTTCCTGAGCTCCGCCTTCACGATCTTGCCGTAGTTGTTCTTCGGCAGCGCGTCGATGACGTAGTAGTCCTTGGGCCGCTTGAAGCGGGCGATGCTCTTCAGGCACAACGCGTCGAGAGCCGCCGGATCGACCGTCCGTCCCTCGTGCGGGACGACAAAGGCCACCACCTCCTCGCCCCACTCCGCGCTTGGCCGGCCGACCACCGCCACCTCGTAGACATCGTCGTGCTGCAGCAGCACGTCTTCGACTTCGCGCGAATAGATGTTGGAACCGCCGCTGATGATCACATCCTTCGCCCGGTCCCGGATGGTGAGGAACCCGTCCTCGTCCAGCGAGCCGACGTCGCCGGTATGCAGCCAGCCTCTGCGCAGCGTCTCCGCGGTGGCCTCGGGATTTCGCCAGTAGCCGGCCATCACGATTTCCCCGCGCACCACGATCTCGCCCGGTTCGCCGACCGGCATCGGCCGGTCGTCCTCGTCGAACACCGCAACCTCTACCCCGGTCCGCGGGATACCAGCCGACTGCAGCCGTTCGCGGTAGCGCGGGTGGTCGGTATCGACGTGAAATCGCCGGTCGAGGCCGGTGATGGTCATCGGGCTCTCGCCCTGCCCGTAGAGCTGGTAGAGCGCCGTACCGAACATGGCGACCGCACGCTCGAGGTCCGCCAGCAGTGCCGATGCACCGCCGTAATACAGGGTCCGCAGGTTGCTCTTGTCGGCGTCCCTTATCGCCGCGTTGTGGATCAGCCGGGTGAGCATCGTGGGCGCCGCAAACAGGGCGACGTTGGGGTACGCCTGTATCAGGCTCGCGATCTCGGATGGCTCGAAGCTGCCGCTTTCGGGAATCACGTTGTTGGCCGCCTTGGCGACGAACGGCAGCGCATAGAGCCCGGATGCATGCGACATCGGGGCGGAATGGACGATCGTGTGATCCCACTCCACCCGGTCGATGTCGCTCAGGTAGCACCAGGTCATGATCGTCAGGTTGCGGTGGGTGAGGATCGCTCCCTTCGGCCGGCCCGTCGTGCCGCTGGTATAGAACAGCCAGGCTGGCGACTGGGCCGTCCGGTAGACGGGCTCGACATAGTCGCCCTCGACCAGCGCTCCGTAGTCCTTGCCCCCGTCGGCCACGATCACGCGGTCGAGACTGTCGATCTCCCCGACCAGCGGCGCCACGGTCTCGGCGAGGTCGGGCGTGACGAAGCACACCCGCGCCTGCGCGTTCTCGAGGATGTACGCAAATTCGCGCTGGTGCAGCTTGGCATTGACCGGAACGGCCACCAGACCGGCGTGCCAGACGCCGTAGAGCACTTCGAGGTACTCCGGACAGTTGGTCATGACGAGGGCGACGTGTTCGCCTTCTTCGAGACCGAGTGTGGTGCGGAGATGACCCGCAATCGTGCCCACCCGGCGCGCCAGATCCCGATAGTTGTGTACGACCCGCCCGCCCAGGCTGACGGCCGGTCGATCGGCGAAGCTCCGCCCCGCCTGTCGCAACAGCTCTGCCGTGTTCATTCGTCTTGTTGTCCACCGTTGATGATCCACCGCCGGCGCCAGTGCCCGGGATAGTGGCGGGCGGCGTCGACATCGCCGCCGCAGGACCGGCGTGGCAGGCCAGATTTAGCGCACCTCTCCGAACCCGCCAACCGGACGACGGGGTAGCGCGTTGGGCGCCCGGCTGATACCATCCCTGACCCGGACACTGGTGGAAACCATGTCGGCGCGGACCGCGATCGTCATCGCAACGCTGGTCACGGCGGCGGCCGGAAAGGCCCTCGCCGACGGGGACGCCGCTGCCGGTCGCGCACTGGCCGAAGATCAGTGCGCACGCTGTCATGTGGTGAGCGAAAGCTCCGGAATGGGGATCGAGAGCACGCCGTCGTTCAGGCTGCTCGTCGGCCTGCCCGACTGGAAAGCCAGGTTCCAGACCTTCTACGCGCGCAGGCCCCACATTCCGTTTGTCCTGGTCAGGGGGCGCGCACCGCGGCCCGATGTTCCGGCCAACATCGTGCCGTTCGAGATCGAACCGGAGGATATCGAGAACCTCATCGCCTTCGCCGGCACCATTGCGGCGGAAGCGAGCGAATAGACGGACGGCGCCCCGGGGCGGTGTGCTGCGGCCCCTGATGTTGTGACCCTCATGAGCGGGTGGCGCGATCGCCCGCACGAAGATCGGAGCCGACTTGACGCGCAACAGGATCTCCGACTGCCTGCCGGAACGGCTTCACCCCTTCAGCCGGGTCATCCTCGACTATTACCTGGACGGTCGCATCCCCACCAGCGAGTTCGCCCGCTGGTTCCACATGCCCAATTCGTCATACCTGCCGGCATCGGAGTGCATCATCGCCGTGGTGGATCCGGGCTGGCCGGAGCGCCGGCGCGGCCTGCGTGGATGAAACGCATGACACCGCAGCCTGGCGCCGGTGCCATGCAGGCAGCACGACCGGCCGTACCTTCGCGGATCTGCGGGGCGGATCACGCAAGCGCCGGCAGTGCGCGCCTGAACGGAACGGCATCGCCGACCGGCGGCGCGTCGAGTTCGCGCGCGTAGCGGTGTCCGGCATGGACCGCGGCGGCGATGATGCCGGGTGCGAGAGCATCGCCGATGGCGGTCACCGAGCGTACGCCGGCAGCGTCCCATTCCGCCCGGCGCTCGACCAGCGCAAGCCTCAGTCCCTCGTTCGGCAGCCGCATCGTGACCAGCAATAGCGATCCCGCCTCGATCGTCTCGCGCCGGTCGGTGTAGACGCACGCCAGTTCGACCGAGCCGTCGCGCACCTGCGACAGCCGGCGCTGCTGGCGGATGTCGACGCCGAGTTCCAGCAGGCGGCGCTGGACACGGGCCTGGTCCAGTCCGTTGCGGGTGTAGATCGACACCTCCGAGGCCGGGGTGATCAGACACACCGGCTTCCCCGCCGCCTGGAACAGTTCGGCCAGGACGCCGCCGAGATAGTAGTGGTCGTCGTCGTAGATTACGAGCGGCCCTTCCGGCAGCGTATCCGGACCGGTCGCGCCCGAGTACACGTCGTCGGGCGTGAATACCGGCAGCAGGTCGAGCCCCGGCACCGGGTCCTTGTGTTCGCGCCCGATCCCGTCTCGCCGCCACGTGGCGCCGGTTGCGATGACGACGTGCTCGTGGCCGAACTCGAGGACGTGCTCGGCCTCGATGACGCTCGACCGGTACACGTCGACGTTCGGCATCCGGGCGATCTGGCCGGTCCGGTAGTCGCGCACCCGCGCCCACGCGGCGAGCCCCGGCAACCGCGATTCGTCGCTGACGCGGCCGCCCAGCTCCTCGCGCGCTTCGGCGAGCACCACCCGGTAGCCGCGCTGGCCGAGCGCGCGCGTCGCCTCGAGTCCGGCCGGTCCCGCGCCAACCACGAGTACCCGCGCTGTCGACGCCGCCGCCGCAATCCGCTCGGGATGCCATTCCCGCCGCCACTCCTCGCCCTTGGTGGGATTCTGGGTACAGCGCATCGGCACCATCGTGTTGTCGCCGATGACGCAGACGTTGCAGCCGATGCACTCTCTAATGTCGTCGATCCGCCCTTCTTCGATCTTCTTCGGCAGGAACGGATCGGCGATTGACGGCCGCGCGGCGCCGATGAAGTCGAGGATGCCACGGCGGATCTGGCTCACCATCGCGTCGGGAGACGTGAAGCGTCCGACTCCCACGACAGGCTTCGTGGTCAACCGTTTCACTTCCGCCACGTATGCCTCCTGGTAGCCCTCCTGCGAGAAGCGCGACGAGACGGAGTCGTTCGACCAGTTGGCGAGGCATATGTCCCAGAGATCGGGCAGTTCGGCGAGCATCGCGATGACCTCGCGGCCTTCCTCGCCGGCGGTGATGCCGTGTTCGCCCAGCAACTCGTCCACCGACAGCCTGACCGCCACCGCGCAGGTATCGCCCACGGCTTCCTTGGTGTCCTCGATCAGTTCGCGGAACAGCCGGACCCGGTTCTCCAGCTTGCCGCCGTACTCGTCGGTACGCCGGTTGTGCCGCCGCGACAGGAAGTGCATCGGCAGCGCCATGTCGTGGCCGGCATAGCAGTAGATGATGTCGAAGCCAGCCTGTCTGGCGCGGAGCGCGGCTGCGCGGTGACGGCGCCTGAGCGTGCGGATGTCGTCGAGGTCCATTGCCCGCGCCTGGACGGGATCGTACAGGTCGCAGATCGCATGGCTGGGAGCGAGCGGCACCTCCCTGCTGTAGAGGTTCGGCGCGTGGTGGCCGTTGAACACGAGTTCGATGGCGGCAAGGCTGCCGTGCTCGTGCACCGCATCCGTCATCCGCCTGAGCGCCGGGATGTCGGCGTCGTCCCAGATGCGCCCCTCGTTGTAGGGCGACATGTCGGCCGACGGATGGATTTCCGTCTCCTCGGTGGAGACGACGGCCCACCCGCCCTCGGCCTTTGTTCCGCGCATGGCGGCGAGTTCGTTCGGATACCGGTGTCCCATACCGTTGCAGTGGGGTACCTGGTAGAACCGGTTTCGGGCGACGACCGGCCCGATCCTCACCGGCTCGAACAGAATGTCGTAACGGCTGTCGCGAGACATGACGGAGGCTCCCTCGACCGGACGCGGGCATGCGCGCATTTGCCCCGTCTGTACACGATCCGGGAGTGTGGATACAGTTGCCGGGGGGGTGGCTTGAGGGGGAACTTTCAGTCGTGAACGACCCGTTCATTCGCTGGTACGACGGCGCGCTCGACCAGTCTGTCTGCCGTCACATCATCGACCGTTTCGAGGCCGATCCGGCCCGCAGTGCGGGCATGGTGTCGGGCAACCGGGGAGCCGAGCTCGATACGGCCGCCAAGCAGACGACCGAGCTCATCCTGGATCCGGAAAAGTGGAGCGATCTGATCCAGGTTCTGCAAGAAAACCTGGGCAGATACCTTCGGGTTTACACGCGTGACGTGAAGTTCCTGGCCGGCTCCGACCACACCGCCCTTCACGTCGAGCCGCTACGCGTCAAGAAGTATGACATCGGCGGTCAGTTCCACTGGCACATCGACTGCAACTCGAAGCACAACCGCAGCCGCTGCCTGGCCATCCAGTGGTACTTCAACACGGTCGACAAGGGCGGCCATACGGAATTCGAGGACCAGAAGATGAAGATCAAGCCGGTCGAGGGACGACTGGCCTTCTTTCCCGTCGGCTGGACCTATCGCCACCGCGGTGCACCGCCGAGGAGCGGGCCGAAGTACGTGTGCACGACCTTCGCCCACCCGCGGTTCGCCTGAAGGCCGCCCGGGCCGCATCGCCGTTCCCCTCGCGATGCGGCCCGGGCCGCGGCTGCCCCGCCGCTCTATCCGAGGATGCCGCCGAGGCCGATACCGTCGAGCAGGTCGCCCAGCAGGCCACCAAGCAGGCCGTCGAGAAGACCGCCGTCGAGCAGCGTGTCGACGATGTTGCCGTCCGGAAGCGGTGTCTCGTCGATGTCGCCACTGAGCAGTCCGCCGAGCAAGGCGTCGAGGATGCCCTCTTCGCCGGCGATCTCGTCGAGCCCGGCGAGCAGGCCGCCTTCCCCCAACGGCGTGCCGTCGAGGATGACGTCCAGCAGAGACAGGTCGAGCAGGCTGATCGGATCCTTGCTCAGGATCGTCAGTACCGTCTCGTCACCGAAATCGAGGATCAGGTTGCCGTCTTCCACCCGCGCGGTTTCCAGCAGGTCACCGACGCTCGGCAGCTGCAAGTTCAGGATCTCGATGTTGTCGGTGAGGATGTCGAAGTCACCGAGGATCGGGCTGCCGCCGTCCGCGAGGTTGAAGATGAACACGTCTGCGCCGTCGCCGCCGAGCAGCAGGTCCTCTCCCGGCCCGCCGTTCAGGGTATCCCTGCCGCCGCCGCCGCGTAGCGTGTCGTTGCCGTCGCCGCCCTGCAGGAGGTCGCGGCCGCCGCCGCCGAGCAGCAGGTCGTCGCCGCCGCCGCCGAGCAGGACGTCGTTGCCGGCGCCGCCGTTGAGACGGTCACCGCCAGCGCCGCCGTCGAGGACGTCGCTGCCGCCGCCGCCCGACAGGGTGTCGGCACCGCCGCGGCCGGCGATCTGGTCGCTGCCGCCGCCACCGACCAGGATATTCTGCCCGTTGTCGCCGGCAATCGTGTCGGCCCTGTTGGTTCCGGTCACCGACTCTATGCTGACCAGCGTATCGTTGCCCGAGCTCGCGCCGGTCGCCGTGCCGGCTGCCAGGTCGACGTCCACGCCGCTGCTTTCGCCCATGAAGCTCACCATGTCGTAGCCGGTGCCGCCGTTGAGCAGGTCGTCGCCGCCCTCGCCCCGCAGCAGGTCGTCGCCGGCGCCGCCGAGAAGCGTGTCGTTGCCGGCATTACCGGCGAGCAGGTCCTTGCCCGTCTGCCCCTTGAGCAGGTCGTCGCCGGCATTGCCGCGAAGCTCGTCATTGCCCTTGCCGCCGACCAGGGTGTCGTTGCCGCCACCGCCACGCAGATCATCGCTTCCAGCTTCGCCCAGGATCAGGTTGTCGGCGGCGTTGCCGATGATCCGGTCGGCGAACCGCGATCCCTGCACGTCCTCGATCGACGACAGGACATCGCCCTGCGCAGTGCCGCCGGAGCCGGTGCCAGTCGTCAGGTCGACGATTATGCCGGCATGGGAATCGGTGTAGACGGCTAGGTCGCGTCCCGCCCCGCCCTGCAGCACGTCGGCACCGAGGCCGCCGACAAGCGTATCGCGGCCGGCTCCACCGATGAGTGTATCGCTACCGTCGAGACCGAACAGCTCGTCATTTCCGTCCAGTCCGATGATCCGGTCATTTGCTGCAGTTCCGCTCAGTGAATTGGAACCCGCGGTCCCCACTATTCTGGCCATTGGAATACTCTCATTGGTTGCATTACTGATTTGGTGCACCCAACGATACGTATATCCTCATAATGCGCTACTAACGCATTTCGTGCAGTTCTAGACAAATACCCCACATGAGTGTGGTTGATGGCAAACCCGGAGAATGCGCCTGAACCGGCGGATCGCTCTGTGTCAGAACGATCGGTAGGTCGGGTTCCAGATCCTTGCGTCGACAAGTGCCCCGACGTCGCTGCCCGGATCAACGGAAGCGAGCCCCTGCTCCATCGCCTGGCGTCCCACCGCCACCGCGATCTCGCGGCTGAGTGGCCTGACGTCGGCCAGCGACGGCAGCAGTGTCTGCCCGTCGTCACCCGGCTTCGCGCGGGCATTGCCGATCACGTCGGCCGCGGCCATCAGCATCTCGTCGCTCACCCGCCTGGCCTTGACCGCAAGGATGCCAAGGCCGATGCCGGGAAAGGCGTAGGCGTTGTTGCACTGGTCGATCGGTCGCAGGACGCCGCCGTGGCTTACCGGCGGAAACGGGCTCCCGGTCGCCACCAGCGCCCGGCCCCCGGTCCAGTTGATGACGTCCTCCGGCGTTGCCTCGCAGCGTTCGGGCGGGTTCGACAGCGGCATGATGATGGGCCGGTCGTTGACTTCGGCCATCAGCCGCACGACCTCCTCGGTGAACAGGCCCGGCTGCCCCGACACGCCGATCAGCACGCCGGGCCTGCGGTTGCGGATCACCTCGGCCAGCCCGTATCCGCCGACCCAGCCGGCGAGACTTTCCCTCGAGTGGGCAAACCGCTCCTGGAGCGGCGACATCATCAGGAGCCCCTCGCGCACCAGCCCGTCGCGGTCGACGAGGAAGAGCCGCCCGCGCGCCTCGGCCTCGGACAGGCCGCGCAGCGTGAGGGCCTTGGTGAACTGCTCGGCGATGCCGCAGCCAGCCGAACCGGCGCCCGCTATCACGATCACCGAGTCCTCGAACGCCACCCCGCTCGCCCGGCAGGCAGCAAGCACCGTACCGAGTGTCACCGCCGCGGTCCCCTGGACGTCGTCGTTGAAGCAGCACAGCTGGTCCCGGTACCGCGCAAGCAGGCGGTGGGCGTTGCGGGCGCCGAAGTCCTCGAACTGGACCATCGCGTCGGGGAAGTGCCGGATGATGGCCTGCATCACCTTGTCGACGAAGGCATCGTAATCGTCGCCGGTGATCCGTTCGTGGTGCCAGCCGATGTAGAGCGGGTCGTCGAGCAGTGCACGGTTGTTGGTGCCGACGTCCAGCAGGACGGGAAGACAGACGTTGGGATCGATGCCGCCGAGCGCGGTGTAGAGCGCCAGCTTGCCGATCGGGATCCCCATGCCGCCGGCTCCCTGGTCGCCAATGCCGAGGATCGCCTCGCTGTCCGTCATCACGATCACTTCCACCCGTTCCGGCGGTGCGTTCTCCAGCATCGTGTCGATGTGCGCGGCGTGCGGGTAGGAGATGAACAGCCCGCGTGGCCTGCGGTAGATCTCCGAATACCGCTTGCAGGCCTCGCCGACGGTGGGCGTGTAGATGATCGGGATCATCTCGGCGGCATGATCCATGACCAGGCGATAGAACAGGGTCTCGTTGGAGTCCTGCAGCTGCCGCAGGTAGATGTGCCGTTCGAGATCGTTGGGCTTGGCCTGGTAGGCCCGGTAGGTGCGGGCGACCTGCTGGTCGAGGGTTTCGATGGCATAGGGCAGCAGGCCCAGCAGCCCGTGCCGTTGCCGTTCCTCGGCGTTGAAGGCGGTTCCCTTGTTGTACTGTGGCATGGCGAGGAGCTGCTGCCCGCGCGGCAGTGCCCTGTCTCGCGGTTTGGTGCTGGACGTGTTCACGTATTTACCCTTTGCACAGGATCTCTGGACCGGTCTTCCGGAGCCTAGCCGGAGTCTGCATCTTCCGACAGACGGCAGACCGCGACAATCGGTACCGTTCGTTGTTCCGAACACGGCGGGTTGCACCTGCGGCCCGGCCGGGGTTAGATCGTCCCTGTCCCGCCCGGCATGGAGGCTGCCACGTTATGGCCCATCGGCAGACAGTGATAGAGGCGATCGGCAACACCCCGCTCGTCCGGTTGAAGCGTGCGTCGGAGGAAACCGGCTGCACCATCCTCGGCAAGTGCGAGTTCATGAATCCCGGCCAGTCGGTCAAGGATCGCGCGGCCTGGTACATCGTCAGGGACGCACTCGAGCACGGCCGTCTCAGGCCCGGCGGCGTCATCGTCGAGGGAACCGCCGGCAATACCGGGATCGGGCTGGCGATGGTCGGCAACGCGCTCGGCTTCCGCACCGTGATCGTGATCCCCGAAACCCAGTCGCAGGAGAAGAAGGACACGCTGCGGGTGATGGGCGCCGAGCTCGTCGAGGTGCCGGCGGTGCCATACAGGAACCCGAACAATTACGTGAAGTATTCCGCACGTCTCGCCGAGGCGCTGAACGCCACCGAGCCGAACGGGGCGATCTGGGCCAACCAGTTCGACAACGTGGCCAACCGCAGAGCCCACTACGAGACGACCGCCAACGAGATCTGGCGCGATACCGGCGGCAAGCTGCACGGCTTCATCTGCGCCGTCGGCTCCGGCGGTACCCTGGGCGGGGTCAGCGACCGGCTCAAGGAACTCGACCCGACCATCACCATTGGCCTCGCCGATCCGTTCGGCGCAGCCCTGTACGAATACTACACCAGGGGCGAGCTGCGGGCCGAAGGCAGCTCCATCACCGAGGGTATCGGCCAGGGTCGGATCACCGCCAACATCGAGGGCGCGGCGGTCGACGTCGCCTACCGGATACCGGACGCCGAGGCGCTGGAAATCTGCTTTGCCCTGGTCGCCGAGGAAGGCCTCTGCCTCGGTGGCTCCAGCGGCATCAACGTCGCCGGCGCGATCAGGCTCGCCCGCGACATGGGGCCGGGCCACACCATCGTGACGGTCCTGTGCGATTATGGTACCCGCTACCAGAGCCGGATGTTCAATCCGGCCTTCCTGCGCGAGAAGGGTCTGCCGGTTCCCCCGTGGCTGGACCGCCAGCCGGCCCCGATGCCGCAGGTGTTCGAGGAGGCGTGACGGGAGCGGTGACGGAACTCGTATTCAGGCAGGACCCCTATGCGCGCACCTGCGAGGCGCGCGTCGTGGCCGTCAACGATCGCGGCGGCATCATTCTCGACCGGACGGTGTTCTACGCCACCTCGGGCGGTCAGCCGGGCGACAGCGGCTGGCTCGAGATCGAGGGCACCGGAACGATCCCGGTTGCCGTCGCCGTCTACGACGACAACCGCGATATCGTCCACGTCGTGCCCGAGGGTACGGCGTTGCCGCAGCCCGGCGCCGCGGTCCTGTGCCGGCTGGACTGGGACCGGCGCTACGCCCACATGCGCATCCATACCTGCCTGCATCTCCTGTGCTCGCTGGTCCCCTACCCGGTCACCGGCGGCGGCATCTCGACCGACAACGGCCGCCTCGACTTCGATATCGCCGATCCCGATGCGGTGAACCGGGAGACGATCGGCGACGGTCTCAACCGCCTGATCGCCGAGGACCACCCGGTGAGCGATCGCTGGATTGCGGACGAGGAGCTCGCCGCCAGGCCGGAGCTCGTCCGCACCATGGCGGTTAAGCCGCCGATGGGCACCGGCAGGGTGCGGCTGGTCGAGATCGGTGCCGGCGGCGGCGTCGACCTCCAGCCGTGCGGCGGCACCCACGTCGCATCCACCGCCGAGATCGGCCCGGTGGCGGTGCAGAAGATCGAGAACAAGGGACGCCAGAACCGGCGGATCCGCGTCGGCTTCGCTTGAGGCGCACATGGGCGGACGGGTGGGCCGACGACGGCCGTGACAATTGCGGTCAGGCCGATCACAATGACGCCACCGAGGCCCACCCCTGCCAGGGAGACTTCTTGAGTGACCGAATGGATCGTCTCGACCGACTGGCTCGCCCGGCACCTTGATGCACCCGACATCGTGGTGATCGATGCGTCGTGGCACCTGCCGCCGACCGGCCGCAACGGCCGCGAGGAATACCTCGCCGCCCATATCCCGGGCGCGCTGTTCTTCGACATCGACGCCATGTCGGACACCGACAGCCCGCTGCCGCACATGCTGCCGAAGCCGGAAGTGTTCGCTTCACGTGTCCGCAAGCTCGGCATCGGCGACGGCAAGCGGGTGATCGCCTACGACCAGCTCGGCCTGTTCTCCGCCGCCCGCGCCTGGTGGATGTTCCGCGTGATGGGGCACAACGACGTGGCGGTGCTCGACGGCGGCCTGCCCAAATGGCGCGCCGAGGGCCGCCCGGTCGAGGATGGCGAGCCGCGCCCGGTCCAGGAGCGTCACTTCACCGCCCGTCTCGACGCCACGATGGTGCGCGACATGGCCGACGTGTCCCGCGTCCGCGAGAGCGGCGCGGCGCAGATTGTCGACGCCCGCCCGGCCGGTCGCTTCCGTGGCGAGGAGCCGGAACCGAGGCAGGGCCTGAGGCCGGGCCACGTGCCGGGCAGCCGCAACGTGCCGTTTCCGACGCTCCTGAATTCCGACGGCACGCTGAAGTCGCCCGACGAGCTGAAGAGGGCCTTCGAGGCCGCCGGAGTTGACCTCGACCGGCCGGTGATCACCATGTGCGGGTCCGGGGTGACGGCGGCGATGCTCTACCTCGGCCTCGACCTGATCGGCCACCGCGACCATGCGCTGTATGACGGTTCGTGGGCCGAATGGGGCGCCGACCCGGAGGCGCCGATCGTCACCGGCGACGGCTGAACCGTTCCGCCGCCGCGCCGGCTGATGCCGGACCTGATACCCGACGCCGGATGACCGGCAGGATGACCGGCAAGATGTCCCGGAACGAAAAGGGACAGCCCGCGGGCCGCCCCTTCCGTCAGCGTTATGACCGGTCGGTCAGATGACGCCGAAGTCGTTGGTACCGAGCACCGCGTCGACCTGCGCCAGCAGCGTCAGCTCGGGGGACCCGATGGCGTCCGCGTTGCCATCCGACTCCGCATAGTACCAGATGGTGCTCATCGTCTGCCCGACAGCGACGAGGAGCGCGTCCTCCCCATTGGCCGCCGTCACCCCGTCGCCGTTGAAGGCGGCGGCAACCAGGCCGAGGTCGAGCAGGTCGGCGTCCGCGAACCCGGTCTGCAGCGCCGCTTCGTGGGCGCCGTCGAAGTCGGCTGCCGCATCCACCGCGAACGCCAGGGCGCCGTCGCTGCCGAGGTCGTCGAGTTCGTCCCCGGCGCCGCCGCGGAAGATGACCTTGTCGGTGCCGGCTTCGAACCCGGTGACCGTATCGGCGCCGGAGGCGCTGCCGGCGACGCCGCCCTGGTGCAGGCCACCGTAGTAGA
>CAZSNL010000037.1:10629-23033 GCA_964608275.1 uncultured Hyphomicrobiales bacterium | reverse complement strand
TATCGCTGCTGCAGCTCGCTGTCGCGGCGGAGTTCGTCGGAGGTTCCGGTCCACACGACGCGGCCCTTCTCGATGATGTAATGCCGGTCGGCGAAGCGGGTCAGGTCGGCGATGTTCTTGTCGACGACGAGGATCGACAGGCCCTCCGAGCGGATCCTTTCCAGGCAGCGCCAGATCTCCTGCCGGATCAGCGGCGCCAGCCCCTCCGTCGCCTCGTCGAGGACCAGCAGCCGCGGATTGGTCATCAGCGCGCGGCCGATTGCCAGCATCTGCTGTTCGCCTCCCGAAAGAAGGCTTGCCATCGAGTTGCGGCGGGCCGCCAGCTCGGGGAACATCGCGAACACCCGGTCGAGGGTCCAGGCGTTGCCATGGCCGCCGCGATTGGCGGCGGTGGCCACCAGGTTCTCGTAGGAGGTCAGGTTCGGGAACACCTGGCGGCCTTCCGGCACGAAGCCGATGCCGAGCTTGGCCACCCGGTATGACGGCAGGTTGGAGATGGTCTCGCCGTCGAACGTGACGCTGCCGGACCGCGCGCGGACGATGCCCATGATGGTGTTGAGGGTCGTGGTCTTGCCCATGCCGTTGCGCCCGATCAGGGTCACGACCTCGCCCGCCTTCACCTCTAGGTCGATGCCGAACAGCGCCTGGCTCGCCCCGTAGAACGATTCGATTCCCTCGATCCTGAGCATTGCTCAGCCACCCTCCTCGCCAAGGTAGGCACGCCGCACGTGCTCGTCGCTGCGGATGGCCTGCGGCGGGCCGCTGGCAATGACCCTGCCGTCGACCATCACCGTGATCGTGTCGGCGAGGGCGAACACCACGTCCATGTCGTGCTCGACGAGCAGCATGGTCTTCTCTCCCTTGAGACGCTGCAACGTCTCGACCATCCGGCGCGACTCCTCAGGCCCCATGCCCGCCATCGGCTCGTCGAGCAGGAGCATCGCCGGGCTCGTCGCGAGCGCCATGGCAATCTCCAGCTGGCGTTGCTCGCCGTGCGACAGGGCGCTGGCCAGATCGTGCGCGCGCTCGGCGAGATCGACCTCGCGCAGCATCTGCAGCGCCGGCTCGGTGAGATCGGGGTCGCGTCTCGCCGGCATCCAGAACCGGAACGAATGTCCCGCGTGCGCCTGGATCGCCAGTGCCACGTTGTCGATCACCGTCATGTCCCGGAACACGCTGGTGATCTGGAATGAGCGGGCCAGCCCGAGCCGCGAACGGCGGTGCGCGGGCACCTCGGTGATGTCCCTGCCGCGGAAGCGGATGGCGCCGCTGTCCGGCTTCAGCATGCCGGAGAGCTGTGCGATCAGGGTCGTCTTGCCGGCGCCGTTGGGGCCGATGACCGCGTGGGTCTCGAACTCGGAGACAGACAGTGCGAAGCCGTCGACGGCGCGGACGCCACCGAAGCTCTTGCGAAGGTCGCGGACCTCGAGAATCGGCTCAGCCATGACCGTCCCTCGGTCCCAGCAGACTGTCGATCCCGCGCCGGGCGAACAGCACGACCATGATGAGGATGACTCCGAACAGGAACGGCCAGTAGACGGTGAAGGACGACAGGATCTCCTCCAGTGCAAGGAAGCCGACCGCACCAAGGACGGGCCCGAACAGGGACCCGGTACCACCTAGGATCACCATGAAGATGAGCTCGCCCGACCGCGTCCAGTAGGTCATTTCGGGCGATATGAAGCTGGAGAAGTTGGCGAGCAGGGCGCCTGCATACCCGCAGATCGCGCCGGAGATGACATAGGCGACGAGGCGGTAGACGTAGGTGTGGTAGCCAATTGCCCGCATCCGCTCGTCGTTGCCCTTGGAGCCCTGCACCACCATGCCGAAGCGCGAATTGACGATCCGGTGAACCACGTAGAGCAGCGCGACCAGCGAGACGAAGCTCAGGTAATAGAGCTGGATGTTGCTCTCCAGGTCGATCACCGGAAGGCGGCTGCGCGCGTTGATCACCAGGCCGTCGTCGCCGCCGTATTCCTCGAGCGAGACGAACGCGTAGTAGACCATCTGGGCGAACGCCATGGTGATCATGATGAAGTAGACGCCACGCGTGCGCAGGCACACCGCTCCCGTCAGCAGGGCGAACAGGGCGGACGCGGCAATCGCCAGCGGAAAGTGCACGAGGCCGTCGTAGACGCCGTAGTAGGCGGGAATGCCGACGCTGTAGGCGCCGATGCCGAGGTAGGCGGCGTGGCCGAAGCTGATCATGCCGCCGTAGCCGAGAATGAAATTGAGTCCGACCGCGGCAATCGACAGGATCACCGCGCGCGTCGCGACGTCGAGATAGAAGCCGTGCCCCGCCTTGAACAGCAGGTAGGGGGCAATGGCGAGAACGGCGAGCACGATCAGCATCGTCCAGCCGCGGACCCCGAGCCGCGGCCGCGTGGTAGGCGCGGCTGCCTGCCGGTCGATGGTTGCCGGCGTCTCCATCAGCGTACCCTCGGCGGAAACAGGCCCTGCGGGCGGAACGCGAGGATGACCGCCATCAGGATGTAGATCAGCATCGCCGACACGGCAGGGGCGCCGGTTTCGGCATGGTGGGACGGCATGAACAGCAGGAACACGTCGTCAAGGAAGGCGCGGCCGAGGGTATCGATCAGCCCGATCATGATCGCGGCGATGAAGGCGCCCTTCATCGAGCCTATGCCGCCGACGATGATCACCACGAAGGCGACGATGATGATGTCGTTCCCCATGCCGATGCTGGCTTCGCCGATCGGGGTGACGAGCAGGCCGGCAAGCCCGGCGAGCACCGTTCCCATCGCGAACACCAGGGTGAACAGCGTCTTCACGTCGACGCCCAGTGCCGACAGCATGGTGCGGTTGGAGGCACCCGCGCGGATCAGCATGCCGAGGCGGGTATAATTGACGACGTAGTAGAGCGCGGCAGCGATCGCGAGGCCGACGACGATGATCACAAGACGGTAGAACGGAAAGATCGCACCGGGGGCGATCTCGACGACGCCCCACAGCCACGATGGCAGGGCCACACCGATGCCGGCCGGCCCCCAGATCATCTGCACCAGCGTGTCGAAGCACAGGATGAGGCCGAAGGTGGCGAGCACGTGGTCGAGGTGGTCGCGCGAATAGAGATGGCGGACCACCAGGATCTCGGTTGCTATCCCGACCAGCGCGACCAGCGGCAGCGTCAGCAGGAGGGCGACGACGAACGAGCCGAGGACCTGGGTGAGCGTGGCGAAGATGAACGCGCCAACCATGTAGAGCGAGCCATGCGCGAGGTTGACGAAGTCCATAATTCCGAAAACCAGCGTCAGCCCGGAGGCAAGCAGGAACAAGAGCACTCCGAGCTGAAGTCCGTTCAGGAACTGGATCACGATCAGCGGCCAGTCCATTCCCCCTCCCCGCGCCTCCCTTATTGTTGTGGTCCCGCCCGGCTGCTACCGGGATTAGCACAATCGGCAGAGCGAGAGAACAACGGGCCACCTGCCGGTCCCCTCGCGACGTTGCATCGCCGGCGGTCGGCCCCACACGCCGCCCGGTTCCGAACGCACCTGCACATCAGTGCCGCCGCTCCCGCCACAGACCGAGCTGCCTCTGGACCACCTGGTCGGAGAAGCTGAACAGGACGAGGTCCTCCTCGGCCGCCAGCGACAGTGGTGTCCAGGCCGGCACCACGAACACGTCGCGCAATGACAGTTCGAACCGCTCGTCGCCGACTTCGGCCTGTCCGCTGCCACCGCAGACGACGTGGATCTGGCCCGCAGTATCCTGGACAGGCCGGGTCCGAAACCCCGCCGGTATCTGCTGGGCAAAGGCGGAGATGGTGTTCATGACCGGGCCCGCGGTCGCCGGGTTCAAAAACTCGAGCTTGATGCCGAAATGCGGGTCGGGATCACTGGATGCCGCAGCCCTCGCCAGGCTTTCGCTCCAGTCGGCGTACCGGTAGTGAAACAGCGGCTGGGTCGACGGGTTCACGTCCGCCGTCGTGCCGGAAACCGGCCGCAGGTTGCTGCCGTAACGGACGATGTTGTCTCCCGGCGGGCGGCGCTCGCGTGCGGCCTCCTCGCCCGCCGTGCCGCGCATGCCTTCGGCGAAGCTCGCATCGAGCGCCCGGACCAGCGGGATGTCGAGTCCGTCCAGCCAGATCATCGGTTCCGACGTGTCGTTGCCGTGCCCGTGCCAGTGGAGGCTCGGGGTCAGCACCAGGTCGAACGGTTCCATGTAGGCGCGCTCGCCACCGACCGACGTGAAGGCACCGGAGCCTTCCATGACGAACCGCAGCGCCGACTGGCTGTGGCGGTGCACCGGCGCCGATTCGCCTGGGAGAATGAGCTGCAGGCCGGCATAGAGCGTCCGGGTGATGCACGACTGGCCCGTCATTGCCGGGTTCTCGAGCACCAGCACGCGGCGTTCGGCCTCCTCGGCGGTAATCAGATCGCCGGCGCGCAGCAGGCAGTCGCGGGCAGTGTCGTACGACCACTTGGCGGGGGCCGCCGGCGACTTCGGCTCCGGGATCACGAGACCGTGCAGCACCTCCCACAGCGGAGCCATATTGTACGGCCTGATCTCGTCATAGAAGGCGCGGCGTTGCTCGGCGAGGTCGTTGACGGGTGTCGGCGTGGTCATCTTTCGTTCCTCCTGCTCGCAACGTCCCTTACCCGGCCGTCATTTGCAAGCGGCCGGTGCGCCCGGTCACCGGCGGTTTGCCTCCGCCGCCACCTTTGCCCGGTAGGCTGCCATGAAGCTCGGCGCGATCGCAGCGAGCCGCTCGTCGTCGACGCGGCCGCTTCGCGTCATGTAGCTGTGGGCGAAGGCATGCGGCGCGAGGTGCATCCGGGCCGGGAATTCCTCGTACCAGCGGTAGCTGCCGCCGGCCGCCGACAGCAGCCGGTCCACCGCCGGCCGCCGCTCCGACTCGAACCGCTGCAGTGCATCCTCCACGCACCCCTTCTCCTCCTCGAGAGCATGCGTCAGCGCCAGCGCATCTTCCATGGCGAGCCGGGTTCCGGAGCCGATGGAGAAATGGATCGTCTTGGAGGCATCGCCGAGTAGGACCATGTTCCGGTACGCCCAACGTTCGGTAACCAGTACCGGAAACCGGCGCCACACGGACTTGTTGGAAATCAGCGGCCAGCCGTCCAGATCGGCCGCGAACACGGTCTCGCACCAGGCCCGCGATTCGGCATCGCTCATGCGCGCCAGTCCGGCCTGCTCCCAGGTCGCCGCATCGCACTCGACGATGAAGGTGCTCATCGTGGGGCTGTAGCGATAGTGATGGGCGACGTAGTGACCGCCCGCGTGTTCGCGGAACGTCAGCGTCAGCGTCTCGAACGGTTTCGCCGTCCCGTACCAGGCAAAGCGGTTGGAGAGTTCGTGGATCGTTGGCCGGAATGTCTCCCTGCAGAGTGTCCGCACGGTCGAGTTGACACCGTCGGCTCCGATGACGAGGTCGGCCTCGTCGGCGGCGGGCAGCGCACGAACCTGTTGTCCGAAGCGGATGTCCACCCCCTCGCGGTCACACTGTTCCTGCAGGATCCGCAGGAGTTCCAGGCGGGAAAGTGCCGAAAAACCGTTGCCGTCGATGGCGACCCGCTCGCCGCGATGGACGATGGTCAGGTCGTCCCAGGTCTCGCTTGCGGCGAGCAACGCCTCGTGGGTCGCCGGATCGGCCTCGCTCAGGTGGTTGCGGGCAGTCTCGGAGAACACCACGCCGAAGCCGTAGGTGGCATCGGACGGGTTCTGCTCGATGACGGTGACCGAACCGGCAAGGCGCCTACGCTTTAGAAGGCAGGCTGCGTAGAGCCCCGCCGGGCCGCCGCCGATCACCAGCGCCTTCATGGCTCTGTCTCCGGCCCCACCGTGCAGCCAGCCGTTCGAGGAAGCCTTGACCGGGGCACCCGGCATTTGCTGCGATCGTCGGCTAACCGCATCGTCGACCTGCCGTCATGCGGTTGCCGGCAACACCGCGGTGGATTCGATCTCGATCCGCGCCTTGTCCTCGACAAGAGCCGAGACCTCGACCACCGCCATTGCCGGATAGTGGCGGCCGATGATCTCGCGCCAGGCAGCGCCCACTTGGGGCAGCGAATCGAGATACTCCTGTTTCGACGTCACGTACCAGGTCATGCGCACGAGGTGCTCCGGCCCGGCGCCGGCTTCCTCGAGCAGCGTGCGGGTGTTGCGCAGGATCTGGCTGAACTGTCCGGCAAAGTCGTCCGACGCAAACGTACCGTCCGGCAATACGCCGATCTGGCCGGCGATGAACAGCATCCGGCCTTCGGCGACGATGGCATGGGAATACCCCGGCGGCCGCTGCCAGCCCGGCGGCAGGATGGCTCCGTGAACAGCCTGCTTCATGCTCCGGTCTCTCCTCGATCGAGTTCACGCAACCGGAAGCGCTGCAGCTTGCCGGTCTGGGTCTTGGGCAGGGCGCCGAGGAACGTGATTTCGCGCGGATACTTGTAGGGTGCGATGGTCTGCTTGACGTGCGCCTGCAGCGCCTCGACCATCCGCTGGTCGCCCGCGTATCCCTCCCTCAGCACCACGAATGCCTTGACGATCTGGCCGCGATCTTCGTCGGGCTTGCCGACGACGCCACATTCGGCCACCGCTTCATGGGTCAGGAGGCAGTTCTCCACCTCCGGCCCGGCAATGTTGTAGCCGGCCGAAATGATCATGTCGTCGGCCCGCGCCTGGTACCAGAAGTAACCCTCCTCGTCCTCGATCATGGTGTCGCCGGTGAGGTTCCAGCCGTGCTGGACATACTCGCGCTGACGTTCGTCGGCGAGGTACCGGCATCCGGTCGGCCCCTTGACAGCGAGCTTGCCGGGCGTGCCGCGAGGCACCTCCCGGCCGTCGTCGTCGACGATCCGTGCCGCATAGCCCGGAACGGGTATTCCGGTTGCGCCGGGCCGGATCTGGTCTCCCTCCGATGTGAGGAAGATGTGCAGCATCTCGGTCGAGCCGAGCCCGTCGATCAGCGAGATGCCGAACGCGTTGCGTACGGCCTCGAAGGTCGCCTTCGGCAGGTGCTCGCCGGCCGATACCCCCTTGCGCCAGGTCGGAACATCGGCCGCCTTCGCCATCGACGTCATCGCGCGATAGGCTGTCGGCGCGGTAAAGCAGATCGTCGCGCCATACCGGGCCATGGCTTCAAGCAGTTTGTCCGGCGGCGCCGATTCGAGCAGCAGAGTTGCCGCCCCCGCATGCATCGGAAACAGGGCAAGCCCTCCGAGACCGAAGGTGAAGGCAAGCGGGGGCGAGCCGCAGAACACGTCGTCCGGTTGCGGCTTCAGGACCAGAGAGGAAAACCCATCGCAGATCGCCAGCATGTCGCGGTGAAAGTGGACGGTGCCCTTCGGCTTGCCCGTGGTGCCCGACGTGAAGGCGATCAGGCAGACATCGTCGCGATGCGACGGGTAGGGCGTGAACATGGCAGGCTTGGTGCGCATCAGGGCCTCGAGGCCGTCCGGCCTGTCGATTCCAAACCAGCCGATCTCCTTCAGCACCGGGGCCTTGTCGCGGGCCCGCTCAAGTTCGTCGCCGAGCCTTGCATCGCACAGCGCCAGCCCGATTTCCGCCTTTTCGGCAATGGTCGCTAGTTCGCCTGCCCGCAACAGTGGCATGGTGCCGACGGCAATTCCGCCGGCCTTGATGACGGCCATGTAGGCAATCACCATCATCGGGTTGTTGGCCGACCGCAGCAGCACCCGATTACCCGGTACGAGGCCGTAGTCCTCGACCAGGACACGGGCGAGCCTGTTCACGCTGTCGTACACCTGGGCATAGGTGGTCCGGCCCTCGGGAGTGATGAACGCCGTCCTGTCGCCCTTGCCTTCCTCGACCCAGCGGTCGACGAACCGGGTCACGCAGTTGAGCCGCTCGGGATAGTGGTAGGCCGGATGTGACAGATCGAACTCCGGCCATTCCTCCCGCGGCGGCAGATTGTCCCTGGCAAAGGTGTCGACACGTTCCTGTTTCATCCTCCCTCTCCCCGCGTTCGTTACCGATGTGCGGGTGCGTCCGCCATCAGTTGTCTGGCAATCACGATCTTCTGGATTTCGCTGGTGCCCTCGTAGATCCGCAGTGCACGGATGTCGCGATAGAGTTCCTCGACCTTGACGCCCTTGCGGACGCCGAGGCCGCCGTGGATCTGCACCGCCTGGTCGATCACGGCCTGGGCGCGCTCGGTGGCGAACAGCTTCGCCATCGCCGCCTCCCGCGTCACCCGCGGTGCGCCCTGGTCCTTGGTCCAGGCGGCGCGATAGACGAGCAGCGCCGCGGCATCGACATCGGTGGCCATGTCGGCGAGCTTCGCCTGGGTCATCTGGTAGTCGCCCAGCACGGTACCGGCGATCTCCCGACCGGCCGCATGGTGGATCGCCTCGTCGAGTGCACGCCGGGCGAACCCGAGCGCGGCGGCGCCAACAGTCGAACGGAACACGTCGAGGGTTGCCATGGCGACGGCGAACCCCCTGCCCGGCTCGCCGATCATGCTGTCCGCCGGCACCCGGCAACCGTCGAAGCGCAGCCTCGCCAGCGGGTGCGGCGCGATGACGTCTATCCGCTCGACGATCGTGAGACCCGGCGTGTCTGCCTCCACGAAGAATGCCGACAGTCCGCGAGCGCCATCGCCTTCGCCGGTGCGGGCAAAGACCACATAGTGATCGGCGATGCCGCCGTTGGAGATCCACGTCTTCTCGCCATCGAGCACAAACGCGTCGCCGTCCGGGCGCGCGGTGAGCTGCAGCGCCGCGACGTCCGAGCCGGCCTGCGGCTCGCTCAGCGCAAAGGCCGCCAGGGTGCGTCCCGACGAGACAGCAGGCAGGATGCGCTGACGCTGCCGGTCGTCGCCGAACAGGGAAACCGGTCCCGAGCCCAGGCCCTGCATGGCGAACGCGAAGTCGGCGAGCCCGTGGTGGCGCGCCAGCGTTTCGCGGATCAGGCACAGCGAGCGCACGTCGAGTGCTGCCGCGGCACCACCATCGGTCCGGGCCACGGCATGGGTCAGCAGTCCGGCATCGCCCATCGCCGCCACCAGCGCCCGGCACGAGCCGTCGATGTCGGCTTCGTCCACCAGCGACGCCACATTCGCGTCCGCCCACGCATCGACCTCGGATGCGAGGTCGCGGTGACGATCCTCGAAGAACGGCCAGTCGAGGAAGGAGCGGTCAGCCACCGGCGAACTCCGCAACTCCCGGCTGCCGCATCACCAGGTCGCCCGGCTCGATGCGGCCGGGCACATGTGTCGGCCCTGCCTGCATGTCCGTTGCCCTGACGGAAGATGCGGCCATGGGATTCAATTCCCCTCGAACACCGGGTCCCGCTTTGCGGCGAATGCCTCGAACGCGCGACGGAAGTCGCCGGTCTGCATGCACACGGCCTGCGCCTGGGCCTCGGCCTCGATGGCTTCGTCGAGGCTCATGTCCCATTCCTGGTGCAGCATGCGCTTGGTCATGCCGTGGGCGAAGGTCGGCCCGGTTGCCAGCGTGCGCGCCATCGCGCGCGCCTCGTCAAGCACGGCATCCGGCGCGCAGATGCGGTTGAAGAAGCCCCACCGCTCGGCCTCGTCGCCCTTCATGACACGACCGGTGTAGAGAAGCTCGGCCGCGCGGCCATGGCCGACGATGCGCGGCAGCATGGCGCACGCCCCCATGTCGCAGCCGGCGAGGCCGACGCGTACGAACAGGAAGGCGACCTTGGCACCGGAGGTGCCGAAACGGAGATCGGAGGCCATGGCGAGGCAGGCGCCGGCGCCCACGCATACGCCGTCGATGGCTGCGATGATCGGTTGCGGACACGCCCGCATGGCCTTGATCACGGAGCCGGTCATCCGGGTGAACTGGATGAGGCCGGGCATGTCCCGTTTGGTCAGCGGCTCGATGATCTCGAACACGTCACCGCCGGAGCAGAAGTTGCCGCCGGCGCCGGTCAGCACAACCGCCTTGATCGCCGAATCGTGCCGCAGTGCCTCGAAAGTGTCGCGCAGCTCGGCATAGGAGTCGAACGTGAGCGGGTTCTTGCGGTCCGGCCTGTCAAGCGTCACTTCGGCCACCGGCCCGTCGACGGTCCATCGGAAATGGCGGGCCTGATAGGTCGAAAGGTTCACGGTCATGCCTCCTCCCCGTTGCGTTCCACCCGCTCCTGGACCGACTGTTTCAGCGTTCCAAGCAGCGACACGATCTCGCGCTGCTCGGCCTCGCCGAGATCAGCGAACAGCTCGCGTACCCACGCCTCATGCTCAGCCGCCATGGCCACGAATGCGTTGCGGCCGCGGGCGGTGAGCACGATCAGCTGCGAACGGCGGTCACTCGGATGCTGTCGCCGTTCGACCAGCCCGTCCTTCTCCAGGCGGTCTGTCAGTCCGGTAATGTTGCCGCCGGTCACCATCAGCTGGCGGCCAAGCTCACTCATCGACAGTCCGCCGGCTGGGCTGCGGTAGAGCTGGGCCAGGTAGTCGAACTTGGCCAGCGACATGTCGAACCGTGCCCGCAGCCGGCGGCGGATCTCGCCTTCCACCAGGGCGGACAGAGACAGGAGCTTCAGCCACAGCCTGAGCGGCGTCTTGGCGCTGCTCGCGTCAATGTCGTGTTCGGTCACCGACAGGCGGGAGACACCACCGGCCATCACATTACCTCGCCGCCGGCAATGGCAATCGCCTGGCCGGTCACGCCGCGGGCGGCCGGGCTCACCAGCCACAGCACGGAATGGGCCACCTCGTCGGTCGTGATGAAGCGGTTCTGCGGGCTCTGCGCCGCCAGCCGCTCCCGTGCCGCGTCGACGTCGAGCGAGGTCGTCTTCGAAATCCTGTCGAGGGATCGGGTGAGCATGTCCGTCTCCACATAGCCGGGGCACACCGCATTCACGGTAACGGTGGTGCGGGCGAGTTCCGCCGCGAGCGCCCGGGTGAGGCCGAGCAGACCGTGTTTTGCTGCGCAGTAGGCGGTGACATAGGCGTATCCCCTAAGCGCGGCCGTGCTGGCCACGTTGACAATACGGCCGTGCTCGGCGGCGAGGAGATCGTCGAGCACCGCCTGGGTGACGTGGAACGCTCCGTCGAGGTTGACCGCGATCGTACGCGCCCACATTTCAGCCGACGTGCGCTCGAACGGCGCGCTTTCGGCCATGCCGGCATTGTTGACGACGATGTCCACGCCGCCGTGGACGCGCCTGACGGCGTCCACCGCCGTACGCACCTGGCCGGGGTCGGTGACGTCGGCCACGGCCACCCCGCCTTGAACCGGCAGCCGCGACAGCGTCTCTTCCAGTGGTCCGCGGGCCCGCCCGAGCAGCGAAACCGTCGCGCCCGCGGCCGACAGCGCCTCGGCGATGGCAGCGCCGATGCCGCGGCCGCCGCCGGTTACCAGTGCATGGCGTCCGCTCAGCGCCGGACTCTCAGAGGTCCCGGTCATACGCTCACCGCCAGTTCGTCGCCGCGCTGCAGGTTCCGGATCATCTGGTCGCGGCCGTTCCAGTACTGGGGAGGCCAGAACTGGCCGTCAAACCCGAGCCGCGCCGCGGCGTGCTGTGTCCAGCGCGGATTGGCAAGATGGGGGCGCGCCAGCGCTACCAGATCGGCCCGGCCGGCGGCGAGGATCGAGTTGCAGTGATCGGGCTCGTAGATGTTGCCCACCGCCATCGTCGCCACCTTGGCCTCGTTGCGGATGCGATCGGCGAGCGGCGTCTGGAACATGCGGCCATAGACGGGGCGCGCATCCGGCGTGGTCTGGCCGGCCGAGACGTCGACGAGATCGACACCGTGGGCCTTCAGCATCACGGCGATCTCGACCGATTCCTCCGCCGTCAGCCCGCGCTCGTGCCAGTCGGTGGCCGAGATCCGTACCGACATCGGCTTGT
Source organism: uncultured Hyphomicrobiales bacterium (assembly GCA_964608275.1). Taxonomy (GTDB): domain Bacteria; phylum Pseudomonadota; class Alphaproteobacteria; order Rhizobiales; family CAZSNL01; genus CAZSNL01. The sequence goes on along the minus strand of CAZSNL010000037.1, from coordinate 11,216 downwards.
CCTCCGGCCACAGAGCCCGCATCGCATCCACCACCTCCAGCGGGAAGCGCATACGGTTCGCGAGGCTGCCGCCGTATGCATCCTGCCGCCGGTTGGTCAACGGCGATATGAACGACGACAGCAGGTAGCCGTGGGCGGCGTGCAATTCGATCATGTCGAAGCCGCAGTCGATGGCGTACCGCGTGGCGCGGGCGAAGTCGGCAATCACCGCGTCCATGTCGTCGCGGGTGGCCTCGCGCGGTACCTGGTTGCGCGGGCCCCATGGAATCGGCGACGGCGCAAGCACCTCCCAGTTGCCCGCCTCGAGGGGTTCGTCGATGCCTTCCCAGCCGCGCCTCGTCGATCCCTTGCGACCCGAATGACCAAGCTGCAGGCACACCTTCGCCGGCGAGTACTCATGGATGAAGCGCACGATGCGGGCCCAGGCGCCGGCCTGCTCGTCCGACCACAGGCCGGGGCAGCCGGGCGTGATGCGCGCCTGCGGCGAGACGCAGGTCATCTCGGTGAACACGAGACCGGCGCCGCCCAACGCGAAGCTTCCGAGATGCACGAGGTGGAAGTCGCCCGGCACACCCTCGCAGGCGGAA
>CAZSNL010000037.1:0-10619 GCA_964608275.1 uncultured Hyphomicrobiales bacterium | reverse complement strand
TGGGCGACACCACGATCCGGTTCGCAAGTTCCATCCCGCGCAGACGGAACGGCGCGAACATGGGCGGAATGCTTTCGTTGCGCCCGTTAGCGGTCCGCGCGAACCAGCGCTCAACCGAATCGACGTACGTGCTGTCGCGAAGGCGCAGGTTCTCGTGGCTTACCCGCTGCGACCGCGTGAGCAGCGAATAGGCGAACTGGTCAGGCTCGAAATCGGTGTAGCGCGCGACGTTCTCGAACCACTCCGTCGAGTTGCGCGCCGCCGATTGCAGGCGCAGCACCTCGACCTTGCGCTCCTCCTCGTAGCGCTGCAGCACCTGCGGCACGGCATGCCCGTCGGCGAGGTTCCGGGCCAGCGCGATTGCGTCCTCCAGCGCGAGCTTGGTGCCGGAGCCGATCGAGAAATGCGCCGAATGGGCGGCGTCGCCCATGAGCACGACATTGCCCATGATCCAGGTGGCGTTGGTAACCCGCGGGAAGTTGAGCCAGACGTTGGATCCGCGCAGATGGCCGGCGTTCGACATCAGCCGGTGACCGTCGAGGTAACGGGCGAACAGCTGTTCGCAAAAGCCGATGGCCTCGTCCTTTTCCATCCTGTCGAGGCCGGCCCGCGTCCACGCATCGCCGGTGGTCTCGACGATGAAGGTCGAGGTGTCGGCGTCGAACCGGTAGGCATGGGCCTGGAACCAGCCCCACGGCGTCTCCTCGAAGATGAAGGTGAAGGCGTCGAACAGCTTGTGGGTGCCGAGCCAGACGAACCTGTTGCTGCGAACGTCGATGTCGGGCCGGAAATGATCGGCGTGGGCGGTACGGATGCGGCTGTTGATGCCGTCGCAGACGACGATCAGGTCAGCATCGCCGAACTCCTCGAGCCCCGTCACCTCGGTCTCGAACCGGAGGTCGACCCCCAGTCCCGCCGCACGCCGCTGCAGGATGTTCAGGAGCCGCTTGCGCGCGATGCCGGAGAAGCCGTGGCCGCCGGAGCGGATGACCCGGTCCCTGAAATGAACGTCGATATCGTCCCAGTGGGCGAACGCCTTGTGGATTTCCTCCGCCGACGGACCGTCGGCCCGAACCAGGTTGTCGAGCGTCTCGTCGGAGAACACGACGCCCCAGCCGAAGGTATCATCGGGCCGGTTGCGCTCGTAGACCGTCACCTCGTGGCGGCGGTCCTGCAGCTTCATAAGCAGCGAGAAATACAGCCCCGCCGGCCCGCCACCGATACAGACGATTCTCATCGCGCGCACCCGTCGTGCAGCATGGAAGATAGTTTATAGCTTAATAGTTTAGGTGTAAACTTCCCGGCCAGTCCTGGCGCAAAAGAAAAAGCGGGAGGCCGAAGCCTCCCGCTCGCAGGCTGCCCGCGCGCGGCGGATCAGTCCATCTTGCAGTCCTTGGCGTACGAGTCCTGATGGTTCTCGAACACCGTCTGGACGATCTTGGTGGTCCAGACCCCGTCCTCGTCGGCGACGATCTCGTGCAGGTAGAAGTTCTGGATCGGCAGATGGTTGGGACCCATCTTGAACGCACCGCGGGTGGACGGGAAATCGGCCTTCTCCAGCGCCGCGCGAATGCCGTCGGTGTTGCTGAGATCGCCGTTCACCGCCTCGACGGCGCTGTTGATGAGCATGATCAGGTCGTACGACTGCTGGCCGTAGTACGACGGATACTTGCCGTGCTTGGCCTTGTAGTCGGACACGTACTTCTTGTTCTGCGGCACGTCGAGGTCGGCTCCCCAGTGCTGGGTGATGAGCGAGCCGAGCACGCCCTCGAGGTTGGCTTCCTGCAGCCGCGGCAGCGTGATCCCGTCGATGGTGAACACCGAGTACAGGGGCATGGCTTCCTGAAGGCCCAGCTGCTGGTACTGCTGGACCAGGGCGACGCCGGCCTTGCCGGGATAGAACACGAACAGCGCCTCGGCGCCCGATGACCGCGCCTTGGCCAGTTCGACGGAGAAGTCCAGCTGGTCGGGCCACTTGGTGAAGTCGCGTCCCTTGATCTCGCCCTTGAACGTGCGCTCCACGCCCGCGGCCATGTCCTTGCCCGCGGCGTAGTTCGGCGCCATCACGTAGACCGACTTAACGCCGCGCTGGTTGAGCGCTTCGCCGAGCGCCATTGGTGTCTGGTCGTTCTGCCACGAGGTGGAGAAGAAGTTTTCGTGGCACAGCTCGCCGGCCAGTTCGTGCGGACCGGCGTTGGCGCTGATGAGGAACTTGCCGGCGTCGAGCGCCGACTTGCGCGAGGCGAGCAGCACGTTCGACCAGATGTAGCCGGTCACGAAGTCCACGTCGTCCTGCTTCACCAGCTTGTCGGTCTTCTGCTTGCCGATCTCGGGCTTGAACCCGTCGTCCTCGAAGATCACCTCGATCTTCTTGCCGGCCATCTCGCCGCCGAGGTGCTCCACCGCGAGATTCACCGAGTTCACCATGTCCTCACCGATCACCGCGGCCGGCGTGGTGAGCGTGGTCACGAACCCGATCTTGACCGTGTCCTGGGCGCCGGCCGATGTCGCCGTCAATGCTGCGGCCGCAGCGGCAGCAAGAATCCGTTTCAACATGTCGTATCCTCCCTGGGCCCTTTGTTGCTTGCTGGGCAGGGATGGTAGCGCCGATTGATGAAAAATCAAACGCCGGTTGAACCGTGCCGCCCCCATGTCAGGCACGGGATGGCCGCCGTCGAACCTTGAACCGGACGCCGCCCGATGTAATCATCGGCGCCTACCCGGTGCCGGGTTGCGAGGGAGGAAAGCAGATGCAGGGCATGACGGCGGGAATCACCGCGGCGGGCCAGCCCGTTGGTGGAGGCGCCTGGAACATTCTCGGGCAGACCTACCACCTCAAGGCGGAAACCGAGAGCTGCTTCATCTTCGAGACCCTGTTCCCGCCCGGAACGTTCGTGCCGCCGCACATTCATCCGACCCAGGACGAATTCATCTACGTGCTGGAGGGCCGCTTCGACCTCGAACTCGACGGCAAGCCCGAACAGGCCGGTCCCGGCGACCTCGTCCGGCTGCCGCGCAACATCCCGCACGGCATCTTCAACAACACCGAAGCCCCGGTGAAGGCGGTGTTCTGGGTGACGCCGGCACGGTCGCTGCGGCGGCTGTTCGAGAGCATCCACAACCTCACCGACAAGGAGGAGGTCGTCCGCATCTCGGCCGAGCACGAGGTGAACTTTCTGCCGCCGCCGGCGTGACAACTGCTCGCAGCGGGCGTCTGCCCGGCGAGGCAGCTACAACAGTTTCGGCTGCGCTTCGGTTGCCGCGGCGGGGCGCCGTGGCGGCCGCAGCACCAGATCGATGGGCCGCGCCGTCAGCACGTCGTCGGCCGCAGGCTTCAGGAGCGTCGCCGCCTCTTCCGCCGGCACCGCCTCGGCATCCAGCCAGCGACCGAAGTCCTCCGGTTCGATGATCACCGGCATCCGGTCGTGGATCGGCTGCAGCACGGCGTTGGCCGCGGTGGTGATGATCGCCGCCGATTCCAGTTCCTCGCCGCCCGGCCCCATCCAGTGCTCCCACAGGCCGGCGAAGGCGATCGGGCCGCCGTCGGGTCGCGCCACCAGGTGGCACTGCTTGCGGCCGGGGACGTCACCCTGCCATTCGTAGAAGCCGGAGGCGGGGATGAGGCAGCGGCGCCGGCGCATGGCATTGCGGAACGACGCCTTCTCGAGCACCGTCTCGCCGCGGGCGTTGATCAATGGCCGGGAACGCTTGGTCTCCTTCATCCATGACGGGATGAGGCCCCAGCGTACCAGCGCGAACCGCCGTTCGCCCCGTTCCATCCGGACGATGGCTATCGGCTCCGTCGGCGCGATCCGGTCGCGCGGCGGGAAATTCGGCCGATCCCTGTAGCCGAAGTAGGAGCGGACCGCCTCCGGCGCCGTGGTGAGATTGTAGAGACCGCACATGTCGACCGGGCACCTCCTTGCAGGCCCAATCTCGCCCCGCCCGCGCCGGATTTCAACCGGAAGGGCAGACGGCGCGGATGCCGGTCATTGTCGGCGCCGCCACGGTGCGCTACGACCGGTAGACCATGACAGTCGCCCGTCCCATCCTCGGTGTCAGTGCATGCGTCTGGCGCGACGGACGCGTGCTCCTGGTGCGCCGCGGCAAGGCGCCGAACCGCGACCTGTGGAGCCTGCCTGGCGGGCACGTCGAACTCGGCGAGCGGATCCGTGATGCTGCGGCGCGCGAGCTGTTCGAGGAAACCGGCGTCTCGGCCGATCTCGTCGCCCTCGCCGACTGCGTCGACATCATCCGCCGCGACGACGCCGGACGGACGGTCAGCCATCACGTGGTGGTCGTGTTCACCGGCCGCTGGCGCGCCGGTGAGGCCGCCGCCGGCGACGATGCCGCGGCTGTCAGGTGGACCGGGCTCGACGAACTGGACGGCCTCAGGATGACCGAGGCAACGGCCGACGTCATACGCCGGGCGTGGAAAACCTTTGGTCTGGCCGCCGCCTGACACCGGCACCCGGTGCGTGGCGGCGGCATGGGCGGGTGGCGACACCCGCAGTCAGCCGCCCGCGTTAACCTTTTGGTCAACAGTTCGCGGACCATCGCCGCCGATATGTTAACAATCGGCTTCGATTTGTCCGTGTCTCCCATCTTCCGCGGGGCCTGCAATGTGCGAAAACCAGAAGCCAGACCTGCCGCAGCAAGACGATGACGAGCGCATCAGGAAGCAGAAGCACACGGCGTTGCGCTACATTCTCGATGCCTGGGAGGAAGCGGTGTTGGAGGGCGTCGAACCCGACATGCTGGCGACCGCGTGCATCTTTGCCGCGTTGAGCGACATGGTCGAGGCCTACGGCGAGGAAGCGGTGGCCCACATGGCCTCAGGGCTTCCCGAGCGGATCCGCTCGAGCGAATTCACCGTCAACCGCATCACCCACTAGGGACCGCTGGCACCACCTGCCGGACGTTCACGCCCGGCACGTCCCATCCGCTTTTCGGGCTGCCCCTTGCCGGCATTGATGTTGCCGCCATCGTGGCCGGGCAGGAGGGTACTGCCGCCCGCCGGTCAGCCGCGGATGGCGACCACCACCCGGCCCCTCACCCTGCCGGCGACGATCTCCTCGGCCACCGACGGCACGTCTTCGAGCCGTACCCGGCGGACCGTCGCCGCAAGCTTCGCCTTGTCGAGGTCGCGCGCGAGCCGCGTCCATGCCAGCTGCCGGCGCTCGCGCGGGCAATAGACCGAATCGACGCCGATCAGCCGCACCCCGCGCAGGATGAACGGTGCCACGGAGGTCGGCAGGTCCATGCCCTGGGCGAGCCCGCAGGCGGCAACGCTGCCGCCCGGCTTGATCTGCGACAGCACGTTGGCGAGCGTCGTGCTGCCCACCGTGTCGACCGCGCCGGCCCAACGCGTCTTGCCGAGCGGCCGGACCGGGGTGTTGAACTCCTCGCGGTCGATCACCTCTGCGGCGCCGAGGCTGGTGAGATAGTCCCTTTCGTCGAGCTTGCCGGTCGATGCCACCACCCGGTAGCCGAGGCCCGACAGGAGGGCGACCGCGACCGAACCGACGCCGCCGGAGGCCCCGGTCACCAGGACGTCTCCGTCGTCCGGCCGCACGCCCTGTTCCTCGAGCGCCAGCACGCACAGCATCGCCGTGAACCCGGCGGTGCCGATCGCCATCGACTCCTCTGCCGTCAGGCCTTCGGGAAGGTGGACCAGCCAGTCGCCGCGGACCCTCGCGCGCCCGGCATAGCCGCCGAAATGACTCTCGCCGACACCCCAGCCGGTCAGCACCACCGCATCGCCCGGCGCATAGTCGGCATGCTCCGACGACACGACCCGGCCGGCGAAATCGATGCCCGGGATCATCGGTGAACTGCGCAGGATCGGCGCCTTGCCGGTGATGGCCAGGCCATCCTTGTAGTTGACGGTCGAGTATTCGACATCGACCGTCACGTCGCCGTCCATCAGATCGTCGTCGGTGAGTTCGACCAGTTCGACGGTCTGTCCGTCCTCGGTCTTGGTCACCCGGAGCGCCCTGAACGTTTCAGCCATCCGCCTCCTCCGCCTGCCGGTTTGCGGTCCGTCCCGTGTTGGATACCGGTTCGGCGGCACTCATATCATGGCTGGCATGGCTTGTCCCGGAGCGTCGGCCGCGAACGTGCATTGACAGCGCCCGCAAGCCGGCGCAAAGGCAGGAACGGCGAAGGGTGCGGCGGAAATCCACATGACTGAAGTGAGGGAGCGGGCTGCCGCGAAGATCAACCTCACGTTGCACGTGACCGGCAGGCGGCGCGACGGCTACCATCTGCTGGAAAGCCTGGTCGCGTTCGCCGACGTCGCCGACGAACTGACGTTCGAGAAGGCGTCCGCGTTCAGTCTGTCCGTGTCGGGACCGTTTGCGCACGCCTTGGCCGACGACCCCGACAACCTCGTCCTCAGGGCCGCCCGCGCAACCGCCCGCGGGCTCTCGGCGGTTCCGCCGGGTGCAGCGGTAGCCCTGCACAAGGTGCTGCCCGTTGCCGCCGGAATCGGCGGTGGGTCGGCCGACGCCGCGGCGACGATCCGCGGTCTGGTCCGGCTCGCCGGCGCCGACGCCCGGCCGGCCGCGCTGCATCAGCTTGCCGCGATCCTCGGAGCCGACGTTCCCGTCTGCCTGCGCTCGGCGGTCTCGCTGGTGAGGGGTGTAGGCGAGTCGGTGACGCCGGCGCCGCCGCTTCCCGAGGTCCACGCGGTCCTTGCCAATCCAGGCGTTGCCGTTGCCACCGCCGACGTGTTCCGGGCGCTGGGCGCGGCCGCGGGCGGCACGGTCGACCGAACAGTCCCGCCGCTGCCGACGACGCCGTTCAGGACCGTGCACGGGCTTGCCGACTACGTGCGTACCTGCCGCAACGACCTCGAGGCCCCGGCGCGCCGGCTCGCGCCGGCGATCGGCGATGCACTGGATGCTCTGGAAGCCGCGCCTGGCTGCCTCGTCGCCCGCATGTCCGGGTCTGGGGCAACCTGCTTTGCGCTGTTCGCGGAAAAGCACGAGGCCGCCGCGGCGGCGGCCGATGTGGCAGGCCGGCACCGCGACTGGTGGGTGGTGCCGACCGTGCTGTCGTGACTCAGTAGGAACGGGTGACGCAGAAGTCGACCGAGTCGAGAAGCGCCTGCTTGTGCTTGCTCGGCGGGAAGATCGCCAGCGCGTCGCGGGCGATGGCGCCGTAGTGCCGGGCGCGCTCGATCGTGTCCTGCAGGGCGGAGTGCCGCTCCATCAGCGCGATGGCCCGGTAGAGATCCTCCTCGTCCTGCTCGCCCGCCTGCAGGGTGCGGGTCCAGAAGTCGCGTTCCTCCGCCGTCCCGCGCCGGTAGCACAGAACCACCGGCAGCGTGATCTTGCCCTCGCGGAAATCGTCGCCGATCGACTTGCCGAGGATCGACTGCTTGCCGGAATAGTCGAGCGCGTCGTCGACCAGCTGGAACGCGAGCCCCAGGTTGCGGCCGAACGACTCCAGTGCCGCGCGTTCCTCGCGCCGGCAGCCGGCAATCACGCCGCCGACTTCGGCGGCGGCCGAGAACAGGGCGGCGGTCTTGGCCTGGATCACCGCGAGATAGGCGTCCTCGGTGGTCGAGGTATCCTTCGACGCCGCAAGCTGCATCACCTCGCCTTCCGCGATCACCGAGGCCGCATTGGCGAGAATGGACAGCGCCTCCAGCGAGCCGGTCTCGACCATCATCTTGAACGCCTGGCCGAGCAGGAAGTCGCCGACGAGGACGCTTGCCTCGTTGCCCCACAGGATGCGCGCCGCCGCCTTGCCGCGCCGCAGGTCGCTCTCGTCGACCACATCGTCGTGCAGGAGCGTCGCCGTGTGCATGAATTCGACGCTTGCCGCGAGCTTCACGTGTGCGGTACCGCGGTAGCCGCACATCTGCGCGGTGGCGATGGTCAGCATCGGCCTGATCCGCTTGCCGCCCGAGTTGATCAGGTGACCGGCAAGCTCCGGTATCATCTCGACGTCGGACCGCGCGTGAACGAGAATGGCCTCGTTCACCCGCGCCATGTCCTCGGCGACGAGCGACAGCAGCGGCTCGATTGTCTCCTGTTCGGTTCTCTGTTCGAGGGGAACGACGACGCCCACGCGTGTTGCCTTGTGTCGTTTGCGGCCGGGGGGCTCACAATACGGAGGCGAAACTTGCAGGGTCAAGCGGAACCGTTGGCCTTGCTACGAAAGTTCTCTACGATGCGGCAAATTCCGCGACACGGGCCGGTGCGGTGACGGAACTCCTGCGAACCAACGACGTGGTGCTGATCTCGTATGTGCTGAGCCTGCTCAGGGACTCCGGCATCCGCCACACGGTGTTCGACACCAACATGAGCGTGGTCGAGGGCAGCCTCGGCATCCTGCCACGCCGCATCATGGTCGAGAGCGCGCGCATCGACCAGGCGCGGCAGGTGCTGGACGCCGCGGGCATAACCTATGGTGCAACCTGAGACATCCTGCCCCGATGTCTCCTTTCCGGTGACCCTGGACGGCTTCCTCGGCGGCCGGCTGCAGGTCTTCCAGCCGCAGCGCGGGCATCGCGCCGGCATCGATGCGATCTTCCTTGCCGCCGCCATTCCCGCCGCATCCGGCGACACCGCGCTCGAACTTGGAACCGGGGTCGGTGTGGCCGCCCTCGCCCTCGCCTGCCGCGTCGCCGGCGTCGATGTCACCGGGATCGAGATCGAACCCGAACAGGCGCGGCTCGCGCACGTCAATGCGGCCCGCAACGGCCTCGCCGCCAGCGTCCGGGTTCATGTCGCCGACGTCTGCGGACTTGCCGGCCGCGGCACGCCCGAGGCCCTCTGCGGCCGGCGGTTCGACCACGTGTTCGCCAATCCGCCGTTCTATGAGCGCGGCCGCGCGCAGGTGGCAACCGATCCGCTCAAGGCCGGCGCGCGCGCCCTCGGCGCCGGCGAACTCGACCAGTGGATACGGACGATGACGGCACTGGCCGCCAACGGCGCGAGCCTCACCCTCATTCATCTTCCCGAACGGCTGGCGGAGCTGCTGGCCGGGCTCGATCGCCGTGCCGGCAACGTCAAGGTGTATCCGCTGTTTCCGCACGAGGGCCGGCCGGCATCGCGGATCATCGTGCAGGCCACCAAGGGCAGCAGGGCGCCGCTGTCGGTCCTGCCGGGCATGGTGCTGCACCGCCCGGGTGGCGGCTTCACCGCGCGCGCCGAGGCGATCCTGCGCCATGGCGAGCCGCTCGACATCGGCTCCTAGGCCGCTTGTGCGGCGCAAGCGGTCCGCATACCTATAATGCCGCCATGCCGCAGACCACACGCGAAAACCCCGCCGGCTCGCGGGGATCGATCTTCACCCGGCTGATCCCGAAGCGGTTCCGCCGCGATTCGCCGCTGGTCACGGTGATCCAGTTGAACGGCCACATCGGGTCGGTGACGCCGTTGCGGCCGGGGCTGACCCTGTCATCCTGTGCAGCGGCGATCGAGCGCGCATTTGCGACGGGCGGGGTCAAGGCGGTCGCCCTGACGATCAACTCGCCGGGCGGATCGGCGGTGCAGTCGACCCTCATCCACAACCGGATTCGCCAGCTCGCCGACGAGAAGAAGCTGCCGGTCTACGCCTTTGCCGAGGACGTCGCCGCCTCCGGCGGCTACATGCTGGCGCTCGCCGGCGACGAGATCCACGCCGACACCAGTTCGATTGTCGGCTCGATCGGGGTGATCTCGGCCGGCTTCGGGTTCGTCGAGGCGATCAGGAAGCTGGGCATCGAACGGCGGGTGCATACGGCGGGACGGGACAAGCTGATGCTCGACCCGTTCAGGCCCCAGCGCCGCGAGGACGTGCGCCACCTCAAGGCGTTGCAGGAGGACGTGCACGAAGCGTTCAAGGCGATGGTCCGGAGCCGACGCGGGGACCGGCTCAAGGGCGACGAGGACACGCTTTTCAGCGGCCGTTTCTGGTCCGGCGAGAAGGCGCTCGAGCTCGGGCTGATCGACGGCATCGGCGACCTGCGTTCGGTGATGCGCCGGAAGTACGGCGAGAACGTGCGCCTGAAGGCGGTGTCCGCCCCGCACGGCTGGGTGCGCCGCCGGCTCGGCCTCGCGACCTCTGCGACCGGCCAGGCGGACTGGCAGGGCAGCCTCTGGGACGACGCCCTGTCGGCGATCGAAGCCCGCCTCCTGTGGTCCCGCTACGGGCTGTGATGCCGGCCGCGCCGCGCAGGCTCGTGCTTGACCGCTCGCGGCCTTGGCCGTAGACCCCTCGACCATGCAGGAAACGACCACGACGCAAGGCGGCGAGACGTCGGCGGCACTCGATCCGCGCCGGTCGTTCCAGGGACTCATCCTCACGCTGCAGACCTACTGGGCGCGGCTCGGCTGCGTGATGCTGCAGCCGTACGACATGGAGGTCGGCGCCGGGACGTTCCATCCCGCCACCACCCTGCGGTCGCTCGGCCCGCGCCCGTGGCGGGCAGCCTACGTGCAGCCGTCGCGAAGACCGACGGACGGTCGCTACGGCGAAAACCCCAACCGCCTGCAGCACTATTACCAGTACCAGGTCATCCTCAAGCCTTCGCCGCCGGACATCCAGGACCTCTACCTCAACCGCCTCTATGCCATCGGCATCGACCCCTCCAACCACGACATCCGGTTCGTCGAGGACGACTG
>CAZSNL010000036.1:0-23513 GCA_964608275.1 uncultured Hyphomicrobiales bacterium | reverse complement strand
AATGTTCCTCAACCACCTCTACGGCGGCATGGACGAGCCCGAGCTCAAGATCATCGACGTGTTCATCTGCAAGCTGCGCAAGAAGCTTGCCTCCGCGACCGACGGCAAGCACTACATCGAGACCGTCTGGGGCCGCGGCTACGTCCTTCGCGATCCCGCCGAGGAAACCACCGAGCCGCTCCGCCAGTCGGCCTGAGCGGCAGACTTCCCCACCATCTTGCGCCGTCGGGTCAGCGGGGCGGACCGGCCGCCCCGCGACAGGCGTTCGCGCTCACATCGTCAGGCGCTTCTGTTTCGGCAGCAGGCGATTGAGATAGTTGATGTACTTCGGCAGGCAGACCCTGTGGTGGTCGTACTTCTGCAGGACCGTCTGCCGCGCCGCCTTGCCGATGTCCGCATAGTCGTCCGGATGCGCGAGGACGTCGATGACCCGCTTGGCGAGTTCCTTCGGATTCAGGAAGTCGACCAGCAGGCCATTCTGCCCGTCGCGGATCACCTCCTTCACCGGGGCGGTTGCCGAGGCGACGATGGTCTTGCCGGTCGACATGGATTCCAGGAGCGACCACGACAGCACGAACGGTACCGTCAGATAGATGTGGCACCGGGAGACCTGGATCGCCCGCACGTAGGTGTCGTACGGCACCTGGCCGACGAAGTGGACACGCGACCAGTCGATGTCCCTGCCCACTTCCCGCTCCATGCGCTGGCGGTAGGTCTCGCCGTTGGGCAGCTCGGCGCCGTACGAGACGTCGTTGCCGCCGATCATGACTGCGCGCGCGTTGGGCCGTGCCTCCAGGATGTCCGGCAGCGCGCGCATCATGATGTGGAATCCCCGTACCGGCTCCATGTTGCGGGCCATGTACGTGAACACCTCGTCGTTCGGTGTTATCGGCCTGTTGATGCGTCCGAGCCGGATGGTGGCATTCGGATCGGGCTTGTTGATCTCGGTGCGCACGCCCTCGTGGATCACCCGGATCTTCGGATGAAAGCTCTCGGGATAGATGTTCTTCTGCCACTGGGTGGCCGTCTGTCCCGCATCGCAGCGGTCGTAGGAGATGTAGTGGCAGGCGTTGCGCGCGCGCATGATGAACGGCATGTACTTGCTCGCCGGAAACTCGGGATCGTATCCGACGGCACCGCCGTGGGCGGTGAAATAGTACTCGAAGTAGGACACCACGGGCACGTCCGGCCACACGTCCTTGATGAACATCATCTCGCCCCAGCCGCAATGGCCGATGGCGATGTCCGGCTTGAAGCCGGCCTCGTTGAGCTTCCAGCACTCTTCGACCACGGCGAGCGCGGAGCCGCAGCAGCTTTCGAAGTATTTCGAGAGCGCGTACGCATCGTCGGCCGGCTTGTGATGAGGCTTGTACCGGATGATGCGATGCGTATCGGTCTCCGGCACCTGTTCCCGCTGGGTCAGGAACACGATCTCATGCTCGCGCCGGCTCACCAGCCAGTTGAGAAAGTGTCGATATTGCCCCGGATAGTTCTGGTGCAGCAGCAGAATCTTCATCGATACCCCGGCACATCCTCCTCACCCCGTGATGCGGGGGTGACCGCTTTCCAAGACGAGCACGGAGCGGTTGTCAAGTCGGTATCGGGAACGCGTGGCCTCGCCGCCCGCCGGCCTCGACACGGAAGCTCCGCCGCGGCACTGTCACGGGTACGTAGACCGGCTCCTGCGGCAGCACCCGCATGAATATCCTGTTCACCTCGCCGCGCTGTCTCATCGATCCGTCCAGTGGCGCGGCGCTGGCCTGCAAGACGATGCTCGAACGGCTTGCCGCGCGCGGCCATCGGGTGACGGCATTCGGCACGACGGTCTTCGACCGGCCGGAATTCGCGTCCCCCGGCGACTTCCTCGGCAGCCTCGGCGCCCGCATCAAGGACCAGCCGCATGGCGAGCCGGTATGGACGCACGCCGCCGATGGCGTCCGCTACTACGGCACCATTGCCCGCCACCAGCGCCGCAACCTGATGTTCGCCGCCGAGGAACTCGTGTTCTTTCGCGTGCTGCAGGCCCTCGTTGCGCGCGACCGCCCCGATATCGTCATGACCTTCGGCGGCAAGCTGCTCGACCTCCACTGCTATTCGTGGCTGCACGAGGCAGGGATCCCGATCGTCTTCTACCTGGCCAACCCGAGCTACCGCCGACGCGACACCTTCCGCCACGTCGATGTCGTGACTACCGACAGCGAAGCCACCGCCACGCTGTACCGGCAGCGCCTCGGGCTGGAGGTCGTGGTGATCGGCAAGTTCATCGAGCCCGCCCAGGCGGCGCCGGATGCGCCGCACGACTGCGTGACGCTCGTCAATGCGGAACCGCGGAAGGGCGTGGCCATCCTGGTCGGCATCGCGCACCGGATGGCCCGCGAGGGGTCGGCGACGCGGTTCCTGGTGGTGGAGTCGCGCGGCAGGCTGGACACGGCGCTCGAGGCGTGGGGCCTCACCCGGGCGGACATCCCGAACGTGGAGGTGCTTCCAGTACAGCCGAATTTGAACGCGGTCTGGTCGCGCACCAGGGTCCTGCTGCAGCCGTCGCTATGGCACGAGAGCGGGCCGCGCACGGTCCTCGAGGCGTATTCGCTCGGCATTCCGGTGCTGGCGACGCGATCCGGCGGCCTGCCCGAAACCGTGGGTGACGAGCGATTCCTGTTTCCCGTCCCCGAGGAGCTGCGCGACAACCATCTGGCCCGCCCCGCCGCCGCAACGATCGATGCTTGGCTCGCCCGACTGCGTACGCTCCTCGAAGACCCGCAGGCGTATGCAGAAGCCTCGCGGCTGGCGCGGGCGCGCTGGGACGAACAAGCTCAGGGCGCCGGAACGGCGCGGCTGGAAGCCCTGCTGGAGCAGACGATCAGGCGGCGCCGGGAGGGGAGTTCTCCCGACGAGGCCCCGGACGCCGGCCGGTAGCCGGAGCGGGATGGCCTGCTAGAGCCTCAATCGAAAACCGCGTTCGCCCAGGGCGTCAGGCGGCAGCCTCGGCCCGCGGCCGGGCCTCTATGGCAATCCCCTCGCCGCGTTGTGTAACCTGCAGGACATGCGAGCAGGCCTCGGCGAGGCGATAGGCATGATAGGCCTGGATCGACCGCGGATCGGGATCGTCGCCGTCGCCCGTGCCACTGATCAGCCTCGACGTGCTCTCGGCAATCCGCGCGCCCATCCCCTCCGCCGTCACCCGATAGCACGGGCCGTCGATCTCGACCGTGATGCGGCCGCCGCGCGGGATGGTCGAGATCGCCGTCAGGATGAGGTTGAGCAACAGCTTGACCTCGTTCTTCGGCCGCGTCTCGTGCGGCGCCCGCCACACCATCTCCACCTTCTCGTGGCCGATGAAGCCGCGCGTCACCTCCTCGGCGTCGCCGAGGTCGATCTCCGCACCGGCGGATCCCGCCGCCCCGAACGCCAGCCGGCAGAACTGCAGCTTGGCCGACGCGACCCGGGCGCTCCGCGCGATCAGGTCGAGTGCGACCTGGCGCATGTCCTCGTCGCGTTCGCCGTCGAGCACCTCGAGGCCGTTCACGATCGCCCCCACCGGGCTGATGATGTCGTGACAGACGCGACTGGACACCAGCGCCGCCAGGTCGAGGTCGGACAGGACTTGCTCGCGCGACATCTCCTCTATCCCTCCAGGCTCCCGTTCACCATGCTGATACTACCGATCGGCCACCAAACCAAGTTCGGCCGCGCCGGGCAACCCGGCCAGGCACACGAGGAAGGCGGAACGTGTTCCCCTGCGACATCGCAGCGCCGCAATGCTGAGCGATTCGGTTGACGGACGACGAATCATCTGGACACCTTCCCGCCGGGTCGACGTCTCCAGCAATCCACGCAGGGGTTAACAAATCGGAAAATGACTGCTCTCACCAGGCCCGCGCAGGCCGAATGCGCCACCGTCGCCCGTCGACTCTCGATCCTCGCCCACCGCGCCGGCGCCGCCATCATGCGCGTCTACGAGGGCGAGATTGCGGTCGAGGTCAAGGACGACCGCTCGCCGGTCACCGAAGCCGACCGGATCGCCGAGGACATCATCCTCGACGGCCTCGCCTCGATCCTGCCGGGCGTTCCGGTGATTGCCGAAGAGTCGGTGGCCGAGGGCGGTCTTCCCGAGGTCGGCGACACGTTCGTGCTGGTCGACCCGCTCGACGGCACCCGCGAGTTCATCAGCCGCAACGGCGAGTTCACCGTCAATATCGCGCTGGTCGCATCGGGGGCGCCGGTTGCCGGCGTCGTCTATGCACCGGCCGTATCGCGCCTGTTCTGGGGTGCCGAGGGTGCGGGTTCGTTTCATTCGCCGCTCGGGCACGGTGCCGATCCCCACGCCGCCCGCTTCGAGCCCATCACCGTGCGGCCGGTGCCCGACGGCGGGCTCACCGTCGTCGCCAGCCGTTCGCACCGCGATGCCGCGACCGAGGCCTATCTCGCGACGGTGAACGTCCGCGAGCTGCGTGCAGCCGGTTCGTCGCTCAAGTTCTGCGTCATCGCCGCCGGCGAGGCCGATCTCTATCCGCGCTTCGGGCGCACGATGGAATGGGACACCGCGGCGGGACAGGCAGTCCTGGTCCACGCCGGCGGCAGCGTCGTCACCGAGGACGGCGCGCAGCTCGTCTACGGCAAGCGCGAGCGCGTCATCGACAACCCCGCCTTCATCGCCCGCGGCGGGCGCTAGCCGGCCGCGGCCGGTCCGGTTCGCCGGCAGCCGCACGCTGCAACACGGCATCGCCCGCGGTGGCGAACGTCTGCCTGGTCGCCGCCGAGTAGAACAGGTAGAGCCGGCCGTCGCGGATCATCCATATCCGCGGATTGCCGGGTACCCGCCGGCCCCGGGCCAGCAGCACCGGATCGAGGCCGCCGAACCTGGGCGCATAGACTTCCGGGTCGCGCGCGAACGCGCGGCGGTTGCCGTCGTTGACGAAGCGCCAGCCGCCGCCGTTCCAGCCGTGCTCGATGCCTTCGCGGCCACGCACGGCGCGCGCGACGGCGAAGTAGGCGACGGGGTCGAAGCCGCCGATCGCCAGTCCGGTAGAATTGTCGGCCCAGTGAGAACGTTCTGTTAAGGCTTTCGAAGCATTGCCGCCGTTAAATAGCGCCAACAGGCCGACGAGCGCGATCATCGCCATTCGGGACGAGACGTGCCGTGTCGGTAGGGGGACGAATGGCATTTCGCTTTCGGACACCATGCGGATGTATGCGGACGGGCCGATCTGACGCCATAACGGTAAACATCCGGCAAAGCACCCTTGCGGGGGTGCGTGGTGGCCTCAGCCATCGGGACGCGTGCCGGCGTTCCCCATTCTGATCTGGACAGCCTGAGGGGTTACAGCATGACTACCGCGCGCAATCTCACCGCACTGCTTGTTGCGCTGATCCTGGCCTGCGCACTGGCGCCGGCCGCCCGTGCGGATTCGCAGGCCGGGCCCTACGCCACCCAGCGCACCGCCGCCGTGGACCCGGACCACACGGTCGAGTCCGATTACCGGCCCGTCGATACCTATTCGATGGAGGAGATCATCGATGCCGGCCACCACTTCTTCGGTGCGACGACGGCGGGGCTGGCTCAGGCCGTCGAGTACGTCTTCCAGCGGGCCGGCCGGCCCTCGGCCTACATCATCGGCGAGGAGGGTTCGGGCGCCTTCTTCGGCGGCCTCCGCTACGGGGAGGGCACGCTCTACATGAAGTCCGGCGTCACCCGCAAGGTCTACTGGCAGGGCCCGTCGCTCGGCTTCGACATTGGCGGCAACGGGGCGCGCACGATGACGCTGGTGTACAACATGAGCGCCGTCGACCAGATCTTCGACCGGTTCACCGGCGTCGAGGGCACGGCCTACGTGGTGGGCGGGTTCGGCCTCAGCTTCGGGCAGAACGACGTCCTGCGCGTGGCGCCGATCCGCACCGGGCTCGGCTGGCGGCTGGGTGCCAACATCGGCTACCTCAAGTACACGCCGGAACCGACCTGGAACCCGTTCTGAGCCGTTTTCAGGGTCATTTCGACGGCTTGGCGCGGCAGCCGGAACACTGCTGCACGGCCGGCGTTGTCGGACACCTTCGGGTTTACCGGTTGCGCCGGACACCGGCTTCCACTACCTAATCCTGCGTTGACCATCCGCAGCGTGAACCGGCCGATCCGGAGGCTGCCAGCGGCGCCGGTTGGAATCCGACGGCCGGTGTCCGCGGTTGGCATCGATACTGCTGTGGCACCGCCCACGGTGTCTGGTGAGTGGAAGTAGGACATGATCCTGAGCCTCATGCTGGTGGCTCTGGGGTTCCTGACGGCGAGCCTCATAGCGTTCCTGATCGCGCCGCTCATCTGGCGCCGGGCCGCCAGCGTCACTGCCAGGCGCCTGCAGAAGCGCATTCCGACATCGCTTGTCGAGGCCCAGGCCGAGCGCGACCAGCTGCGCGCCGAACATGCGCTCGCCATCCGCAAGCTCGAACTCAAGGTCGATGACCTCAAGGAAAAGCTCACCGCCCAGGCGGTCGAGCTGACCCGCGCCAACCGGCGGATCGGCGAACTGGTCGCCGAGGCCGAGAAGCGCGAGGCGCAGTATGCGGAACGCGAGGCCGAAATCGACACGCTGACCCGCAACGTCGAGGCCCTGGAGAAGGAGGTTGCCGCCCGGGCCGAGCGGATTGCCGCGCTCGAGACGACGCTCGCCGCCCGCAACCAGGCGATCGAGGCGGCCCAGCGGACGATCCGCGAACGCGACCTGGAAATCGAGAAGCTCAAGGGTCACCTCGCGACCCAGGATGCGGCCGAGGCCGCGGCCGCCGCACCCGTGCACGATACGCAGAAACAGCTGGCCGACCGGCTGCGGCGGTTGAGCCGGCTGGTCCGCGAGATCGAGCAGAGCCGGGCGGAGATGACCGCGCTGCAGGCCGAGATCGACGACATCACGGGCAGGCTTGCCGGAGCGGGCAGCCTGCCGGCGGCGCAGGCCGAGGCGGCCCGGTCGCGGCTCGAGGCGCTGGAAGCCGATCGCGGCAGGGTGACGGTACGCATTCACGAGGCCCAGGACGAAGCCGGCAAGCTGCGCAGCGAGATCGATCTCCTGGACAAGAGCTGGCAGAGCCAGATCGGGCCGCTCAAGGCGCTGAGCGACCAGATCGAAACGGCTGCCGGGCAGCCAGCCGCCGACGGCACCTCTCCCGACCGGGCCAACGGCCGCGGACTGGTGGCGTTGTTCTCCGGCCGGAACAGCCAGCCCGACGTCGCCGCCGACGACGACGCCAAGCCGTCCCGGCAGCCGAAGAAGCGGCCGATGAGCGCGCGCATGCAGTCGCTTGCGGAACGGATCCGCGCGCTGCAGAACGAGACCGCGAGCTGAACACCCCGCAATAGGCACCGGGCCACGGCGCACCGGCGTACGTAAAACGCGTGTCGGAGGGGTCCCCGCCGGCGACCGAACGTCCGCTTCCCGGCCGGCGCCCGGCGGTGCATCATGCTGCTGCCTCGACAGGCCGGTGCATCTGACGCATATGAACAGCATGGAACATCTGCCGAAACGGGACATCCAGGCGGCCTTGAAGGCGGACGTGCCGATCTTCAAGGGGCTGTCCGACGACGGCTTCGAGCTGGCGCTGGAGCTCGCCCGGCGCGATACCCGCCGCAAGGGCGAAACGCTGTTCCGGCAGGGCGATCCGGCCGAGTCGTTTCATCTCATCCTGGCCGGCCGGATCAAGGTGAGCCAGACCGCGCCCGACGGCCGCCAGGTGATCATCCGCTATCTCGGCCCGCGCGAGATCGCCGGCTGCGTCGCGGTGTGCGGCGGCGTTCCCTATCCGGCGACGGCGACCGCCATCGAGGACACCTGGCTCCTGTCATGGAGCCGGCCCCGCATTGCCGAGCTTGCCGCCCGCTACCCGGAAATCGCGATGAAGGCGATGCGGATCATGGGCGGCCGGATGGTGGAACTGCAGACCCGCCTCAAGGAGATGCAGACCGAGCGCGTCGATCGCCGGATCGCCCATGCGCTGGGCCGGCTGGTGCTCCAGGCCGGCCGGCGGACCCCGGAAGGCATCGAGATCGACTTCCCTCTGACGCGCCAGGATCTCGCCGAGATGACCGGCACGACCCTGCACACGGTGAGCCGGACGCTGTCCGAATGGGAGGCGGCCGGGATCGTCGCCAGCCGCCGCCAGAAGGTGACGATCGTCCAGCCGCATGCCCTTGCCGCCATTGCCGAGGATCTGTCCGGCGAGGCACATTGAGTCCGCGGCCTGCCTAGGGTGCCGAAGGAGCCTGATCACAGGCCGCTGCCATCGGCCGCGGCGTGAGCAGCATCGGGCCGTAGACCAGCAGGAACAGTCCGAACGCCCCCGTCCAGGCGAACCCGGCAACGGTCAGGGCCGACAGGTAGTGCTCGGTCCAGAACCCCGCTCCGACCCGTACTACCGCGGCTACCGTCGCCAGCACGTAGATCAGCATTGTCGCCGGCCCGGCGTGGAGGGTGCGCCCGGTGTGTCCCAGCGTGGCGCGGGTGGATATGGCGAGCACCATGGTCGCCATGGCGCCGCTGGTGAGCGCATGCAACCCGGACGATTCGGGGATTGCGCCGGTGAGTGCCGCTGCCGCCAGGAGGGCGATGCCGACCGGTACCCAGAGGTAGCCGAGATGCAGCACCCACACCAGCGGTTCCGCGCCGGTGCGATGACCCTGCCACCGCGCCAGTCGGACGAAGTTGAGAACCGCGGCGATGGCGAGAAGCGGCCCGACGGCCGCCGAGCCGGAGGCGAACACCCAGGCTGCGAGCGCGGCCACGGTCGTCGCCATCACGGCGACGTCGACCCGCCCGAACGGCACCGGCAATGCGGCGCTCTCGCGCTTGACCAGCCAGTTGCGGGTGAAGCTCGGAATGACCCGCCCGCCGACCAGCCCGATCATCGCGATGATGGTCGCCACCCCGAGGCGGAGGCCCAACGGCCCGGTGGCCGCAAGCCCCAGCGCATCGAGATGGGTCAGCCCGTTGGCGGTACCGAAAAGCGCAATGGCGGCAAGCACCGGCGCGTTGCGCCAGTTGCGGCCGGCGACGATCTCACGGGCGACGGCCACGAACAGCACCGCCGGAAACGCCACATCGATGACCGCGGCGACCGCGCCGAGTTCCTGCGAGCAGGTCACTGTGAGCCGGCCGGCGACGAACAGGAGCGCGAGCAGCGCCAGCCGCCAGCCCTGCAGCGGCAGGCGCCCGGTCCAGTTCGGAATCGCGGTGAGCAGGAAGCCGGCAACCGCCGCCTGGACGAACCCGAACAGCATCTCGTGGCCGTGCCACAGCACCGGATCGAACGCGGTCGGCAACGCCGCTCCGCCGCCGAACAGCAGGAGCCACAGCGGAACGGCGACCACCGCCCACGCCGCGGCCAGGAGGAAGAACGGGCGGAAGCCGACGCTGAGAACCGCAGGTCCGATCGAGGTGCGGGCCCGACCCGGTCCGGCCCCTGTCCGCACGGTGTTGGCAGTGTGCGACACGGTCTGCATGGCTGGCGCTCCCGTACGCCGGTATCTCGGCCTCAACATGGGCTTGTCCGGTCCGCCCGACGTTGCGCCACGACAAACTGCCGGACGATTCCTGCAACATGCGGGACTTGCGCGCGGCATGGCGTGGCATCAGACTTGGTCCGGGTCCGGAACGGCACCCGCCCGGGACCGCGTGCGGCGCCGGATGACCCGGCGGCACGGGCTCAGCCGCATCCGGACGCGGGAGGATGCAGCAAGACAAGGGGCAACCGATGACCGGCCTGCTTGGGGAACGGGTTGTCCGGTTCTCGCCGTCGCGCGGGACCGGCAGCCCCGACGTATGGGGCATCTACGAGCCGGACACCGGCTCGATCCAGTACATCTGCGCCGACCCTGAAACACGGCGGGCAGCGCTGATCGACGTGGTGTGGAACTTCGATCCGCGCAGCTGCCGCACCGATACCGGCAGCATCGAGCAGGTGCTGGGGATCGTCGCCGAGCAGGGACTGTCGGTCGACCTCGTGCTCGACACCCATCCCCATGCCGATCACTTCATGGCGGCGGCGCAGTTGCGCGAGCGGACGGGGGCGCCG
The DNA here is from genome assembly GCA_964608275.1 of uncultured Hyphomicrobiales bacterium. Lineage (GTDB taxonomy): Bacteria > Pseudomonadota > Alphaproteobacteria > Rhizobiales > CAZSNL01 > CAZSNL01. Next base: position 13,463 of record CAZSNL010000036.1, on the reverse strand, counting down.
ACCGCCATCGGCGAACGGGTGCGTGACATCGCCGCCCTGTGGAGCGACATCTACAACCTGCCGCATGCGTTCGATCCCGACCGCGATTTCGATCGCCTGGTCGCCGACGGCGATACCTTCGCGGTCGGCAGCCTCGAGGGCCGGGTAATGCTGTCGCCCGGCCACACGCTTGCCTCCGTCACCTACGTCGTCGGCGATGCCGCGTTCGTCCACGACACGCTGATGTACCCCGACGCAGGCACCTCGCGCGCCGACTTTCCCGGCGGCGACGCGGGGACCCTGTGGGACTCGATCCAGGCCATCCTGTCACTGCCGCCGGACACCAGGCTGTTCGTCGGCCACGACTACGGCGCCCCGGGTCGCGACGAACCGAAATGGGAGGCCACGGTCGCCGAGCAGCGCGTTTCCAACATCCACGTCAGGGACGGCACCGACCGCGAAGAGTGGATAGCGCGCCGTAACCAGCGTGACGCCACCCTGCCGCTGCCGCTCAGGATGCTTGCGGCGCTGCAGGTCAACCTGAGCGGCGGCCGCCTGCCGCCGGCGGAGCCGGACGGCCGCCATTACCTCAAGCTGCCGGTGAACCGGTTCGGGTGAAACCGACGGTTACGGGATTGATGTCGCGGCGCAGCCTGGCTGCCGCACGGTCTGTCAGTTCGCGTCCGCATCCCGGAGGCTAGCGATATAGGCCAGCACGTCCTGGATCTCCTGCCGGGTCAGCGACAGGTCCGGCATCGGCGGATGCGGATCGACGAGGAAGCCCGCCAGCACGTCGGCATCGCGGTCCGCGGCCCGGGCGACTGCCATGAAGCTCGGAATTCCTTCGACCGCGCTCTCCTGTTCAGGACCGATTAGGTGGCACGACGCACACCAGCGCTCGGCGATGGCGGCACCGTTCTCCCGATCGCCGGCCGCCCGTGCCGCCACTGCGGACAGCACGACGCAGGCTGCGGCGATCGCGCAATGTGACAGCTGCCTCAAGCCTTTGACCTCCCGGCAGTTCAGAGCGTGTCGAGGTAACGGACGAGGGCCTCTATCTGATCCGGCGGGAACTCGAATTCCGGCATCTGGTGATGGCCCGTCACGATGCCTTCCGCCAGTGCCTCGGCAAGCGAGTCGGCCGGATATCGCTGCATCAGTTCGCGGAACGCCGGCGCAATCGGCAGCCGGCTGCTGTCGTCGCGGCCGATCGCATGGCAGCGCGCGCAATGTTCCTCCGCCAGGGCACGGCCGCGTTCGGCGACCTCGTCGTCCGCTGCGGCCAGCGCAGGCCAGAGGAAGAATACGAGAGTGACGGCACTCGAAAACTTCATGGAACCCCTCCGTTCGGACGGCTGCCTGCCCGTTCCCGCGAGCTCACGCCGTGTTGCTTGATGGTGTCAACCGCTCTCGCCGTCGCCCCTTCGCACTCTGCGCAGAATTCGCCAGGCGGGCAACCGTCGCGTCTGGCCGGTGCCGATGCTCTCCCTGCCGCAGGGCCTTGACGGACTGCGGTCCACCCACCTTACTCCGCTCGTGGATCAACGACGACGGATGGCCGGATCATGACCGTGCGCAATCTGGAACACCTGTTCGCACCGGGCTCCGTCGCCCTCGTCGGCGCCAGCGCCCAACCCGGCTCCGTCGGCCGGAAGATCACCGACAATCTCCTCCGCGGCGGATTCACCGGGCCGGTCTGGCTGGTCAACCCACGCGGCGGCCGCATTGCCGGCGAGACGGTCTACCGCCGCATCGAGGATCTGCCGGAAGCCCCGGAGCTCGCCGTCGTCGCTACGCCGCCGGCGACGGTGGCCGGCGTGATCGAGGAACTCGCCGCGAAGGGTACGCGCGCCGTCGTTGTGATCACCGCGGGGATCGATCGCCGGACGCGGCAGGCGATTCTCGATGCGTCCCGGCCCACCTGCCTCAGGATCGTTGGCCCCAACAGTCTCGGCGTCTGGGTACCCCGTCTCGGGCTCGATGCGAGCTTCGGCCACATCAAGCCGCAACCCGGTCCCTTGGCGTTCCTGTCGCAGTCGGGCGCCCTCGCGAGCGCGGTGCTCGACTGGGCGGCATCGCGGCACATCGGCTTCTCTGCCGTCGTGTCGATGGGCGACATGGCGGATGTCGACGTCGGCGACCTGCTCGACTTCTTTGCCGCCGACATTTCCACCCGCGCCATCCTGCTGTACCTGGAGACCGTCCCGACAGCCCGCAAGTTCATGTCCGCGGCCCGCTCCGCCGCCCGCGCCAAGCCGGTGGTCGTCGTCAAGGCCGGCCGCAGCAGCGCCGCCGCCAGGGCGGCGGCGACCCATACCGGCGCGCTCGCCGGCGCCGACGACGTTGCCGACGCGGCATTTCGCCGGGCCGGCCTGCTCAGGGTTCACGAACTGGAGGAACTGTTCACCGCTGCCGAGACGCTCACGCGGGTCAGTCCCATCCACGGCAACAGCCTTGCCATCCTCACCAACGGCGGCGGCGCCGGCGTGCTTGCCATCGACCACCTCGACGCGTGCGGCGGCACCCTGGCCCCGCTCGGCGAACAAGCCATGCAGCGGCTCGACGCCGTGCTGCCGAAAACCTGGTCGCGGGCCAATCCGGTGGACATCATCGGCGATGCCACGCCCGAACGCTACCGGGCGGCGCTGGAGATCCTGCTGGAAGACAGCGACGCCTCGGCGATCGTCGTCATCAACTGCCCGACCGCACTCATTTCCTCCACCGCCGCCGCCGAAGCCGTGATCGACGTGGTGGAACAGCGCCGCCTCGACGGGGCCGTCCCGCCGGTCCTGTGCAACTGGCTCGGCGGCGAGGGAACCGTCGACGCCCGCCGCAAGTTCGCCGCCGCCGACATCCCGAGCTACGAATCCCCGGCCGATGCGGTGCGCGGCTTCAAGTACCTGTGGCAGCACACCCGCCTCCAGGAGTCGCTCGCGCAGGTCCCGCCGAGCGAACCGGAAATCTCCGACATTGACAGCGACCGCGGCCGCGCGGCTCTCGAGGCCGCGCAACAGGAAGACCGCGCCCTGCTCACCGAGCCGGAGTCGAAGGCGCTGCTTGCCGCCTACGGCATTCCGACGGTGCCGACGAAGATCGCCGTCGACGTCGAGGAGGTCGAACGGATCGCCACCGAACTGCTGGCCGACACCGGCGCGGTGGTCGTGAAGATCCTGTCCCGCGACATCAGCCACAAGTCCGACGTCGGCGGCGTCAGATTGGGGCTGGCCTCGGCCGCCGAAGCCGCCGCCGCGGCTGCCGACATGCTGGCGAACATCCCCAGGGCGATGCCGGACGCCCGGCTCGAGGGGGTCACCGTCCAGCCGATGATCCGCCGTCCCCGCGCCCACGAACTCATCGTCGGGCTTTCGGAGGATCCCCTCTTCGGGCCAACCATCCTCTTCGGCGCCGGCGGGACGTCGGCCGAGGTCGTGAAGGACCGCGCGGTCGACCTGCCGCCGCTCGATGCGAAGCTCGCCCGCGACCTGATCGAGGAGACCCGGATCTACCGCCTGATGAGGGGATACCGCGACCGGCCGGCGGCCGATCTCGATGCGATCGTCGAGACGCTGATGAGGGTGTCGCAGCTGGTGATCGACATCCCCGCGCTGCGGGAACTCGACATCAATCCGCTGCTCGCCGACGAGGCCGGCGTGATTGCGCTCGACGCGCGGGTGCTGATCGCGCCGCAGGACGTGGACGAGCACGGGCCGAACCCGCGCCTGACGATACGCCCCTATCCAAGCCGTTGGGAGGCATGGCGCGAGACGTTGCATGGCCAGCGCGTGTTCCTGCGGCCGATCCGCCCGAGCGACGAGCGCCTCTACGGCGAGTTTTTCGACAATCTGTCTCCGGAGGACATCCGGTTCCGCTTCCTGGCGCCGAAACGGCAGTTCTCGCACCGGATGATCGCCCGCTTCACACAGATCGATTACGCCCGCGCAATGGCGTTCGTGGCGCTCGACGAGTCGGGCGACAGGCTTCTCGGCGTCGCCCGCCTCATCGCCGATCCCGACTATACAGAAGCGGAATATGCGATCATCGTCCGCAGTGACCTGAAGGGCCGCGGGCTGGGCTGGGTCCTGATGGAGCACCTCATCGCCTATGCCGAGGCGGAGGGGCTTCAGCAGCTGTACGGCGACGTGCTCAGGGCGAACACGGGCATGATCCAGATGTGTCGCGAATTCGGGTTCAGGATCACCGCCAACCCTGATGATCCATCGCTTTACCGGGTCATCCTGCCGATCGCCGAGGCGGGCGCGCGGCTGCGCGCCCGGTGAGACCTCCCGCGGGACAACAGGGCGCCGGCGGGCTTCAGACGATCGGCTCCACTCGCACCTCGCGCGCGAACCGCTCCACGTCGTCGGCGTGGCAGAGGTCGGTACCCGGTGTGATGAGTGCCGCCCCGCCTGCCGCCATCGCGTAGCGGAACGCCTCTTCGAAACCGGAACCCTCGTTGAGCCTGTGAACCATGGCGCCAACGAAGCTGTCGCCGGCACCGACGGCGCTGACCGGCTTTACCGCCAGGGCCGCCGCCCGCCATGCGCCCTCGGTCGTCACCAGGATCCCTCCTTCGGGCCCGAGCGTCAGCGCGATCGCCTGCGCCCGGCCGGCGTCGAGCAACTCGCGCACGGCGGCGACCCGCGACGGTTCGTCAGTGAGCTCCCGGCCGGTCAGCTCGCGCATCTCGCGCAGGTTGGGCTTGGCGAGGAAGACGCCGCCATCGAGGCCCGCCTTCAGCGCTGCGCCCGACGTATCGAGCACGAACCGGGCGCCGATCCGCCGGGCGAGATCGCCCACCACGACATGGAAGTCGTCCGGAACCCCCGGCGGCAGGCTGCCGCTGGCGACGACGTAGGCTGGCGGCGGGGTCAACCGCGACAGCCGGTCGAGGCAGGCGCTCCACTCGTCCTCGCCGAGATGCGGCCCCGGCAGCACGAAACGATACTGCTTGCCGGTCGACCGCTCGTCTGCGGTAATGCTTTCGCGCGTCCATTCGGCGGTGGACACCCGGTCGCCGCAAAGCCCCTCTCGCTCGATCAGGCACTGCAGCAGATCGCCCATCGGACCGCCGGCGGCATAGACGGCGGTGACGGCACCGCCGAGCCTGTGGATGACCCGCGCCACGTTGATGCCGCCGCCCCCGGGATCCCGTACCACGTCCGTCACCCTGAGCTTGTCGTGCGGCACGACGCGGTCGACGCTCATCGAAAGATCGACCGCGGGGTTCAGGGTCAATGTGGCGATCAGGCTCATCAGGGTCCCGCCCTGCGCTCGCGGGCTAGCGCCAGGCCACCCCTCCGAGCAGCATGCCGACGCGGCCGTTGCCCCACATCGGCAGGAGCAGCCGCGCATAGGCACGGTCGTCGGTCTGCGCCGGCTCGCCGGTGTGCGCGTAGTAGGTCGGGCTGCCGGCCTCGACTGCGGCACTGCACTGGGCGCGAAGGAAATGGTACGGGGAGCGGTGCGCCAGTTCGTCCGCGAACACGCCGCTCACCGCCTCGCCGTAACATTCGGTGATCTCGTCGCCGATCGTGTTCATCCGGAACCGCTCCGGCTTGTCGAACACGTCGATCAGCATCAGCCGCCCGGCGAGGTCCGGCAGGGCCGAAATTGCGACATCGTCCCAGAACGGCATCCGGTTCTCCGCCCGCTTGAGCCCATCCCAGTAGACAAGGACCCGTTTCAGGTCGCCCTCCAGCCTGGCCGGCGGAGCAAACGGAATCGTGCTTCGTGACATGATGTTGCGCTCCGGAACGCTGTTGCCTTGATGCGGGAACGAATTTCCCGCGACCGTTCGTTGGTAGCATACCTGCCCGCCGTTTCCAGAGGAGGCCGTCCGGGTCCGTCCGACAAGAAGTCCGTCTGCCACGTTCCGTTCCCGGCGAATCGGGGACGGCAGTGGAGTGAGGATACGTCCGCGTGCCCACAGGGCGCCGCCCTTCTGGCCGCCGCCGGCTGCCCGCGGGCGGCCGCCCGCCGATGCAAGGCTGCGCGTCGTTCATCGGTTCGAGGCGGACGGTCGCGCAATGGAACGCCAGATCGTAGTTCTTGCGGCCTTAGTCGTCGGCGAGGGTCAGCGTCTGGACGGTTTCGAACCCCTCGAAATTGGGATGTCCGGCATACAGCGACCCGTTGCTGCCGGCGTTCCTGTGTGCCTCGCGGAAGGCCTCGGACCGGGTCCAGTTCTCGAAATCGGCACGCGACCGCCATGTCGTGTGCGACGCATACAGCGTGTGGTCCCCGTTCTCCGGGCCTCTCAGGAGATGGAACTCGACGAAGCCCGTCATCTCCCTGAGACGGCTGTCGCGATCCTTCCAGACCTTCTCGAATGCGGCTTCCGAGCCACGGTTCACCTTGAACCGGTTCATTGCGATGAACATCACTGCCTCTCCTTCTTCTCCTGGTTGAACGCGGGAAACGGGTGGAACGGTCATTCCGGTGCAAACCGCACCGGGACCGTGAACGTCATGGTGGACCGGGCGAGGTCCGGCGGGATCGGCGGAAACGGTGCGGCGCGGCGGACCATGGCCAGCGCCTCGGTATCGAGCGGCACATGCCCCGAGCCGCGGCTGAGCCGGACCGATTGTACCGCACCGCCGCGCTCGATGGTGAACGTCAGCGTGGCGATGCCGCCGATTCGCTGGCGGGCGGCCGCGCGCGGATAGCGCTTGTGGCGCTGCAGGTGGGCGGCGACACGACCCGAATAGGACGCGAAATCCGAACTGCCGCCGTGCTCCCGGCGCTTGCCGCCGTCGCCCGCCTGGCGGCCGGCCGGGGCGGCAGCGCCGCGAGCAACCCCACGGTCGCGGCGGTCCGCCTTCGGGTCGGTGGCAGGCGCCGCGACCGTCCGTTGCGCCGGCGCCCGTTTCACCCGTTGCGGGCGCGGCCGCGGCAGCGGCGGCGTGATGTCCCTGGCGGTCGCCACCGCGGCGGCGCCAACTTCGTCCACCGCGTCTGTATCCAGCGCCGGCGTTTCGGTCGACGCGGCGGCCGGCGCCGCCTCCGGTGGCCTGATCGCCTCCGCAACCGCCATCTCCGACGGGTCGATTGCTTCGGTTACGATCTCTGCCCCTGCATCGGGCGGCGGGACCGCCTCCGCAACCTCGACCCCGGACGGCGGGACGGTCGCAGGATCCTGCTCCCCCGGCTGCAACGCCGTCACGTCGTCGGCGATCGCCGCCACCGGCAGGCCCCACACCACATCGGGCGTTCCCGCGGCCCGCTCGCCGTCGGCGCCATCGGGTCGCGGCGCCGCGATGGCAATCACCGCCGCGTGGCCCGCGACGGCGAGGCCAAACGCAACCATCCAGTGACGCGCCCCGATCCCCGTCACGGCCTGTGCCTTGTCGTCACCACGTCGATGCGCCTGACGCCGGCCTCGGCCAGCGCCTGCAGGACCGGCGCGATGTCGGCCGCCTTCAGGGCATGGTCGATGAGCACCTTGAGCGGCTCGGTTTCGTACCGCGCGGCGTCGCGGCCGACGACCGCGCCGAGCTGCGCCGCCTCGACCATCGTTCCCCGGTACGACAGGGCCCGCGGGCCGGCGACGTAGAGGCCCTCGCCCGGCGGCCGGATGGCGGCAGCCGCCGACGTGTCGGGAAGATCGACGTCGAGATCGGGCGTCGGCGCCAGCGTTCCCACCAGCAGGAAGAACACCAGCAGCAGGAAGACGACGTTGATCAGCGGGATGATGTTTTCCCCCCTTGCCGCCGGCTGCTCCTGTTCGATCCGCATCGTGCCCTGCCCCTCAGCGCATCAGCACCACGTCGCCCACCCCGGCGGCGGCGGCGGCTTCCAGCCCGCTGACGATGTCCTGGACGGTTGCCTCGGGCCTCGGCTGCACGACCACCCGCCGGGCCTCGCCGTCCGCCGTTGCGCGCAGCGCGTCGGCCATCGCACCCAGCGGCGTCTCGCGCCCGTTGACGAGATAGCGGCCGTCCCCGGCCACCGTCACCAGCACCATCGCGGCCGGCTCCGCCGCCCCGGCGCCATGGCCGCCGAGGCCGATCGGGATCGCGCCGTGACTGGAGAACCGCGACGCCAGCATGAAGAACAGGAGCAGCAGGAACACCACGTCGATGAGCGGCGTCAGCCCCACGGTCCGCCGCCGTCCCGATTCCACGTCAATGCGCATGGACGGCGTCCGCGACATGCGGCCGGCGCGGCGCCGCCACCGGATGGGGCTGCACCACACGCGCCGGCACCGGCGGATGGGTCAGCACCTCCGTGGCCAGCCGCTCCATGTGCCGCCGTACCAGGGCCACCCGGCCGTCGAACCAGGCCAGCACCAGCGAACACGGAATCGCCACCACGAGGCCGACCGCGGTGGTGAGCAGCGCCACCCAGATGCCGCCGGCGAGACCGGCCGGATTGACGTCGCCGCCGCTCGCCTCGAGCACCCGGAACGCGTCGATCATCCCGATCACGGTGCCGAACAGCCCGAGCAGGGGTGCTGCCTGCGCCACCGCCTGGAGGCCGCGCAGATAGGTCCGCAGGCCGGCGAGCTCCTCCGCCGCCAGCTGCTCGGTCTGCTCGCGGACATGCGCCTCCGGGCGCCCCTCGAGCAGCCCGGCCATGGCCGTGCCGACGACGCGGGACAGCGGCCCGCCGCCGGCATCGAGCCTGGCGATGGCGGCGCGGCCGTCGCCGGCCCGCCACCGGGCGACGCTTGCCTCCGTTCGCGCCCTGTCGCCGCGGCCGAGCGATGCGAACTGCCACAGCTTCACGATCACGATCGCCGCCGCGAACACCGACATCGCGAGCAGGATCGCGACCACCGGGCCGCCGAGAGTGACCAGCGACGTGACCGCCGACAGCATGGCCTCCGGCAGCGAGGCTGCGGTGGCGGGGACGTCTTGAGACAGCTGTGCAACCGGTTCCATGTTCGCTCCGCTAGTCCTGATCTGCTGCCGGCACGCCGGCGTCGAAGGAAACCCCGGCCCGGCTCGACGGCACGACAAGGCCGAGGCACCGTTGCGGATCGAGGCCCGTGCCCGCGCACGCCGTCACGTCGTTGAGGAGGACGCGGCCGATCTCTTCACAGGCGAGCCGGTCGACGTCGAACTGCTGCACCCGCATCCGCCTCGCCGGCAGCGGCCGCGCGGCGAGCAGGAGGAAGCGGATCACGGTCCCGTCGGCGTCGAACAGCACCGTCTCGAGCGTCAGCTTGTCGACTGCCGTGTCGAGCCCGTTGGTCATCACGATGGTCATCCGGCAGTTGCCGTCGACCGTCGCCAGCGTGTTCAGTTCGGCGCCGATGACCGGCTCCGCGACCGCACCGCCCGGCGCCCCGGCGGCGATCAGCAGCGCGGCGGTGGCGGCCGCGAGCATTCCCGGCAACCGCTGGCCGAATTTGCTCCGTGGGCCATCGGCGGCATGGTCGCGGCGGGCGGGTCTCGATGTCGTCACGCGGCTACCCTTTCCTGCACCGGTTGCGTCAGAACCGCAGCGTGGCGGCGAGCTTGGCGTTGAAACCTTCCTCGTAGGCGCTGGCACCGTAGACCGCGTTCAGGAGATTGCCGTGCGCCTCGTCGAACAGGTTGTTGATCCGCGCGTCGAGGCGTAGGTTGTCGTTGACCTCGTAGGCGGCGAACAGGTTGACCAGGGTGTAGTCGTCATAGAGCGACGCGCTCAACCCCGGCGGCGGAAAGCCCGGCGGCAGCTTGTCGGGTGCGATCACCTCCTGGACCTCGCCGCCGACCGTCAGCCGCTGGTCGAGGAACCGGAACCCCAGCCGGCCGGTCACCTGGTAGGCGGGGATCGACGCCAGCCGATCGCCGGTCTCGACGTTCTCGCCCTCGATCACGTGCGCCGACAGGCCGGCGAACATCCAGCCGGTGTCGTAGACGCTTTCGAACTCGAAGCCCTGGATCTCCGCCTCGGCGATGTTCTGGTACTGGACGCAGAAGAACATCGGTGAGCCGAGCGCGCAGGGATCGGGCGGGGTGATGGTCACCTGGTCGATGTAGTCGTCCACGGTGTTGCGGAACACCGCCGCCTTGACGCGCAGCGCGTCGGTCGGCGTGACGAGTCCGTCGCGGGCATAGTTGATGCCGAGTTCGACTGTGTGGGCGGTTTCCGGCTTGAGGTTCGGGTTCGGCAGCAGCGGGAACGGCGCCGGCGCCGGATGGGTGCCCGAGATCAGCGTCTCGCTGACGCTCGGCGCCCGGTAGCCCTCGGCATAGGTGCCGTAGAACTGAAGCCCCTGGGCTATGGTCTGTTCGAACGGTTTCACGCCGACGGTGATCCGCGGCGACACCCGGTCGCCGGAGGAGTCGAACCCGCCGCCTTCGAGCTCGAACCCGTCGTAGCGCAGCGCGCCTATGATCTCGAGCCAGTCGGAAAAGGCGACCTGATCCTGGATGTAGGCGCCGTAGGCTTCCCGCTTGCCGCTCGGCGTGAAGGCACCCGCGAAGCCTGCCGGGTCGCGGACCTTGACGTCGTCGTGGAAGAAGTCGCCGCCGTAGGTGACCGTGTGCGACAGCGCCCCGGTGGCGAACCGCGACGTGTTGAAGACGTCGAAGCCGGTGGTGACGAGATCGAAGCTGCGCACGCTGCCGGCGGGTTCGAACGGGCTCGGCGTCTTGCGCACCTGCCGCTGCTCGGTGCTGTTGAGGTAGCCGCCGATGTGCAGGTCGATCCACGGATCGGAGGGATCGTTGTAGGTCCACTTGCCGGATACGATGTCGTTGCGCACCTCGCTGTCGCGCTCGACGCCGCTGAAGCTCTCCAGCCACTCGGTGTCGTTGGCGATCCAGCCGATCTCCGCCTCGTGGAACGGCGCCGGCCGCACCGTCGCCTTGCCGTAGCCGGCGACGACGTCGTAGCCGGACCCGTCGACCCTGTCGCCGTTGCCGGCCCGGTAGTCGTCGCGGGTCCGATAGAGGATGTTGCCGATCACCCCGATGTGCTCGCCGATGCGCCCGGCGGCCGCGGCACTGCCGAGAAAGCCGTCGCCGTTGGTCTCGTAGCGGGTCTTGAACTCGCTGCCGAAGGCTCGGCCGGGATCGAGGAAGTCGTCGGCGCTCAGGGTCTCGAACACCACCACGCCGCCGATCGCGCCCGACCCGTAGGTGTTGGCGACGGGGCCGCGGACGACGGTCACCGACTTCAGCATCTCCGGTTCGATCCAGAACACCGACTGGGTGCCGTGCTTGGAGCGCTGGAAGTTGTTGCGCGCGCCATCGACGATCACCGCCACCCGGCCGAAATCCTCGAGGCCGCGGATGTTGACCGACGACGAGGTGCGGCTGCCGTCCTGCTGCACCGAAACGCCGGGAACGCCGAAGAACACCTCGGCGGCGTTCGACGGCTGCCGCATCTCGATCGTCTCCCGGCCGACCACCGAGACGCCGGCCAGCGCCTCGGTGGCGGTTTCCGGCGTCCGCAGCGGGACCACCGTGATCTCGTCGAGCACGACCGACTGCCCCGGCGCCGCATCATGCGCGGCCGCCGGTGCGCCGACGGCCAGCAGGGCCGCGAGGCTCGTCGACATCAGTGCGTATGGAAAAGCGTTGAACCGTGACATGCTGCCCCTTCCGATCGGTTGCGCTGTGGGCATCGCACCGGATGCCGGCTGGCTACTCGACCGTCGGGGGCCTTTGGCTCGCTTGCTCCGGGTGGCAGCGGACTGCCCCGTCACCCGGACGCTTGCCCTTCTATTTTATCCAGACTAATAGAGTCAAGATATCGACGGAGGGAACTCCGCCGGGACACCGTGAAACGGGGACAAGAGAGAGCGGGATCACGTGACGGACGACGATCCGGATACGCCGACGGAATCTCCCGAACACGCCAGGACGCCGGCACGGGAGCGGACCATCTCCTCGCAGACCCTGTTCGGCAGTGCCCGGCAGGTGGTGATCGTCCACAACGGCGACCGCTACATCCTGCGGCTGACACGGCAGGGCAAGCTCATCCTGAACAAGTAGGAACATCAGCGATGGTGGTTTCAGCGCGCCCGGCAAGCCTCGCACTGTGCATCGGACTGTGTGCGGCACTCGTCATGCCCGAGACTGCGTCCGGGGCGACGGTGACCGATGCCGCCGGCAGGCAGGTCACCGTCGACGATGCATCGCGGATCGTCTCGCTCGGCGGCTCGATCACCGAGATCCTGTTCGCCCTCGGCCTGGAGGACAGGGTCATCGCCGTCGATTCCACCAGCACCTGGCCGCCGCGCGCACGCGCCGAACGTCCCGATGTCGGTTATCTGCGGGCGCTGTCGCCCGAAGGCGTGCTGTCGGTCGGGCCGACGCTGATCCTCGCCGAGGAAGACGCCGGGCCGGCCGAAACCGTGATGATGCTGGAAGCGGCATCGGTCCCGTTTGTCCGGGTTCCCGACGATCCGAGCCCGGAGGGCATCCTGGCGAAGGTGCGCATCGTGGCCGAGGCCGCCGGGGCGGAGGCGGCCGGCCGCGACCTCGCCGGCAGGCTGCGCGCCGACTTCGCCGCCCTCGAGCGCGAACGGGCGGCGATCGGCGCACCGGCGCGGGCGATGTTCGTGCTCAGCCTCGCCGACGGCCGCGTGATGGCGGCAGGCGACGATACCTCGGCCGCCGCCATCCTGAAGCTCGCCGGCGCGGAGAACGCGCTGACGGGATTCTCGGGCTACAAGCCGGTCAGCCGCGAATCGATCCTCGCCGCGGCCCCGGAAGCGATCGTGATGATGGCGCAGGAGGGCCACGCCGCCACCCCCGATGAGGTGTTCCGGCACCCGGCGCTCGCCGCCACGCCGGCCGCGGCCTCGAAGCGGCTGGTGGTGATGGACGGCCTCTATCTCCTCGGCTTCGGCCCGCGCACCGCCGATGCCGCGCGCGCGCTGGCACGGCAGCTCCACCCCGGACCCGCCACGGAACCGTCCGCCCGATGAGCCTCTCCGGCACGTCGACGTGGCTCGGACGGCCGGCCGGCGACCGGTCGGGGCGGGCGATCGCGGTGGGCGCCGGTCTCGTCGCGCTGGTGTGCGCCGCGGCGATCCTGTCGATCGCGTCCGGACCGGCCGGATTCATTCCCGGCCGCGCGCTGTCGGTGATGTTCGGCATGACCGACACCGGCTCTCCGGAGTTTGCGCGCGACGCCCTCGTCGTGCTCGACATCCGCCTGCCCCGCACCATCCTCGCCGCCCTCGTCGGCGCCGCCCTCGGCGTATCCGGGCTGGTGATGCAGGGGCTGTTCCGTAATCCGCTCGCCGATCCCGGCATCGTCGGGGTCTCGGCCGGAGCGGCGATGGCGGCGGTGGCTGCAATCGTGGTCGGCGGCCCGTGGCTCGCCGCGCTGTGGCCGCCGCTTGCGGTCTACGCGCTGCCGATCGCCGCCTTCGCCGGCGGGCTTGTCGTCACCGTGACGCTCTACGTGATCGCCACCCGCGACGGGCGGACATCGGTCGCCACCATGCTGCTCGCCGGGATCGCGATCGGCGCCCTCGCCGGCGCGATGACCGGCGCCCTCGTGTTCGTCTCCGACGACCGGGAGCTGCGCGACTTCAC
>CAZSNL010000035.1:0-24597 GCA_964608275.1 uncultured Hyphomicrobiales bacterium | reverse complement strand
GTCGGCGTTCTCGGCCAGGAAGCCGTAACCGGGGTGGATGCAGTCTGCTCCCGCGGCCTCGGCGGCAGCGAGGACGCGATCGGTACAGAGATAGCTCTCGACCGCCGCGGCCGGGCCGATGGCGATCGCCCGGTCGGCCATCCGCACGTGCAGGGCGCCGGCATCGGCTTCGGAGAAGACGGCAACGGTACGCATGCCGAGCCGGCGGGCGGTGCGGATAATGCGGCAGGCAATCTCGCCGCGGTTCGCTATCAGAACAGACGAAAACATTCCCCTCACCCGGCTCGCACCACGGCGAGCGGCAAGGGAAAGCCAAAAGCGCGCGGCGGGTCAAGTGGGCGGGAGGCACGCGGTCGCGGGGGTCCCTCCAGAAGGAGGCTTAGCCCATAAGCGACACGGGAAGGATCGTGTGACGGACGGCGAACGAAAAAAGGGGCGCACGAGGCGCCCCCTTCGGCATGACGCTGCCGAGGGCGTTACCGCAGAATGTGCATGCCCGTGCCGAACGCGTAGTCCTTGTCGTAGGGGCCGTAGTAGCGCCCCGAGGGGCTCGGCTCGCACCGCTCGACGCCGTAGAAGCCTCGCTCGCAGTAGATCACCTCTTCGCGCTCGTGGCGGCGGTCGTCCCGGTCGGCATGGGTGCTGTAATTGGTCTGCCCGTGGTGCATGGCCGCGGGCCCCGGCATGTTGCCTCCGGCCCAGGCATCGATCGGCAGGGTGAAGGCCAATCCGGCGGCGGCCATGGCAGTCAGATAAATTCCGAACCTCGTCATCGTCGTTCTCCGTCACCTGGAGGGTTGCTCATCGATTTGGGGTGGCACCCTTCGTGTGGGAAGGTCGAAGGGCGCCTGCCACCGCATCGGTCGTCGATGATCCCCATATGGGCCCCGGTTGTTTCACCAGTGTTTCCGGCGGGCCGGATAACGGTTTCAATCGTCTCTGCCGCACCGTTGATGCGCACAGTGACGCAGCCGCGCTGAACGGCACCTGAGGCGGCCGTTCAGCCGACGTTCATGTTTCAGGGAAGGTTCCGGGGGGCCGTTGCGGCCCGGGGGTCAGCCGACGATCTCGTCCTCGGTGAAGCACATTGCGATTTCCTGCGCCGCGTTCTCGACGCTGTCGGAGCCGTGGACCGAGTTCGCCTCGATGCTCTCCGCGAAGTCCTTGCGAATGGTTCCCGGCTCGGCCTGGGCGGGATCGGTGGCCCCCATGACCTCGCGATTCCTCGCTACCGCATTCTCGCCTTCCAGCACCTGCAGCACGATCGGGCCCGAGGTCATGAACTCGACCAGGTCGTTGAAGAACGGCCGTTCGCGGTGAACCGCATAGAACCGCTCGGCCTCCTCCCGCGTCCACCGCACCCGCTTCTGGGCGATGACGCGCAATCCGGCGCTTTCCAGCCGATCGATGATCTTGCCGGTGATGTTGCGGCGGGTCGCGTCGGGCTTGATGATCGACAGGGTGCGCTCGATCGCCATGGTTCGGATCCTTCGGACTGGATGGATGTGCAAGCCGGCCGGGCGGGAGGTCGCGCCGGCGCGGCGGGTTATAGCCTGCACGCGCGCGTCGATTCAAGAGGCAGGGCCGCCGGAGCGCTCGACAGCCGGACAACCCGTCCGCTATCAAGCGGTCCGTCAGGTGGTCGTTTACCGGCAAGAAGTGCCACCCCCGCAAATGTGCGTTGCGCGAGAATCGGTTACGTGACCGGGTTCGAACACCACTTCAGCTCGTCAGGATCGTCCGGCCGCCATGTTGCAAATCGAGTCCCTCACCTACCGCATTGCCGGGCGTGTTCTGCTCGATGCGGCGAGCGTGACCGTGCCGGCCGGCCACCGGGTCGGCCTGGTCGGCCGCAACGGGTCGGGCAAGACGACCCTCCTGCGCCTCATCCTGGGCGAACTTGAACCGGAACAGGGGACGATCAGGGTACCCCGCAACGCGCGCATCGGCACCGTCGCGCAGGAAGCGCCGTCGGGACCGCAGTCGCTGATCGACACGGTGCTTGCCGCCGATCGTGAACTGGCCGCCCTCACCGAACGGGCCAGGCTCGCGACCGACGGCCAGGAGATCGCGGAAATCGAAGCCCGTCTCGCCGAGATCGACGCGCATGCGGCACCGGCGCGGGCGGGCAGGATCCTGCACGGGCTCGGGATTTCTGCCGACCGGCACGGCCGCGCCTGCGACGACCTCTCCGGCGGCTGGCGGATGCGGGTGGCGCTTGCCGGCGTGCTGTTCGCCGAACCGGACGTGCTGCTGCTCGACGAGCCGTCGAACTACCTCGATCTCGAAGGCACGCTGTGGCTCGAATCCTACCTGCGGCGGTATCCGCACACGGTCATCGTCGTGAGCCACGACCGCGACCTCCTCAATGCGGTGGCCGGCGGCATCATCCACCTGGACGGCGGCAAGCTCACCTACCATCAGGGCAACTACGATGCGTTCGAACGCGGCCGGCGTGAACGGCAGCAGCTGCAGGCGAAGCTGAAGGCAAAACAGGATGCCGAACGCCGCCGCATGCAGGCGTTCGTCGACCGGTTCCGCTACAAGGCGAGCAAGGCGCGGCAGGCCCAGAGCCGGATCAAGGCGCTCGAACGCATGCAGCCGGTGCCGGACCTGGTCGAGGCTCATACCGCACCGTTCCGGTTCCCGGCGCCGGACCGGCTGCCCAGCCCGCCGCTCGTCGTGCTCGAGGACGTTGCGGCGGGCTACGAACCTGGCCGGCCGGTCCTGACCCGCCTTTCGCTCAGGCTCGATCCGGACGACCGGATCGGGCTGCTGGGCCCGAACGGCAATGGCAAGTCCACGTTCGCCCGGTTGGTCGCCGGGCGGCTCGCGCCGCAGTCGGGCCGGATCGTCACGCCGCCGGGCTTCCGGGCGGGTTACTTCGCCCAGCACCAGCTCGAGGAACTCGCCCCCGAAATGTCGCCGCTCGACCACATGCGCCGGCTGATGCCCGATTCCGACGAGGCAGCCCGGCGCACCAGGCTGGGCGGGTTCGGGTTCGGCGAGGAGCGCGCCGCGACGGCCGCGAAGGACCTGTCCGGCGGCGAGAAGGCGCGGCTCCTGATGGGCCTGTCATCGTTCGACGGGCCGAACCTGTTCATCCTCGACGAGCCCACCAACCACCTCGACATCGACAGCCGCGAGGCGCTGATCCGGGCGCTCAACGAATATGCCGGCGCGGTGATCCTGATCAGCCACGACCGGCATCTCATGGAGGCGGTCGCCGACCGCCTGTGGCTGGTCGCCGACGGAACGGTCAGGCCGTTCGACGGCGACCTCGACGAGTATCGTGAGGTGGTGCTTCGGGGTGACAGGGACGACGCCGATACCGGCCCGCGGGCGCGGCGCGGCGACAGGGAAGCCGGCGGCGGGCGGCAGGAGCGGCGGCGGGAGGCGGCGGCACAGCGGGAGCGGTTGCGGCCACTGAAGAAAGAGATTCAGGAACTGGACCGCAAGTTGTTGAGCCTGCAGCAGAAAATCGCCACGATCGATGCCGCGCTCGCCGATGGCGAGCTCTACCTGCGCGAGCCCGGCCGCGCGCGCGACCTCGCGCGGGAGCGCAACGAGATCGCGCGGGCGCTGCAGCGCACCGAAGACGCCTGGCTTGCGGCGAGCGAACGGCTGGAACTGGCCGAGCGGGAAACCGGCTGACCGCGTTACGGGGCGGCGCCGGCGCTGCCGGCTCCGCCGGATCTCCCGCCCGACCTGCCGGTACCGCCGGCGCGCGATGTCACACCAGCGCCAGCACCCGCGACGGCCCGCCGCGGGCGCCGGCGATCTTCGGCCCGCCGACCACGATGGTCGCCCCCCAGGCGGGAAGCTCGCCCAGGTTGGCGACCGCCTCCAGCCCCCAGCGGTTCTGCGGCAGCCATTCGTAGTGGGTGGCGAAGTCCTTCGACTGGCCGGCGTCGAGCGACAGCGTGTCGACGGCGATGCCCGCGGCCTCCCGCTCCAGCAGCATCTGCGCCGCCTCGACGTGGAAGCCCGGGAAGTGCATGCCGCCGTCGTCGTCGGCGTTGCGGAACCGGGGCGTGGTGACGAACCGGTCCCAGCCGCTGTGCATGGCGACGCAGACGCCGGGCTGCAGCTCGCCGTGCTCGGCCTCCCATGCGGCGAGGTCGTCGGGCGTGAGCTGGGTGTCGGCATCGTCCTGCGCACGCTCGGCGATATCGACCACCGCCAGCGGAACGACCAGCTGCTCGGCCGGGATCTCAGCCGCGTCCGGCTGGTCGGCCGAGAAGTGGATCGGCGCGTCGAGGTGCGTGCCGGTGTGTTCCACCAGCAGCCACCGGTTCATGTTGAAGCCATGCTGGGAGAAGGTGTTGAGCACCTCCATCTCGAGCTGCGGCTTGCCGAAGAAGGTCGGGAACTCCTGCCACATGGTGTGGGTAAGGTCGACCACCGACTGGAAGCCGTTCGCCCGCACCGGCGTCGCCACCGTCACGGCCGGGGCCGCCGCGGCGGCCGCGGCACCGGCGATCGTCCCCTTCAGCAGATTGCGCCGGCTGAGGCGGCGCATGACCACCTCCTGGCACCCTGGAACACACATCAGCACCTCCCTCTCTTTTCGCATCGCCACGTGCCGGGTGGCGACGCCCGCGAGGGAAACTTAGCACGCGACCGCCGCCGTGTGCGCGATCCGTGTGTCCGCGGATCGAAAAAATGCGGCAGGTCAGAACCGTTCGACCCAGGGCCGCAGCTCGATCTCCCACGACCAGGCGCTGCGGTGCTGGTCGAGCACCGCCATCATGGTATCGGCGATGGCGTCCGGCTTCAGCAGGCTGTCCGGGTTGTCGGGCGGCGCCATGCGGGCGCGGGCCGGGTTCTCGATCGCGCCGTCGATGACGAAATGGGCGACATGGATGTTGCGCGGCTGCAGCTCGCGCGCCATGCTCTGGGCGAGCCCGCGGAGGGCGAACTTGCCCATCGCGAACGGCGCCGACCGCGGATAGCCCTTGACGCTCGCCGAGGCGCCGGTGAAGAAGACCGCGCCGCCACCCGCCTCCAGCATCCGCCGGACAGCCTCCCGGGCGACCAGGAAGCCGCCGAAGGCGGTCACCATCAACGCCTTCTCCACCTCGCCAGGATCGAGCTCGACGAGCGGTCCCTGGACCCGGTGGCTGGGGTTGTAGAGGACGAAGTCGGGCGCGCCGAAATCGCGGTCGAGGTCGGTGAACAGCGCGCTCACGTCGTCGTGGCTCGCCGCATTGCAGGTATGCGCCGACGCCGACAGCTCGCGGCACAGCCCGGCGAGCTTGTCCGTGTTGCGGGCGGCCAGCGCGATCGCCGCGCCGCGTGCGCGGAGCTTCCGGGCCACGGCGGCGCTCAGTCCGGCACCGGCGCCGACGATCAGGGCTCTGCGTGGTCCGTCATGGTCCGCCAAGTGCGCTCTCCTCGGGTTTTGCAACCGGCACCGTCGCCGTATAGTTCCACGCTGCAAGCCACCTCACAACCAGGAGAACGACATGACGGTGCGGATCGAGAAGGACGGACCGGTGTGGACGGTGATTCATTCTCGTCCCGAGGCGCGCAACGCGATGGACCCGGACAGCGCCGATGCGCTGACGGAGGCCTTCCTCGAGTTCGACCGCGATCCGGCGGCCTCGGTTGCGGTGTTCTGGGGCGAAGGAGGCGCCTTCTGCGCCGGCTGGGATCTCAAGTATGCCTCGACGCTCGAAGGCGAACATCCGCTCGCCGAGCTCGACATTCCGCGCGACAGGGTGAACGGTTCCAACGGCGGCGACATCCCGCGCGGGCCGCTCGGCCCGAGCCGGCTGGAGCTGGACAAGCCGGTGATCGGGGCGATCGCCGGCCCCGCGGTCGCCGGCGGCATGGAACTCGGGCTGTGGTGCGACTTCCGGGTGATGGAGGAGAGCGCCTACTTCGGCGTCTATTGCCGCCGCTGGGGGGTGCCGCTGATCGACGGCGGCACGGTGCGGCTGCCGCGCATCGTCGGCCAGGGCCGGGCGCTGGAGATCATCCTGACCGGCCGCAAGGTGCCGGCCGACGAGTGCCTCAGGATCGGCCTCTGCGAATACGTGGTGCCCGACGGCACGTCGCGCGAGGCGGCCGAGGACATCGCCCACAACATCGCCCGCTTCCCGCAGGTCTGCGTGCGCGCCGACCGGCGCTCGGCGATCCGCCAGCACGGTCTGCCGGTCCGCGAGGCGGTGATCCAGGAATGGTACAACGGCCAGGAGGCACTGCGCGAGGACGGCATCGCCGGTGCGGCGCGGTTCCGCGACGGCCTCGGCCGCCACGGCGACTTCTCGACCATCCGGTGACCCGGCCGACCGTGCCGGCGCGGGGCCAGCCCGTCAGAACTCGATGACGGCCTCACGGTGATCGACGAAGCGCACGCCGGCCTCGCGCATCTCGGCCATCGCCTGGTCGAGGCTGCCGTTGATGTCGATCGCCCGGCAGGCATCGGCGATCACCGTCACCTCGAAGCCTTCCCGGCGCGCGTCGAGCGCCGACCACTTGACGCAGAAGTCGGTGGCAAGGCCGCAGATGAAGATGCGGTCCACGCCGCGCTCGCGCAGGTAGCCGGCGAGCCCGGTCGCCGTCCGGTGGTCGTTGTCGTAGAACGCCGAATAGGAGTCGACCTCACGCTGGAACCCCTTGCGCAGGATCAGTTCCGCCTTGGCGGTGTCGAGGCCGGGATGGAAGTCGGCGCCGCTGGTGGCCTGGATGCAGTGGTCGGGCCACAGGACCTGCTCTCCGTAGGTGGCCTGGATGACCTCGAACGGGGCGCGGCCCGGATGCGAGGACGCAAACGAACTGTGACCGGCGACATGCCAGTCCTGGGTACACACCATGTGCTCGAACCGCTGCCCCAGCCGGTTGATCAGCGGCACCACGGCGTCGCCGTCCGGAACCGCGAGGCTGCCGCCGGGGCAGAAGTCGTTCTGCACGTCCACGACCAGGAGCACGTCCATGCTGTCCTCCTACCATACTCGCCGCGCCCTGGCACCCGAGGGGCGACGAAGGGGCGCGGGCGCGCGTTCGAACCTTCGAAAAGTCGTTGATCCACGATTCGTTTTCAGGCTCGCTTCTCCCAGCTGCCGCGGTCGCTCTGCTGCCAGTATGTGGTGTCGTGGCCGCCAGCCTTGCACCGGGTCCAGTCCTCCCGCGCCCGGGTCACCGCCTCGGGATCGCGGCCGTCGAACAGGTAGACGATCCGTTCGTAACCCGACACGTCGGCTATCCGGGCGCCATCGACGAGGAACCGAACCGCCGCCCCGTTCGGATTGTCCGGCGCCGCGGTAAGCCAGATGGGCTGCCGGTCGGCATTACCGTCGGCGGCGGTGCCGTGCGGCAGGAACGACGCTTCCGAGTAGGTCCACAGCAGCCGGTCGAGCGCCTCCACCCGTTCCTCGCTGCCGGCCTCGACGACCACCCTCCAGCCCCGTTCGAGGCTCTTTTCCAGGAGCACGGGCAGCACGCTTTCGAGCGGCCGGCGTTCGAGGTGGTAGAACAGGACCTCGGTCATCGCGCCACCCTTTGCGACAGGCTCAACCCTCGTAGTGGTCGGCCACCAGCCGGTCCAGCAGCCGCACGCCGTAGCCCGACCCCCAGCTCTGGTTGATGGCCGTCTTGGGCGAGTTCATCGCGGTGCCGGCGATATCGATGTGCACCCACGGCACGTCATTGACGAAGCGCTGGAGGAACTGTGCCGCAGTGATCGAACCGGCGTCGCGGCCGCCGATGTTCTTCATGTCGGCGTTCGGCGTGTCGATCAGCTTGTCGTAGGCCTTGGCGAGCGGCATGCGCCACACCTTGTCGCCGGTGGCGAGCCCCGCCGCGATCAGCCTCGAACACAGCTCGTCGTTGTTGGAGAAGGCGCCGGCATATTCCTTGCCGAGTGCGACCAGAATGGCACCGGTCAGGGTCGCCAGGTTGATCATGAACTGCGGCTTGAACCGGTCCTGCGTGTACCACAGCGCGTCGGCCAGCACGAGACGGCCCTCGGCATCGGTGTTCAGCACCTCGATGGTCTGGCCCGACATCGAGGTGACGATGTCGCCCGGTCGCTGCGCGGCGGCATCCGGCATGTTCTCCACGATGCCGATCACGCCGACGGCGTTCACCTTTGCCTTGCGGGCGGCAAGCGCATGCATCAGGCCGGTCACGCACGCGGCCCCGGCCATGTCGCCCTTCATGTCGCCCATGCCGGCGCCGGGCTTGAGGGAGATGCCGCCTGTGTCGAAGGTGACGCCCTTGCCGATGAACGCCACCGGCTTGTCATTTCTGCCGCGACCCTGCCATGTCATGACGACGAGGCGCGGCGGCCGCGCCGAGCCCTGGCCGACGGCGAGCAGCGCCCGCATGCCGAGCTTCTCCATTTCCTTCGGCGTCAGGACCTCGACCTTGACGCCGAGCTTGGTCAGGGCGCGGCAGCGGTTTGCGAATTCCTCCGGGTAAAGCACGTTGGCCGGCTCGTTCACCAGGTCGCGAGCCAGGTGGACCCCCGCGATCACCGCCTCGCACGGGGCGAAGGCCGACCGCGCCTGTCGGGCAGCGCCGGTGAGCACGTTGATGCGGCCGAGCTTCAACCCGCCATTGTCTTCCTTCATGGTCTTGTACCTGTCGAACACGTATGCGCGCAGGCCGGCGCCGAGCGCCAGGTGGGCGGCAAGATCGCCGGCGGCGATGTCGAGGCCGTCGTGGCTGTCGACCGCGATGTGCAGGTCCTGCACCTTGGCGTCGATGGCGCTGCCGGCGATGGCACCGCCGACGCTGTCGATGTCAGCAAGGGTGAGCTCGCCCGGTTTGCCGAGCCCGGCCACGACCACGCGGCTGACGCCGAGCCCGTGCGGCGCCACGATATCGAGCAGCTTCTCGAGCTTCGCCTCGAACTGCGCCGCCTTGATTGCACGCGAGATGTGGCCGCCGGTCTCCTCGTCCACGGCGCGGCCGAAGCTTCCGAGTTCGCCGCCCTCGGTCGCGGTGATGGCGAGGACACCGGACTTCGGGGTGGAGAGGCGGGAAAAGGTGAATTTCATGCGTGCTCCTGTGCGGCAGAGACCTTCCGGCACCGTCGGTCGGCGGTGCCGCGGCGCCTGTCATCGGTCTATTATCGTCTGTGACCGGCCCCTTCAAGCCGCAGCCGCCCGGCGACTGCGCCAGGTCACGGCACGCGGACCGGTCCCTCGGAGAGGTGCGCACGCCGCCCGATCAGCACCCTGCGCCACATCAACGACTTGTCAAACAACTGTAATGACGATGGAATCCGCTGGCATACCGGTGCCATCGCGGGCTAAAAGGAGCGCGTGCGAGAGTCTGCTGTTGCGTCTGCCCTGGCGCGGCGGCGAAGCGGGTTGGGGGTCCGCGACACCGAACAGCCTCGCCAGTGCATCGGGCGGATGCCGGCCGCGCGGGCGGCCGGTCGAGGAGAATACAACACGCGCCAAAAGGCGCTGGGCGGTAACGGTAACGAGGGGGACGTACTGAGGAAACGCGCGGCCACCAGCAACGTCGCGAGGCAACTCGTGCGAACCGGGCGGCTTCTGGCGGTTTCCCGGAACGGGAGGCGCGTGGCCGTCGCAATCGCGCTTGGCCTCGGGCTCACGGGCGTCTGGCTGCTCGGCGATGGCCCGACGACGCGGGCATCCGCCGCCGCCAGCAAGATCCCGCCGACCATCACGCTGATGGAAATGCTGCGGCCGAAGGACCCGACCGCGTCGCGCGCGCCACGCCCGCACATCGAGGCTCCGGGACCGGACGAACCGCTGCGGCTCGTCGCCGACACCATGCATTACGACCGCACGACCGGAACCGCGGCGGCCCGCGGCCAGGTCCAGATCAACTACGGCCCGTACGTGGTAACCGCCGACGAGGTGACCTACAACGCGCGCGCCGACACCCTGACGGCGACCGGGAACGTGCGTCTGGTCGAGCCCAACGGCAATGTCGTCGAAAGTGAACACATCACCCTCTCGAACCACTTCCGCGAGGGATTCGTGCGGGCGCTGACCGTCTATCTCACCAACGAGGCCCAGATCCTCGCCGAAAGCGGCGAGCGCCACGAGGGCAACGTCAACATCTTTCACGACGTGATCTACACGCGGTGCAGGCGCTGCGTCGACGAGAACGGCGTGCCGCTGTGGCAGATCAGGTCGCGCAAGGTCACCCACGTCGAGGACGAGGCGACGATCTACCACGAGGACGCCACGTTCGAGATCTTCGGCCGGCCGATCGTCCGGCTGCCCAGGTTCTCGCACCCCGACCCTTCGGTCAGGCGCAAGAGCGGCTTCCTGATCCCGCGCTTCGTCGCGTCGGATGAGTTCGGCTTCGGCGTCGAGGTGCCGTACTACTGGAACATCGCTCCGAACAAGGACTTCACCTTCAGTCCGGTGATCACCTCCGAACAGGGACCGTTGCTGAAGGGTGAGTGGCGCCACCGGCTGGAAAACGGCGAGTACTCGATCTCGGGCGCCGGCATCTACCAGCTCGACCGGCAGGCGCCGCCCGGCGACAGGCGGTTCCGCGGTGGCGTGCGCAGCATCGGCGAATTCGACATTACCGACAACTGGGTCTGGGGCTGGGACGGCACGCTGACGACCGATGACACCTTCCTCAGGCGCTACAAGGTCGATGACCGCACCGACATCGTGAGCCAGCTCTATCTCACCGGGCTGGAGGGGCGGAACTACTTCACCGCGCGCGCCTACCACTTCAAGGGTCTGCTCAAGGACGACGACAACGACCTCATGCCGCAGGCCCTTCCCTACGCGTTCCACAGCTACACGTTCACCGACCCGGTGCTTGGCGGCCAGCTCGGCATCGACACCAAGCACTTCAACATCGTGCGCGTCGACGGCACCGATTCGACGCGCGTGGTATCCGACCTCCACTGGAAGAACCGGATGGTGAATGGCTACGGCCAGGTGATAACGCCGTTCGCGCACCTGCGCGGCGATCTCTACACCGCCGACAACCTGCCCGGCGTGGCCGACGACAGCGATACCGTGGCACGGCTGCTGCCCAAGGCCGGCCTCGACGTGCGTTGGCCGTTCGTGAGCTACGGCCAGTCGGTCCAGCACATCATCGAACCGGTGGCCCAGGTCATCGCCGCAACCAACGAGACCGACCTGTCGCGAATCGCCAACGAGGACAGCATCGTCCTCGAGTTTGACCCGACCAACCTGTTCCTCGACGACAAGTTCACCGGCATCGACCGCTACGAAGGCGGCACCCGCGCCAATGTCGGCGTGAACTACACCATGCTGTTCGATGGCGGCCGGTTTGCCCGCTTCAGCGCCGGCGAGTCGTTCCACCTGGCCGGCAAGAACAGCTTTGAGCCGGGGTCCGGTCTCGACACCGACCGGTCCGACTTCGTCACCTCGGTCGCGGTCCAGCTGCACGAGGACCTGCTGCTGTCGTCGACCATGCGGTTCGACGAGGACACGCTCGACCTTGAACGGCACGACCTCGGCGCGGTCGGCCGCTTTCACCGCCTTAGTGCTGCCGTAAACTATACCGATGTTGAAGCTGCGCCCCGTTACGGCCGGTTGACGGCGGAAGAGCAGATCGATGCGCTGGTGTCGGTTGATCTGGGGCGCGGCTGGCGAATCTTCGGGGGCACCCGCTACGACATCGAAGAGGATCGCCAGCTGCGGAATCTGGTGGGCATCGGTTTCGATTGCGACTGCTTCGCAATGGAGATCACCTACAGGGAAGATTTCACGAACGACCGCGATATCGATACCGATCGGTCGGTGTTCGTGATGTTCCACCTCAAGACCCTGGCCGATACCGGCGTCGGTACCCCGCTGGACTGACCCGGACCTTATCGGCACCGAACAGGAAGACGCACACGATAGATCGATGTCAGGACCAACTGTTTTCCGATATCCTTCCGGAATGCCACGCAGATACCGATGTGATTCCGCCGCGCTGGCCGCCGCGGCGTTTGCCATGCTGGCGGCACTGATTACGGGCGGCACCTGGCTCAGCGCACCCGCCGCGGCACAGGACACGATGCGTATCGTCGCCACGGTGAACGACGAGCCGATCTCGGAGTTCGACGTGGTCCAGCGGATGAAGCTCAACCAGGCCATGGGGGACAGCCACGGCTCGGCGGCCGAACGCCGCAAGGCGAGCCTCCAGGAACTGGTCGATGACGCCCTCAAGCGCCAGGAGGCGGCGCGGCTGGGTGCAGCGGCAAGCGAGGAGGAGCTTCAGTCGACGATCGAGAAGATGGCCGAGCGGATGGGGACGACTGTCGATGGCCTGACGCAGCGGCTCAGGCAGAACGGCGTCGACATGAAGACGGTCAAGGCGAAGATGGCCGCGTCGCTGGCGTGGGGCCGCATCGTCCGTGCGCGTTACCAGCAACAGATCCAGCTCGATCCCGCGCACGTGGATCGCCGCTTCGAGGAGCTCTCGAAGGAGCGGGCGAAGATGGCGGAAAGGCTGTACGTGCTCCAGCAGATCGTGCTGCCGACGGAACAGAACGCCTCGCGCGAACTGGTCATGGCGCGCGCCGTGGAAGCGCGCCAGATCATGGCCGCGTTCGACGGCTGCAGCAGCCTGCCGAAGATCACCCGCAATGTGTTCAACGTCAAAGTCGGCAAGCAGGTGCCTGTCCCTGCCTCAAGCGTACCGGGCAAGCTGAAGGAGCTTCTCGACAAGGCCGGGCCCGGCAACGTCATCGGGCCGAGCCGGTCACCGGCCGGCATCGAACTCGTTGCCTACTGCGCGCGACGGCAGAACGAGCCGCCGCCGCTCGAGCGCGAGCAGGTCGAATCGATGCTGATCAACGAGCGCTACGAGATGATCGGCCAGCGTTTCCTCAACGATCTGCGGCGCGACGCGATCGTGGAGTACCGTGACGCCTCGGGCTGAGACGCCGTGGCCGGATCTCCACCTTCGCTTCCGCATGGTCCGCTTGCCTTGACGATGGGGGAACCCGCGGGCATCGGGCCGGAAATCACCGTCAAGGCCTGGGCACACCGCAGGGAGAACCATCTCTCGCCGTTCGTCTACATCGGCGACCCCCGGCAGCTTGCCGCGGAGGCCGATCGCCTCGGCTTCAACGCACCCGTGAAGACCGTCCGGAGCGCAGCCGAGGCCCACGCGACGTTTGCCGACGGCATTCCGGTTCTTGCGCTGGAGCTGGAGGAAGCGGCGGTCCCCGGCCGGCCATCGCGCGCGAATGCGGCGGCGGTACTGGCCGCGATCGACACCGCGGTGGAGCTTGCGCTTGGCCACGAGGTCTGCGGCATCGTTACCAATCCGATCCACAAGGCCGCCCTCTACTCCGCCGGCTTCGCCCATCCCGGCCACACCGAATACCTGGCCGAGCTCGTCGGCCGCGCCGGTGATCCGGTGCAGCCGGTCATGATGCTGGTTGCCCCCGGGCTGCGCGCCGTTCCGGTCACCATCCATATCCCGCTGCGCGAGGTGCCGGCGGCGCTGACCACGGACCGCATCGTCGCCACCTGCCGCACCGTGGTGCGCGATCTCGGCAGCCGCTTCGGCATCGCCCGTCCGCGGCTCGCCGTGGCTGGGCTCAACCCGCACGCCGGCGAGGCCGGTGCTCTTGGCTCCGAGGACCTGGAGATCATTGCGCCGGCAGTCGCGGCACTGCGCGCCGAGGGGGTTGATGTGAGCGGGCCGCTGCCGGCAGACACCATGTTCCACAGCGGCGCCCGGCGGCGCTACGATGCCGCCATCTGCATGTACCACGACCAGGCGCTGATACCGATCAAGACGCTGGGCTTCGCCGACGGCGTCAACTGCACGCTCGGCCTGCCGTTCGTGCGCACCTCGCCCGATCACGGCACCGCACTCGACATCGCCGGCGGCAACATTGCCGACCCGTCGAGCCTCATCGCAGCGCTCAGGCTGACCGACCGCATGGCCCGGCTCGAGGCCGCCGCGCGCAGGGCCGCGGCTTGAGTGCTGCGCTGCCGCCTCTGCGGGAGGTGATCGCGCGCCACGGTCTTTCCGCCCGCAAGGGTCTCGGCCAGAACTTCCTGCTCGATCTCAACCTGACCCGGCGGATTGCCCGCGCCGCCGCGCCGCTGGAAGGCCACGTGATCGTGGAAGTGGGCCCCGGTCCCGGCGGGCTCACCCGGTCGCTGCTGGAGGAAGGCGCCGGGCGGATCGTCGCCATCGAAAAGGATTGCCGGTGCATCGCGGCGTTGGAGGAGATCGCTGCCGCCTACCCCGGCCGGCTCGTCATCGTCGAGCAGGACGCGCTCACGGTCGATTTCGCTGCGATCGCGGAACCGCCGGCCAAGATCGTCTCCAACCTTCCCTACAACATCGCTACCCCGCTCCTGGTGGGCTGGCTGAAAACCGAACCGTGGCCGCCGTGGTACGCAAGCATGACCCTCATGTTCCAGAAGGAGGTGGCGGACAGGCTTACGGCGCCGCCGGGAAGCAAGACCTACGGCCGGCTGAGCATCATCGCGCGGTGGCGCACCACGGTGAAACCGCTGTTCGACGTCGACCGCCGCGCGTTCACGCCGCCACCCAAGGTGACCTCGACACTGGTGCAGCTGGTGCCCGTACCGGTGCCCGAGCCCGCATGCGACATCCGGTATCTGGAGCGGGTCACGGCGGCCGCGTTCGGTCAACGGCGCAAGATGCTGCGCACCAGCCTCAAGGGGGTCACGGCAGATCCGGAGAGACTGCTGGAGCAGGCAGGCATTTCGGGCGATCATCGGGCCGAGGAGATCGATGTCGCAGGCTTCTGCCGTCTTGCGGCGGCACTCGCGGACGCCTGCGAGGCAGACAGCAAGCGGGAGGGATCCGGCACATGAAACGTCAGTCGATGACAGCCTACGGCGCACCGCTGGAGGAGACGGAGGCACCGACGCCGGTCCCGTCCGGGACCGAGGTCCTGGTGCGGGTGAGCCACTGCGGCGTGTGTCACAGCGACATCCACATGCATGACGGCTATTTCGATCTCGGCGACGGCAAGCAGCTCGACGTGCGCGGCGGACGCGAGCTGCCGTTCACGCTCGGCCACGAGATCGCCGGCGTCGTCGAGGCCGTCGGACCGGAAGCCGACGGCGTCGAGATTGGCGGCCACTTCGCCGTGTACCCGTGGGCCGGCTGCGGCAGCTGCGGGGTCTGCCGGCGCGGCGACGAACACCTGTGCACCGTCACCCGCCACCTCGGCATCACGGTTGACGGCGGTTACGCGACGCACGTCGTCGTCCCCCACCCGCGCTACCTGCTCGACGCAAGCGGTATCGATCCGCAGCTTGCGGGAAGCTACATGTGCTCCGGCCTCACCGCCTACGGCGCGCTCAGGAAGGTGCTCGACCGCGCCGGCGACGGCCCGCTGCTCGTCGTCGGCCTCGGCGGCGTGGGAATGATGGCGCTGCAGTTCGCCAAGGCGCTGTACGGTGGTGACGTGCTGGTGGCCGATGTCGACGCCGCCAAGCGGGAAAAGGCAATGGAACTCGGCGCGGCGCTGGCGCTGGATCCCGCGGACGAGACCGCGCGCAAGACCACCCTCAAGGCAACAGGCGGCGGCGTTGCCGCGGCACTCGACTTCGTCGGCGCCGAATCGTCGCTCGCGTTCGCCCAGGGAGCGCTGCGGAAAGGCGGCACGGCGGTGGTTGCCGGCCTCATGGGCGGTCGCCTGTCGATGCCGATCCCGATGTTTCCGCTGCGCGCGATCGGGATCGTCGGCACCTTCGTCGGTTCGCTGACCGATGCCCGCGAGATGCTCGATCTCGTGCGCTCGGGCCGGATCGCACCGATCCCGGTCGAACTGAGGCCGCTCGCCGCCGCCGACCAGGCGCTCAACGACTTGCGCGCCGGCCGCGTGCTCGGACGGGTGGTCCTCACCCCCTGACCGGCGCGCTCCTGCAGCGCGCCGTCACGGCATCTCCACCTCGGCCCGGCTTGCGCCGCGCCGGAAGGCATCGAAATAGACCGTCGCGGTACCCGGCATCGGATCGCGGTACATGCCGATCTTGAAGTACTGGCTCGGCCCGTACTTCTCGGCATGGCCGATCGATCCGCGGACCCGGACGATGAACCGCCCGTCGGCCCAGACCTCCACCAGCCCCTGCCCGTCGAGGCCACCGCGAATGTGATAGACCATGCGGACCCAGCGGCCGTACGGGTCGGGGAGAACGGCAGAGTCGCCCAGTTCGAGGGTCAGGTCGGCCACGCAGTCGTAGTGTTGCGGATCGCCGACGAAGGTCAGGCCGTCGACGGAGCGCCGGTTGGCGGAAAAGAACGGGCTGCCGGGAAGGGTCCCGCTCAGGAAGAACGCTTCCAGGCGCTCGTAGTCGCCTTCCGCGGCGGCTATGACACGGCGGCACTCGCCGTCCTGCACGGTGATGTGGAAGACGCCGTTGTCGTAGCGCTGGGCCACGAACGGGCTGCGGTCGGTGTCTTCCTTCCACTGGCCGATGACCCAGCGCCGGCTGCCGAATCGCGGCACGTCGCCTTCGATGCGGAAGCTGAACGCATACCAGGTGTCGGTGCCGAACGGCACACGCAGCTCGTTGGCGATGCGGATCTCGTTTCGCTGGCAGGCGCCTTCGCAGCCGATGTCGTGCGGTTCGACGGTTATCGCCAGTGCGCCCTCGCCCTGCGCCACGATGGTCCGGTCGATCCGGTAGCTGTCGGGGCGGGCCTGGAAGGTCGCCCATTTCGAGCGGTCCAGTTCCGGCGGCTCGAAGTCGTCGCGCACCGACAGCACCTCGCCGGCAGAGACGCTCCATGCGGCCGTCGCCGCGAAAGCCAGCGCCAACCCTGCAGTTCGCATCCGTCCCGGCATCGGCGTACCTTGCGTGATCACGCCGAGCCTATCGCGGGCCGAGGTCCTCCTGCAACCGGCGCACGAACTCGACGAGACCGACGCGCCGGGTACGGCGCAGGCGTTCGGCCTGCAGGATGGCCGACACCTCGCCCACGCAGCGGTTGATGTCGTCATTGACGAGCACGTAGTCGTATTCCGCCCAGTGGCTGATCTCGCTGGCGGCCTCCGCCATCCTGCGGGCGACGATCCCCGGCGGGTCCTGGGCGCGCCGCAGCAGGCGCTGCCGCAGTTCCTCGGCGCTGGGCGGCAACAGGAACACCCGCACCAGGTCGCCGGCCATGGCATCGGCGAGTTGCTGGGTGCCCTGCCAGTCGATGTCGAACAGCACGTCGTTGCCCTTGCCGAGCGCCGCCTCAACCGGCTCGCGGGGCGTTCCGTAGCGATGGCCGAACACCTGCGCCCATTCGAGAAGGTCACCGGCGTCGCGCATCCGCTCGAACTCGTCGTCGCTGACGAAGAAATAGTCAGAGCCGTGGACCTCGCCGGGGCGTGGCGGGCGGGTGGTGACCGAAACCGACATCGAGATCCGCCGGTCCGAAGCCAGCAGCCGGCGGGCCAGCGTCGTCTTGCCCGCCCCCGAAGGCGACGACAGGACGAGGGCGAGGCCGCGCCGGTCAATGGCGACGACCGGTGCGGCTTCATTCGACATTCTGCACCTGCTCACGCATCTGATCGATCACCGCCTTGAGGTTCAGGCCGATGGCGCTCAGCGCCGCGTCGTTGGCCTTGGCGCACAGGGTATTCGCCTCGCGGTTCAGCTCCTGGCTCAGGAAGTCCAGCCGGCGGCCGACCGGGGCTGATTCTTCAAGCAGCCCGCGAGCGGCCTCGATGTGGCCGAACAGCCGATCCAGTTCTTCCTGGATGTCGGCCCGGGTGGCGATGAGTGCCGCCTCCTGGTGGAGCCGTTCCTCGGACAGTTCGGCGCCGGTGTCCATGAGCCTGCGCACCTGCTCCGCAAGGCGGCTCCTGATCGCATCGGGGGTGCGGGCCGGGCAGTCGCGCGCCTCGACGACCAGGTCCTCGATCCGTTGCAGCTGGTCGGCGATGACCGCCGCAAGGCGCCCGCCTTCGGCCCGCCGCGAGCGATCGAGCTCCGCCAGCGCCCGTTCGAGCCCGTCCAGCAGGTCCTCGGTGCGGGCGGCAGCGACCTCTTCCGTCTCGTCCGGCTCGCGCGGCTCGAGGACGCCCTTGATGGCGAGAATGTTCTCGATCCGCGGCGGCGGGGCATCGATCCGGCCGGCGAGCCGGTCGATCGCCGCCAGCACCTGGTCAAGCGCCTGCTCGTTGAGCTGAAGCGTCGTCTCCGCCTGGTCGCCGCGGACCTGCAGCGTCATGTGGCAGGAACCGCGGGCGATGCGGCGGCCGACCCTCGCGCGCACTTCCGGCTCGAGACTCTCGTAGCCCGGGGCCAGCCGGCAGCGGATGTCGAGGCCGCGCCCATTGACCGTCTTGATCTCCCACTGCCAACGGATCCCGTTGCCCTCGCCGCGGGCGGTCGCAAAGCCGGTCATGCTGGATAAGGTCATGGAATCGCGCGCAAATTCGGCAACGGGAGAATCGCCCCGCCGGCCGCAGTCTAGAAGGCGTCGCGGCCGGAGAAAAGCCCGATGCGCGGCGCAGGCATGGCAGGCATGGCGTATCGCTGGTCCGTTACCGTCAGTCGGCCGCGATTGCCGGCAGCGCCACGCGTTCCAGTTCGCCGCCGGACCCGGTGGCCCCCGACCGGGTCGGCCGCGGCGGCCGCGGGCGCGGGATCGGCACCGCCGCCGCCCCCGTCGCCGGCTGCCGCCGGGAAGCCGCCGCCGGTGTCGCCGCCTCGTCGCCGGAGCCACTGCCGGTGTCACTGCCGGCGCTGTCGCCGGCGGCCGGCTTCGGCTTGTCCTGCGGCACCGGCGTCGTGGCGTCGGTGGAGTCGGATCCGGTCTCTCCGGGGGCCGGGGCCGCGTCGGGAATGGTGTCGGCGAGGCCGTCCGCAGGGGCGTCGCCGACGGTGTCGCCGGCGTTGCCGGCGGCGGGCGGCTCGCCCGCCGTCCGGTCATCGTCCTCCGTGGCCGAACCGGCCGGCGCCGCAGCGTCGGTCGTGCTGTCGTCACCGGCTGCCGCGTCGCCCTCGGCCCCATCGGCCGACAGGGGCTCGGCGTCTGTCGCCGGTTCGGTGGCGGCATCATCGGACGCGGCGGGCGCTTCGGCCTCCGCTTCCCCGCCCTCGCCGGCGCCGTCGTCGGCTTCGGCCGCGGCCCGGGCTTCGCGGCGCGCCCGCTCGATGACCCGCCACTTTCCGACGTTGGCGTTGTGCTCGCTGAGCGTCGTCGCGAAGGCGTGGCCGCCGGAGCCGTCGGCGACGAAGTAGAGCGCGTCGGTGTCCTCGGGCGCCAGCGTCGCGGCCAGCGCGTCGCGGCCGGGGTTCGCGATCGGCGTCGGCGGCAGGCCGTCGATCCGGTAGGTGTTGTAGGGCGTGTGGGTGGCGATGTCGGCCTTGGTCAGCGGCCGGCCGAGCGCGCCCTTCGGCCCGACGATGCCGTAGATGATGGTCGGATCCGACTGCAGGCGCATCCGCCGCTTGAGGCGGTTGACGAACACGGCGGCGACGCGGGCCCGTTCCTCGGGAACCGAGGTTTCCTTCTCGACGATCGAGGCAAGGATGACCGCCTCCTCCGGCGTCGCCAGCGGCAGCGAGCGCGACCGCTTCGCCCACAGTTCCCGCAACACGGCGCGCTGGGCGGCGCGCATCCGGTCGACGATTTCCTGGCGTGTCACCCCGCGGGTGAACAGATAGGTGTCGGGCAGGAGCGAGCCTTCCGGCGGCCGGTCGACGATCTCGCCCTCGAGCGCGGGATGGGCCTCGATCCGGGCGAGGATCTGCTCGGTGGTCAGCCCCTCGGGGATGGTCAGCCGGTGCTGGATCGACTTGCCGGCGACCAGCGTGTTCATCACCCGCTTCATGCTGGCGTGGGCGGCGATCTCGTATTCGCCGGCCTTGAGGTTGCCGTTCTGTCGGTGGGCCAGCACACCGAGCATGAAGATGCGCTGGTCGGAGACGATGCCTTCGTCCTCGAGCTGCCTGGCAATGCCGCTCATGCCGCGGCCCGGCTCGACGAGGATCACCCGGTCCTCGGTCAGCGGCCCCGGCGCCTCGAACCGCGTCTGCAAAAACAGGATGACCGCTCCCACCGCCACCACGAGCAGGAACGTCAGCAGGAACAGGCCGGTCAGCAGTCCTCCGAGGCGACGCATCACGCCATATCCACCACGACGATTCTGGCGATCGTGCGGCAGTGGGCCACCGCCACGCGCTCCGCGCCGTCGAGGTTATCCATCCACCGCGCGGAAGATCAACGACGCGTTGGTGCCGCCAAAGCCGAACGAATTGGAAAGGACGGTGTTGATCTCGCGCTTGCGCGGCTTGTGGGGAACGAGGTCGATCCAGCTGTCGACCGAAGGATTGTCGAGATTGAGCGTCGGCGGGGCGACGCCGTCGCGGATGGCGAGCACGCAGAAGATCGCCTCGACCGCGCCGGCGGCGCCCAGGAGATGGCCGATCGCCGACTTGGTGGACGACATCGACAGGCTGTTCGACGGCTTGTCGAACAGGCGCTCGACGGCGCGTAGCTCGATCTCGTCGCCGAGCGGCGTCGAGGTCCCGTGGGCGTTGATGTAGTCGATGTCGGTCACCGAGATGCCGGCGTTCCTGATCGCCGCCTGCATCGACCGGTACGCCCCGTCGCCGTCCTCGGCGGGCGCGGTGATGTGGTAGGCGTCGCCGGACATTCCGTAGCCGATCACCTCGGCGTAGATCCGCGCGCCGCGGGCCTTGGCGTGCTCGAGCTCCTCGAGCACGACCGCGCCCGCTCCCTCGCCCATGACGAAGCCATCGCGGTCGCGGTCATACGGCCGCGAGGCGCGTTCCGGCTCGTCATTGAAGTTCGTGGACAGCGCCTTGCAGGCGACGAAGCCGGCGATGCCGAGCCGCGAGACGGCGGCCTCGGTGCCGCCCGCCACCATGACGTCGGCATCGCCGAGGGCGATCATCCGCGACGCGTCACCGATGGCATGGGCGCCCGTCGAACAGGCGGTCACCACGGCGTGATTCGGTCCCTTGAAGCCGTAGCGGATGGAGACGTAGCCGGACGCCAGGTTGATCAGGCGGCCGGGGATGAAGAACGGGCTGACGCGCCGCGGGCCGCGTTCGGCCAGCAGCAGCGATGTCTGCTCGATGCCGATCAGACCCCCGATTCCCGACCCGATCAGGACGCCGGTGCGGATCTGATCCTCGTAGTCTTCCGGCTTCCAGCCCGAATCCTCGACCGCCTGGGCCGCCGCGGCAACCGCGTAGAGAATGAAGTCGTCGACCTTGCGCTGCTCCTTGGGCTCCATCCAGTCGTCGGGATTGAAGGTGCCGTCGGAGCCATCGCCGCGGGGAACCTGGCAGGCGATCTGTGCCGCCAGGTCTGACACGTCGAAGTTTTCGATGCGGGCCGCGCCGGACCGCGATTCGAGCAACCGCCGCCAGGTCGCTTCGACACCGGAGGCGAGAGGCGAAACCATGCCCAGGCCAGTGATGACGACTCTACGCATTCGCACCTCGTCAGCGGCACAAGAGGTGCATCATGGTCGCGTCACCACGGTCGCGCCAAACCCCCGAGTGCCTGATCTGCAATGATCCTGCCGCGCGCGGATCGAGGAAGGTGGAACCGGTCAGGAAGAAGCGTTGGCTTCGATGAACTTGATCGCGTCTCCGACCGTCTGGATCGTCTCGGCGGCATCGTCGGGAATTTCGATACTAAACTCTTCCTCGAATGCCATCACGAGCTCGACGGTATCCAGGCTGTCCGCCCCAAGGTCGTCAATGAAGCTCGCCTCGGGGCTGACCTTGTCGGCCTCGACCCCCAGGTGCTCCACAACGATCTTCTTTACCCGATCCGCAACATCGCTCATATCGCAATCCTCTGATACAGCCTTCCCGGCAATGTGTGATTGGGGGGCAGGTCACAAGTCAACAGGAATGTGACGTGCCGGAGAGTCGCCCCTCTTTGCGGGCTCGACCCTGAAACCGCACCCGGGCCGAAGAAACTGGCGCGCTACCTAACACAGTTCATCTGCGTTTGCCAGACTTCGGGTGCGGCGGCAAAATTGCTCAGATCATGGCCATTCCGCCGTTCAGGTGAAGGGTCTGGCCGGTCATGTATGCGGCCTCGTCGCTTGCCAGATAGACCACCGCGGCAGCCACTTCGGCGGGGGCGCCGAGGCGCCCGGCGGGAATGGTGGCGAGGATCGCCTGGCGCTGCCTTTCGTCGAGCGCGTCGGTCATCGGCGTCTCGATGAAGCCGGGCGACACGGCATTGACCGTGATCCCGCGCGAGGCGACCTCGTGGGCGAGCGCCTTGGTCATGCCGACGAGGCCGGCCTTCGATGCGGCATAGTTCGCCTGGCCGGGATTGCCGGTGTGGCCGACGACCGAGCCGACGCCGATGATTCGGCCGAAGCGGCGCTTCATCATGCCGCGCAGTGCGGCGCGGGCAAGCCGGAAGCCCGCGGTGAGATTGACCGCGATCACCTGATCCCACTCCTCGTCCTTCATGCGCAGGAACAGGTTGTCGCGGGTGAGGCCGGCGTTGTTCACCAGGATGTCGACGCCGCCAAGCGCCTCTTCGGCCTTCGGAACGAGGGCGTCGGTCGCGCTGCGATCGGCAAGATCGCACGGCAACACCGGCGCGCCCGACAGTTCCTGCGAAAGCGCCTCCAGGGCCTCCACCCTGGTGCCGGAGAGGGCGACCGCGGCGCCCTGCCCGTACAGCGCCCTGGCGATCGCGGCGCCGATACCACCGCTGGCGCCCGTCACCAGCGCCGTCTTGCCCGACAGATCGAACATGTCCCGGCCTCTCCTCTCCCGGTTGCCATCTCAAAGCCGATCGGCAACGGCCTCGATATCCTCGGGCGTACCGACGGCGATCGCCTCGACGTCGGGCGCGATTCGCCTGGCAAGCCCGCTCAGTACACGGCCGGGGCCGAGTTCCAGCATCCGTCCGATCCCCTCGCCGGCCATGTATGCCACCGACTCGCGCCAGCGCACCATCGCCGTCACCTGCTCGACCAGCCCGTCGCGGATCGCCGCCGCGTCGGTCACCGGCGCCGCCGTCACGTTGGCCACCAGCGGCACCGCCGGATCACGCATCTCGGCCTCGGCCAGCGCCTCGGCCATGGCGTCGGCCGCCGGCTGCATCAGCGCGCAATGAAAGGGTGCGCTCACCGGCAACAGGATCGCCCGCCTGGCGCCCTTTTCCTTCGCAATCTCGATGGCGCGTTCCACCGCTTCCCTGTGGCCGCTGACGACGACCTGGCCGGGCGCGTTGTCGTTGGCCGGCTGGCATACCTCGCCGCCGCCCGCAGCCTCCTCGGCGACCTGCGCCGCCTCGGCGAGGTCGAGCCCGAGCAGTGCTGCCATCGCACCTTCGCCCACGGGCACCGCCTGCTGCATGGCCCGCCCGCGCAGCTTCAGAAGGCGCGCGGCGTCGGCAAGCGAGAAGGTGCCGGCGGCAGCGAGCGCGGAGTACTCGCCGAGCGAGTGACCGGCGACGAAGCCAACCTTCGCCATGTCGAGGCCGCATTCGCGCTCCAGCACCCGGAACACCGCCATGCCGACCGCCATCAACGCCGGCTGGGCGTTTTCCGTCAACGTCAGGTCCTCCGGCGGCCCTTCCCACATGATGCGGGACAGGTGCTGGGACAGGGCCTCGTCCACCTCCTCGAACACCTCGCGCGCCGGGACGAACGCCTCGGCCAGGGCCTGGCCCATGCCGACCTGCTGACTGCCCTGCCCCGGAAATGTCAACGCAACCGTCATCTTCCGCCTGCCAGACTCCATTTTCACCGCCCGCCGGGCGATGCACGATCATGACATTGCGACGGAGTGTCAAGGACGGGGCGTCGCCCGCACCACAGCAAAAGGCTTGCGCTGCCGCCGTCTTCGTCTATATGAACCCCATCCCGAACAGGGTGCTCCGGTTGGGGGCTGAACGGAAGGCCGCGCTGGCGGCAGGGCAAAGTGCCCGTCTTCCGGTGTCTCCGCTCTTTTGATGTTCCTGTTTGAGCCTTTCCGGGGCTCGAAAGGGGCTCGGCGCCGGAGCCGGACGAACAACAGGAAAGGCTCACAGCCCATGCCACTCTACGAGCATGTCTTCATGGCTCGACAGGATGTTTCGGCGGCACAGGTCGAGACCCTGCTCGAGCAGTTCAAGGCCGTTCTCGAGGAGAACGGCGGCAGCGTCGGCAAGACCGAATACTGGGGCCTGCGGTCGCTTGCCTACAAGATCAAGAAGAACCGCAAGGCGCACTACCAGTTCATGAACATCGACGCGCCGCACGAGGCGGTCGCGGAGATGGAACGGCAGATGCGGATCCACGACGACGTGATCCGGTTCCTGACGCTGCGGGTCGAGGAACACGAAATTGAGCCGACGGCGATGATGCGCCAGCGCGGCGGCCGCGACCGCGATCGCGAGCGCGGCGGCCGTGACCGCGACGAGCGGCGGGCGCCGCGCGACAGCGGCAGCGACCAGGCCGAAGGCCAGTCCGAGGCTTCCGCCAAGCCAACCGAGACCGTCGAGGAGAACGCGTGATGGCGATTCCGAACGTTCCCGTGCGTCGTCCGTTCTTCCGCCGGCGCAAGACCTGCCCGTTCTCCGGCGCCAATGCGCCGACCATCGACTACAAGGACGTGAAGCTGCTGCAGCGGTACGTCTCCGAGCGCGGCAAGATCGTGCCGAGCCGGATCACCGCGGTCTCGGCCAAGAAGCAGC
>CAZSNL010000034.1:0-25011 GCA_964608275.1 uncultured Hyphomicrobiales bacterium | reverse complement strand
CAGTAGCCGCAGCCGATGCACAGGTCCTTGTCGTGCAGCACCACGCCCTGCTCGGTGCGGTAGAAGCAGTCGACCGGACAGACCGCCATGCACGGCGCATCCGAGCAGTGCATGCAGGCGACCGAGATCGACCGCTCGCCGGGGCTGCCGTCGTTGATGGTGACCACCCGCCGCCGGTTCACGCCCCACGGCACCTCGTGCTCGTTCTTGCAGGCGGTGACACACGCGTTGCACTCGATGCAACGCTCGGCATCACACAGAAACTTCATCCGTGCCATTGTGTCTCCTCCTCATGCTCTCGAGATCTTGCACAGGGTTGCCTTGGTCTCCTGCATCTGGGTGACCACGTCATACCCATAGGTCTGGGCGGTATTCGATGCTTCGCCCAGGACGTACGGGTCGGCCCCTTCGGGGTACTTGTGCCTCAGGTCCTCGCCCTGGAAATGACCGCCGAAGTGGAACGGCATGAAGGCGACCCCCCTGCCGACCCGTTCGGTGACCATGGCCATGACCTTGACCTTGCCCTTCTCGGGGCCCTCGACCCAGACCATCTCGCCATCCCGGATGCCAAGCTCGTTGGCATCGTACGGATTGACCTCGACGAACATGTTCTGCTGCAGTTCGGCGAGCCACGGATTGGACCGGGATTCATCGCCGCCGCCCTCGTACTCGACGAGCCGGCCCGACGTCAGGATGATCGGATACTCCTTGGAGAAATCCTGTTCCTGGATCGAGGCGAAGAGAACCGGCAGACGGTGGTTCCGCCGGTCTGCCCAGGTGGCGTACTTCGGCAGGAGATCACGGCGTGCGGTGTAGAGTGGTTCGCGGTGCAATGGCACCGGATCCGGGAAATTCCACACGATGGTTCGCGCCTTGGCGTTGCCGAAGGGGGCGCAGCCATGCTGGATGGCAACGCGCTGGATGCCGCCGGACAGGTCGGTCTTCCAGTTCACCTCTTCCGGCTTGTCGCCGCCGATGTTGAGGATCGTGGCACGCTCGTCGTCGGTGAGATCCTTGTCCCAGCCGAGCTTCTGCAGCATGCCGTAGGTGAACTCGGGATAACCGTCCTCGATCTCCGAGGCGACCGGCCAGGAGCCTTCGGCGAGAAGGTTGCCGCCACCCCATTCCTCCGGCCCTTCGACACCGAACCGGGCGCGGAAGCAAAGTCCGCCCTCCGCCACCGGCGTCTGCGTGTTGTAAAGGATCGCGGTGCCGGGATGCTTGAGTTCCGGCGTTCCCCAGCACGGCCACGGCAGACCGTAGAAATCGCCGTCGCACGGACCGCCGTGCGCCCGCAGCGTAGTCTTGTCGAACGTGTGCTGGTTGGCCATGTGGAGCTTCAGCCGTTCCGGCGACTGGCCGGTGTAGCCGACGGTCCACATTCCGCGATTCCATTCGCGGGTGATGTCCTCGACATCGGGGTGATCGTTCTCCACCCTGATGTTCTTGAACATCTCGTCAGCGAAGCCGAACTTCTTCGCGAACTTGTACATGATGGTCTCGTCCGGCAGTGACTCGAATACCGGGTCGATGACCTTTTCGCGCCACTGCAGCGACCGGTTGGACGCCGTGACCGAGCCTTCCGTCTCGAACTGCGTCGACGCCGGCAGGAGATAGACCCCGTCGGTACGATCCGACAGCACCGCCGAGAACGTCGGATACGGATCGACCACAACCAGCAGGTCGAGCTTCTCCATCGCCCGTTTCATGTCGGGCAGGCGGGTCTGCGAATTCGGCGCGTGACCCCAGAACACCATCGCGCGCAGTGAGTCGGGCTGCTCGAAGTTTTCCTTCGCCTCCAGAACGCCGTCGATCCACCGCGAAACCGGAACGCCCGCGACGTTCATCAGGTTCTTGTCCTTGCCGTCCTTGTCCTTGATGACCGCAAAGCGGGACTTCAGCTTCTCGTAATCGACATCCCACACCCGCGCCCAGTGCTTCCATGCGCCTACGGTGAGACCGTAGTAACCAGGCAGGGAATCGTTCAGTACGCAGAAGTCCGTTGCACCCTGAACGTTGTCGTGCCCGCGGAAGATGTTGGCGCCGCCGCCGGGTACGCCGATATTGCCCAAGGCGAGCTGCAGGACGCAGTAGGCACGCGTGTTGTTGTTGCCGTTGTGGTGTTGCGTGCCGCCCATGCACCAGATCAGAGCGCCGGGCTTCTTGGTCGCCAGAGTGCGCGCAATGCGCCGCATCTGCGATCCCGGAACGCCGGTAACCCTCTCCGTCTCTTCCGGCGTCCACTTGGCGACTTCCTCGCGGATCTTGTCCATCCCCCAGACCCGCTGGCGGATGTATTCGCGATCCTCCCAGCCGTTCTCGAAGATGTGCCACAGGATGCCCCACATCATCGCCACGTCGGTACCCGGCCGGAAACGCACATACTCGCTGGCGTGCGCGGCGGTGCGGGTGAACCGCGGGTCGCAGACGATGAACGTCGCGTTGTTCTCCTCCTTCGCCTTCAGGATGTGCACCAGCGACACCGGATGCGCCTCGGCCGGATTGCCACCGATCAGGAGGATCGACCGAGAATTGTGCATGTCGTTGAAGGAGTTCGTCATCGCGCCGTAGCCCCAGGTGTTGGCCACACCTGCAACGGTCGTCGAATGACAGATGCGCGCCTGATGGTCGCCATTGTTGGTGCCCCAGAACGCGTACAGCTTGCGGAACAGGTACGACTGCTCGTTGGAATGCTTGGCCGAGCCGAGCCAGTAGACGGAGTCGGGACCGGAGGTCTTGCGGATTTCCTCCATCTTGTCGCCGATCTCGTTGATCGCCTCGTCCCAGCTTATCCGCTTCCACTTGCCGCCTTCGAGCTTGGTCGGATACTTCAGCCGGCGCTCGCCGTGCGCATGCTCGCGAACCGCGGCGCCCTTGGCGCAATGTGCGCCGAGGCTGAACGGGCTGTCCCATCCAGGCTCCTGGCCAACCCACACACCGTTGGAGATCTCGGCAATCACCGTGCACCCGACGGAGCAGTGCGTGCATACCGACTTCTTGATCTCGACCGCTTCGGTAGTGTCGGCGGCTTCTGCCTTCTTCACCATTCCTCCGGCGAACGCCGAGGCCGTCGCCAATCCGCCGATTGCGAGGCCGGAGCGTTTCAGGAAGGTTCGCCTGTCAATGGCTCCACCCGTGAAATTCGTTAGGGCCGATGACAGACGGGGGCCGAATGCAACCCCGCCGGTCTTCTTCCTAAGCATTTTCCTCTCCTTTCAATTGGGACCCGTTGCGGATCCTCATGCGACCAGGCTCCCGCCGTTTCGGCTCAGAACCGGGCGAGGTCGTAATAGGTCTTGACGAGCTCGGTCTCCCGGTAGCCGGCCTTTGGCTTGCCTGTTGTCGTCTCGACAGCCTCCGCTGGCTTGCCTCCGGTCGCCACGAGCGCACCACCTGCTACGGCGCCGAGCCCGGCGAACCTGAGGAAGTCGCGACGGCCGGTCTTCGTCTTGTCGCTCTTTTCAGGCATGTTGCTTTCCTTTCATGCTGCGCGTGATCCTGACCTCCTGCGTGGAGGCCATAGACGCGAGACCTGATCGACGCAGACGCTCGCTCACGCTTCCTGGCTTCTTCCGGTGACGTTGCCGGACCGAGACCGGCCGGTGTCACTTCTCCTGTTGTCTCAGCGCCCGCGCCGCCAGGCGTGGCGCAGGCGCTAATCCATCGTGAACGCTACTTCCTCGATCTCCATGAAGACCCGGCCGATCGAGCCGACCGCCGCGTAAAGTACCGAGGAGCGTGCGCCTTCGAGATCGACGAAAAACTGCTTTGCCCACGGTTTGATGTGGGCGTCGAAGAATCGCTTCTGTTCTTCAAGCGGTGCCGGTG
Source organism: uncultured Hyphomicrobiales bacterium (assembly GCA_964608275.1). Classification (GTDB taxonomy): domain Bacteria; phylum Pseudomonadota; class Alphaproteobacteria; order Rhizobiales; family CAZSNL01; genus CAZSNL01. The sequence continues at coordinate 21,183 of CAZSNL010000034.1, read as the reverse complement.
CTCCGAAAGCACCCGTGATCAGGCCGTCCATCATCTCGCAAAGTGCGGCGATGTGGTCCTCCGGCTCGTGCACGGTCGCAAGCCGCTCTATGCCAATGCGCGCCATGTCGGTGCGCAACTTGGCAAGCGGCTTTTCGTGCAGGAAGCCGGTGAGGTAATACGATCCGTAGGGAAGAAGCTCGCCGCGACCGAGGCCGATAAAGAGATCGTTGTATTCCTGTTCGACCGCCTCGGCCGACGATTTCGCTGCGACACGCGCGAAGCTTTGTACCGCGCTGCCGAGCGGCGTCTCGTCGCCGTGCATGCGCGCCACCTTTGCGAGATCTTCCTCGCCGGGAGGTGCCCTCAGAAAGTGCGCAAGCAACCGATAGAGCTGCGCCCTGAGTACGTCCTCCTCCGAAACCCTGACTTCCTCGTTCACGACAGGCGTCGCAGCCAAATCTGGCATGTGGTCATCGTCATGCTGGAGTTCTGGGCATCCGTTCTCCTCCCGGAGATGCCGGCGCGGTTTCCCGTCTTCGATCCGGCATCTGCATGCCGGGTGGCATCTCCAGTAGCACCACAATTAAACAGCGAATTCCGAGGTGGAGCAAGCTTAGGCGGTTGAATCGGAGTTGAATTTCACATTGCGGAAGTTGTTCGATGTCCCTGGCACAAGTATACTTTGCAAGTCGGGAATTCGATTTGAATTTGCCGGAACCGGTTCGGGACACGGTCATCATCGGGAACTGCGGCGATCGCCGGCGCGTCCCGGTAGCAGACGAAACACGCACAGATGTAAGACCAACCCGCCGTTCCGTCACGGCGGCTGGAATCAGCTTGCCCCGACACCTGTGCGGGGCATAGGCTGGTACAATTCAGGGACGTACCCGGTAGATGTCGGGTCCGTGCGTGGCCATATTGAGCTCGACGGATCCCGACATGCGACAACAGGGGGCAGAGGCGTGGTGAAGTCATCAATCATATCACCTGATGCAACTGCTGGCGGGCGCTCGGCCACGCCGATGGTCGATCCGTTCGGGCGCACCGTGAACTATCTCCGTGTATCGGTCACCGACCGCTGCGACTTCCGCTGTGTCTACTGCATGGCAGAAGACATGACGTTCCTGCCCAAACGGGACGTGCTGAGTCTCGAGGAACTGGACCGGCTGTGCTCGGCATTCATCGCAAAAGGTGTCCGCAAGCTGCGGCTGACCGGCGGTGAGCCATTGGTCAGGCGCAACATCATGTGGCTTGTCGAGGCACTGTCACGCCACCTGCGAAGCGGCGACCTCGACGAACTGACACTCACGACCAACGGCAGTCAGTTGGCGCGTTACGCACAGGATCTCGCGAGATGCGGCGTAAAGCGGGTCAACGTCTCCCTCGACACCCGCGATCCCGCGAAATTCAGGGCAATCACGCGGTGGGGTGATCTTGCGAAGGTCGAGGCGGGCATTGCCGCTGCTCAGACCGCAGGGCTCAAGGTCAAGATCAACATGGTCGCGCTGAGGGGCGTCAACGAGGACGAGATCGTGCCGATGATCGAATGGGCCCATGGCAACGGCTTCGATCTCACCTTGATCGAGACCATGCCGCTGGGAGAAATCGACGAGGATCGTACGGAACAGTACCTGCCGCTGTCGATCGTCCGCGGCCGACTGCAGGAGCGTTGGACGCTCGAGGACATTCCCTACAAGACGGGCGGCCCGGCGCGCTATGTACGCGTGCGCGAGACAGGAGGCCGGCTCGGCTTCATCACCCCTCTTACCCACAACTTCTGTGAGTCCTGCAACCGGGTCCGACTTACCTGCACCGGTACGCTCTACATGTGCCTTGGCCAGGAAGACGCCGCCGACCTGAGGGCCCCGTTGAGAGCCTCCACCGATGACGCCCTTCTGCAGGCCGCAATCGACGAGGCGATTGGGCGGAAGCCCAAGGGGCACGACTTCGTCATCGACAGGCGCCACAGGACGCCGGCACTCTCGCGTCACATGAGCGTCACCGGCGGCTGAGCGGGACCACTTTCCACTGGCAACCGAAGCTCCGCCGTTCCATCGAACCCGGTTTTCCGGATACGCTTCAGCTCTGCCGCTTATTCGGCCAGCGCGGCGAGTATGCGGGCCCAGCTGCGGGTTCCGTGGCGAAAGCTCGAAAGCTCGTACTTCTCGTTCGGCGAGTGGATGCGGTCGTCGTCGAGCCCGAAGCCGATCAGCAGGCTGTCCATTCCAAGCACACGCTTGAAGCTCTCGACTATCGGAATCGAACCGCCGCAGCCGAGATGGACCGGCGGCCGGCCAAACTCCTCCTCGAGTGCCTTGCGAGCCTTGGCAAGCGGCGGGCTGTCGGCTGGAATCTCGATTGCAGGGCTCGCTCCGTGCGAGAAGAACTCGGCGCCGCAGCCCTCCGGCAGATGATCGCGAACGAACTTTCGGAACGCGTCGCGGATCGCCATTGGATCCTGCTCTCCGATAAGCCGAAACGAGACCTTGGCGGTGGCCCGGGACGGGATGACCGTCTTCGTGCCCTCCCCGGTATAGCCGCCGATGATGCCGTTCACATCGCAAGTCGGCCGGGCCCAGATCTTCTCGAGTATCGTTCGCCCCTTCTCGCCGGCCGCGCTGGCCTGGCCGATCCGCGCAAGCCACTGCGCTTCATCCAGACCCAGAGCATCCCACTCGCGACGCTGCTCGGGGTGGAGCTCCGGCACACCGTCGTAAAAGCCCGGCAACGTGACAACGCCATTGGCGTCATGCAGCGCAGCAACGATCCGCGCGAGGATGTGAATCGGGTTGTGGGCCGGGCCGCCGAACATGCCCGAGTGCAGATCCATCGACGGTCCCGTCACCACGACCTCGTCATGCACCAGCCCGCGGAGGCGCGTGGTGATTGCCGGCGTCTCGGCATTCCACATGCCGGTATCGCAGACGAGCGCCAGATCGCAGGCAAGTTCGTCGGCATGCGCGTCGAGAAACGGACCAAGGCTTCTCGAGCCTGACTCCTCTTCACCCTCGAGCAGGATCGTCACCTCTACGGGCAGTCCGCCGGTCACCGTCTTCCAGGCGCGACAGGCCTCGATGAACGTCATCAGCTGCCCCTTGTCGTCGGCGGCGCCGCGCGCGACGATCCGCTCGCGGCCCTCATGGGTCTCGCGGCGCGGTTCGAACGGGTCCGAATTCCACAACTCCAGCGGATCTGGTGGCTGGACATCGTAGTGGCCGTAGAACAGGACGTGCGGCGCATCGGGGGTGGCCGCAGGGTGATGAGCGACCACCATCGGCAGGCCGGAGGTTTCGCGGGTGGATGCCTCGAAGCCCATGTCCCTGAGCAACTGCGCGCACCAGTCGGCCGCAGCCCGACAGTCTTCAGCATGGGCGGGATCGGTTGAGATACTGGGGATTCGCAGCAGCGCAAACAGCCGTTCAAGCGATGAGTCGAGGCAGCCTTCGACCTCGGCCAGGACCTTGTCGATCTCGCTCATGTGCTCTCCCCGGGAAAACCACCGACCGCCGCAGCCGACGCCAGCGGCGACAGATTAGGAGCGGTCGTCCGGAGACACAACAGCGCCGGGTCTGATGACGGAGCCATGTTTCCGCCGTTTGTCTTCGCGAGCGACGCCGCGTTTCAATTGTTGTCTCGCCGACGGCACTTTTTGCCTGCGAGCAAGTTCATGAAATATTGAGGGGAAATCCCGCACCATCATGGAGCCAGGATAAGTCGCGCGCCATGGCGTTGAACATTGCCACAGACAGCCTGCAGGCCCGTGAGCCGCATGTCGGCTGGTGGGAGGAATTCACCCGCCATGGCTACCAGCGACTGCTGGTACTCAGGACACGGATCAGGCTCTATTACTTCTGGGAAAAGCGCTGGTTCTTCTTCGCGCTCGCGCTCGGCCTGGTGCTGCTGAGCCTGCCATTGCCGGCAGGCTTGTCACAGCAGGGCATGATCGTACTCGCCATGTCGGTCGTGGCGACCGTCCTGTTCATCACCGAACCGGTGCCGCTGCCGACGGTGGCCCTGCTCATCATCATCGGTCAGGTGCTGCTTCTGGGTCTCGATTCCACCACCGTTGCGCGCAGCCTGATGACGGATTCGGTGCTGTTCATCATGGGGTCGCTGATGCTTGCGGTCGCCGTCGTCAGGCAGCGCCTCGACAAGCGGATTGCGTGGCTGATCGTCAAGCTGACCGGTACCCGGACGGTCAATGTCTGCTTCGGCATCTCGCTGACGTCCGGCCTGCTTGCATCGTTCGTCGGGGAGCACACGGTCGCGGCGATGATGCTGCCGGTGGCAATGACCCTGATTACCCTCACCTCCGACGATCCGAAACGAGTGCGGAAGCTCGCCATCGTACTTCTGTTTTCGATTTCGTACGGCTGCTCCGTTGCCGGCATCGGTTCGCCATCGGGCGGCGCACGGAATGCCATCATGATCGGCTATTGGGAGGACTTCTTCTATACGCCTGCGGATTCGGACTCGCGGCAGTATCTGATGTCCTACCTGCGCTGGATGATCTACGCCTACCCGCTGTTCCTGGTGCAGCTGCCGCTGGTGACGCTGGTCCTGTTCACGACGTTCAAGCCGGAGTACAGGGACCTATCCCGGGCGGTGGCCAAGCTCCGGATGCAGGTCATGCTGGAGGGTCCGCTGCCGCCATCGGGATGGGTGGCAGTGTTCCTGTTCATTCTTGTTCTGATCGGCTGGATCACGCTGTCGGCGAAGATCGGCATGGGCACTGTGGCGATCCTGGGTGCGGCGGCATTCCTGATCGCAGGGCTGGTGCGCTGGGAGGACATCAATTCCGGCGTCAACTGGGGCGTCGTGCTGCTGTATGCGGCGGCAATCTCGCTCGGCGTGGAGATGAAGGAAACCGGTGCCGCCGAATGGCTCGCACAGAGCTTCCTGGCGGCAATCGCCCCGCTGGGAGCGGATTCGGGTCCGGGACTGTGGGCCGCGATATCGGTGCTCACCGCGGGCATCACAAACACAATGTCGGCGGGCGCGGCCGTCGCGGTGCTGGGGCCGATCGTCCTCAACATCGCCCAGGTCAGCGGAGAAAGCCCGATCATCATGGGCTTCGTTACCGCGATCGCCTCGGCCTTCGCCTATCTCACCGTCGCAGGACAACCGGCCTCGACCATCGTCTATGCTTCGGGCTACCTTCACCCGACAGATTTCCTGGTTGCAGGATGGCGAATGCTGGTCGTTTCCATCGCCGTGCTGATGCTGGCGGCAACGTTCTACTGGCCATTGCTGGAACGGGTCTGAAGGGAAGCCATGGCGAAGGTCACCCGGCACGAGGTGCTCGCGCAGAAGGAACTTGAGGCGCTGCGCGAGCAGCGTCGCAACCGGTTTCGGATCCTCGCCTGCGTCGACGGCTCCGAGGCATCCTACGATGCGGTCCGGTTCGCCGCCAGGATAGGGCGCGGCGACGAATGCGACATCATCATCCTGAACGTGCGATTAGTCGACCACGGGCTGCGATCGGGCGGCCTGCAGGTGAGCGTGGCCCGGCAGAACATGCTCGACTGGGGTCTCGACCTGCCGAGCCTGCGTTACCTGAAGCGGGGACTCGAAGTTCTCAAGGAAGAAGGGATCTCGCCGGAAGACTGGAAATCGACGGTCGCCCACAGCGACGTCTGGGGGGACCCGCTGGGTGACAACAAGGTCGAGTACCGCAAGGACAGTGGCCAGAGCGTCGTCCTCAAGCTCAAGACTGCGGCGAACGAGGCCAGCGGTATTCTCGACCAGTACGAGCTTGGTCCCTACAACCTCATGATTCTCGGTGAACCCTCACGATGGCGCAGCGATGTTGCCGCCCTCTTTGGCGGCGGCGTGGCACAGAAAGTTGCCATGCTCGCACCATGTTCCGTCATGATCGCGCGCAAGAGTCTCAACAAGAAGGGGTTCTTCATCTGCACCGATGGATCGGAGAGATGCCTGACGGCGGTGAGGCAGGCCGCGGTACTGGCGCAGTATGCCAAGCATCCGATCACGCTGTTCTCGGTTGCCCGCGATCGCAAGCGGCGTGATGCGGCACACAAGATCATCGAAGAGTGCAAGGCGGCGCTGAAGGAAATGAAGATCCGGGTGATGCTAGAGAAGACCGCTGTCGGCGACCCGGTCGAGCAGATCATTCGGCACGGCAGCAACCATTTCGTGACGGTCGTCTCCGATTCCGGCAGGGGCCGGTTCACGCGGATATTCCAAGGGAGCGTCGCCTACGGGGTCATGCGTGGAGCAAAGAACGCCGTGTTGACCGTGCGCTAGCCATGGTCGCCACACCCCAAGCGTCCCTGAAGCCGAATAACCTGCCGGCCGGGTATAGGTGGCGCGGCGACGTCTCGGAGCGGATGCCTTGGCAATGACATGGTCAGACGGTTCGATTGCGGCTACACCGGTCTAAGATTCCTGGCGTTACCGGAGCAAGATGCGGGACCATCCGAAGGACGGGACGTAAATCGTGATCAGCACTCTCGCCCCGTTCGGCGCGCTCTTTCTTTCCATAGCCATGCTGCTCATGGGCAACGGTCTGCAGGGCGTGCTGCTGGTGGTGCGCGCCGGGATCGAAGGATTCACCTCGCTCGAGATCGGTCTGCTCGGCTCCGGCTACTACGTCGGGTTCCTGCTCGGATGCCTGCTTGGGCCCTACTTCATTGCAAGGGTCCGCCACATTCGTGCCTTCACGGCAATGGTCTCGATCGCCTCGACGACGGTGCTCGTCCATGCACTGATCACCGTGCCGTGGGTGTGGTGGAGCCTGCGCCTGATCACAGGCTTCTGCTTCGCTGCCGTGTTCATGGTCATCGAGAGCTGGCTGAATGCGAGTTCGAGCAACCATAACCGCGGGCTCGTCTTCGGCGTCTACTCGACCATAAATCTCGTCGTCATCACCGCCGGTCAGTTGATGCTCACGCTCGATGACCCGGCGATGTTCAGCCTGTTCGCGGTCACGTCACTGCTGGTCTCGCTGGCGGCGGTACCGGTGGCTCTCACCCGGTCTCCCGAGCCGGACCCGCCGGAGACGCTCCGGATCAGGCTCCTTTATCTCTACAGGTCCTCCCCGGTGGGTTTTGCCGGTGCCTTTGCCTCCGGTCTCGTGAACGGCGCGTTCTGGGCTCTCGGACCGCTGTTCGCGCAACGTCATGCGCAGGACACGACATCGGTCGCGATCTTCATGAGCATAGCGGTCATGGCAGGCGCCCTCGGTCAATGGCCGATCGGGCGCGTCTCCGACACGCGGGATCGCCGGGTGCCGATCATTGTCGTCTGCCTGGTGTCCGCCGCCGCCGCTCTCGGCGTTGCCGCGGCAAGCGTATACTGGCCCATAGGCGTCTACTACCTGATCGCCGTGTACGGGTTCTTTGCGTTTGCCCTCTATGCGCTGTGCGTCGCCCACGTCAACGACTTCGTCGAAGTGGACGGCTTCGTCGAGGCAGCGGGTGGGTTGCTGCTCATGTTCGGCATCGGTGCCGTAATCGGCCCGGCGCTCGGTTCGCTGGCGATGCAGACGTTCGGCCGCGGAGGACTGTTCCTGGTGATCGCTGCGATACTGCTGGCGCTCGGCGGTTTTGCGCTGGTGCGGATGCATCGCCGGGCGCCTGTGCCGGAGGAGGAGCGTGGCGAGTTCGCCACCGCACTGGCCACCACCGTCACGGTTTCGAATGTCGATCTCGTGGGCGATGAAGACGACGTGCCGGAGGTGCAGGAGGAACCGGCGGCCTGACGCCTTTGGCCGTCGGGGCCCGGCAACTTGTCGTCGGCCCCGCGTGAGGGGCGATCTGCCGGGTCACTCGCTTCGGGTACTCCGGGCGCGGCGGCGGGCCGCCAGCAGGTTGAGAACCTCGACGCCTATCGAGAAGCAGATCGCGAAGTACACGTATCCGCGCGGCACGTGGAAATGCAGGCCATCGGCGATCAGCAGGGTGCCGATCAGCAGCAGGAAGCTCAACGCCAGCATCTTCGTTGTCGGATGCTCGTTGATGAAGCGGCTCACCGGCGCCGCAGCGAACATCATGACAGCGATGGCCAGACCGATCGCGGCAACCATCACCGGAATCACGTCGGTGAGGCCGATGGCTGTGATGATCGAGTCGATGGAGAACACGAGGTCGAGGACAACGATCTGAACAATGACCAGGGCAAACTGCGAACGCCCGGGCTTCACACCAGGGTCCTCGTTGCCCTCCACCATCGCATGAATTTCCCACGTGCCCTTGGCGAGCAGGAACAGCCCGCCGGCAAGCAGCACGATGTCACGCCAGGAGACCTCAAACTCCCAGATCTCGAACAGCGGGGTGGTGAGGTGGGTTATCCACACCAGTGCCGACAGGAACACGACCCGCATGATGAAGGCGAGTGCAAGTCCTATGCGCTGAGCGATCACCTGCTGACGCAGCGGCAGTCGGGAGGAGGCGATCGACAGAAACACAAGGTTGTCGATGCCGAGTACGATTTCCATCAGGGCAAGCGCGACGAAGCTGACCCAGATGTTCGGATCCAGAAGGAGTTCGAGCATCGACTGCGCCGGGCGGAGTGAAGGACCTATCCAGAAGAATGTATCAGCGCCAAATGCCGGACCAGAAAAATGATCCGCCTGTCAACAACGCGAGCACGCGGGAGCCGGTTGCGGGTCAAGAGGGGATGCGAAGGATGGGCACGGGATCGTGTTCCCGTTAATGTGCGCAGCCGTCATGCCACGGACTACACTTGGGAGCTCGTCCCCATGACGACCTTCGAGATCGTGCCTGCTGTCGCAGGACATGTCCCTGCAATCGCCCGCATCTATGCCCATCACGTACTTACCGGCGTCGCCTCGTTTGAGATCACCCCACCCGACGAGACTGAAATGGCTGCGCGGATGGAAGCGGTCCACGCGCGGGGCCTGCCCTATCTGGTTGCGGAAGCGGACGGCCAGGTAGCGGGCTATGCCTACGCCGGGCCGTACCGACCGCGCCCCGCATACCGCTTCACCGTCGAAAACGCTGTCTATGTCGCACCGGAGTTCATCCGCCGTGGCATTGGCCGTGCGCTGCTGCAGCGCGTCGTCGACGAGTGTACCCGATGCGGGTGCAGGCAGATGGTCGCAATCATCGGCGACAGCGGTAACAGCTCGTCGATCGGCCTGCACAGAGCCTGCGGTTTCGAAATGGTTGGTGTGCTCCAGAACGTCGGTTACAAGTTTGATCGCTGGCTCGATACGGTGGTCATGCAGCGAACGCTCGGTGACGGGGGAAATTCACCTCCGTGACAATCTTGCGGCCGGTCTGACCGTGATGCCTCGCGGAACAGACGTCGGCCGCCGCCATCCGTGATCCAATCGAAGGGAGAACTCCATGGCCGACGGCGGAACCATCAACCTGCTGGGTGTGTCTGGCAGCCTTCGCAAGGGCTCCTACAACACGGCACTGCTGCGTTACATCGGCGACCAACTGCTGCCGGACGGCATCGAGATCGAAACGGCCTTCCTGCACGACATACCGCTCTATGACGAGGACGTACGCGAGAAGGGCTTCCCGGAACCGGTGGAACTCCTGCGCAGGAGAATAAGGGAGGCGGACGGCGTGCTCATCGTGACGCCCGAGTACAACTATTCGGTACCGGGCGTACTCAAGAACGGCATCGACTGGGTGTCGCGGCCGCCCGATCAACCATTCTTCTACAAGCCGGTCTGCATCATGGGCGCAAGTCCCGGAATGATCGGAACCGCAAGGGCCCAGTACCACCTCCGCCAATGCTTCGTCTTCCTGAGGGCGCTCGTCATGCCGGCGCCGGAAGTAATGGTCGCGCGATGCAACACGATCATCGACGATCAGGGGCGCATCACCGACCAGGCCACGATCGACTTCATCCGCACCGCAATCGATGCCTTCAAGGAGTGGATCGAAAAGACCGAGGCATTCAGGACCTGATCGGCCTCGGCAGGCACCCGCCATCAGCTGGCCCGGTACTCCGTGACCGCTTGAAGATGCTGAGGAACCGATTCAACGGCTACCGGAAAGCGCAATCCCTTCAGGCACTTGCCGTTCAATCATCGAGTCGGCTGCGGCGGTCCGTCTTTCAACCGGGATGTGAACTCACGATGGATCGATGACGATCCTGGGGACGGGTCGAGCCGCTGTGGCTTCACCTTCGAACAGCTGCTGCCTGATGTTTTCGGCGATACTGCGATAGATGCCTGCGTGAACCGTCTCGGGTGCCGAGACGACGACAGGCTGGCCTTCATCCGACCGGCGCCTCAATTCGGCATCGAGCGGAACCTCGCCGAGGAACGGAACCCCGAGTTTCTCAGCTTCCTGGCGCGCCCCACCGTGTCCGAAAATCTCCGACCGCTCGCCGCAGTGGGGGCAAAGAAAATAGCTCATGTTCTCGATGATCCCGAGCACCGGGACATCGACACGGCGGAACATGTTCAGGCCCTTGCGGGCATCGATCAGCGCGAGGTCCTGGGGAGTGGACACGATCACCGCGCCCGCCAGCGGCACCTGCTGGGCCATCGTCAACTGGGCGTCGCCGGTTCCGGGCGGCATGTCGACGACCAGCACGTCGAGCTCACCCCATTGAACCTCGCGAAGCATCTGGGTCAGTGCAGAGATGACCATGGGCCCCCGCCAGATCATCGGCGTGTCCTCGTCGACCAGGAATCCCATCGACATCACTTTCAGCCCATAGCCTTCCATCGGCCTGAGCACCCTTCCCTGCACCGGTTCGGGGCGACCGGTAATAGCGAGCAGACGCGGGATCGACGGGCCATAAATGTCGGCATCGAGAAGCCCCGTCCGGCAACCGACCGACTGCAGACCAAGTGCAAGATTGACTGCCGTCGTCGACTTTCCGACGCCCCCCTTGCCCGAGGCCACGGCAATGATGTTGCGGACGCCGGGAACGCCCGCCATGCGCTGGCCCCCCGCCCCTGCCCTGCCGGCCATTGGTGGCGGCGGCGCGAGATCGCCCGGCGGCGGCTGACGCCGGGGGCGCGGCGACCCCGCACCGGCGGTCTGACCGGCGGGGCGTTCGGCAGTCAACGCCACCATTACCTGCTCGACCCCTTCCAGGCGCTTTACCGCCCGTTCGGCGGCTTCGCGCATCGGTTCGAGTTCCTCCGCGCGCTCCGGGTCGACGGTGAGGGCAAATGCGACCTTGCCGTCGGCGATGGCAATCTCGGAGACAAGGCCGAGCGAGACGAGATCTCCTTCGAGATCTGGCCCCTTGACCTTGGCGAGCTGTCTCAGAACCTGTTCCTTGGAAATCATGTCGCCGAGCCTGTGAGAAGTCGCGGCCGGTCGATCAGCATTCTCACGCCGCCCCGATCGCACCGCGGCAAGGTCATCCGGATGTCTTCCGGAACTTATGAACTTGAGTAGAGTTTGGCCAGCCCGGGAGGCAGGCGACCGCCGAGCTCGGCGGTAATGTCGCTGGCGATCCGAGCGACGGCCGTGCCGAGGGCGGGAAGTCTGGCATCCGTCATGCGGGCTGTGGGACCCGAGACGGACAGACCAGCCATTGGCTCCGCATGCTCGTCGAACACCACACCAGCCACGCAGCGCAGGCCGATGGCGTTTTCTTCGTTGTCGATTGCATATCCCAGCGTTCGTACGGTCTCGAGTTCGCGCCTCAGCTGGTCTTCGCTCGAGATCGTCTTTGCCGTCTCACGGGTGAGGCCCCTTGAACGGATCACTTCGTTCACGTCGTTGCCGTCCATGAACGCCATAATGGCCTTGCCGACGCCCGAACAGTGCATGTGCGCGCGTCCACCTGGGCCGGCGATGGCGCGCATCATCTTGTGGCATTCGACCTGTGCCAGATAGACGACCTCGGCACGATCCGGGATGGCAAGGTTCACGGTCTCACCGGATTCCTCCATGAGCCTGCGCATGTACGGTCGGGCCATGACCACCAGATCGCGCGAACGCACGAAGGCGGACCCGACCTGGAATGCCTGCACACCGATCAGCCACGCACTGCGTTCGGAATCGAAACGGACATAGCGTTCGTTCTGCAATGTCGTCAGCAGGCGGTGTGCCGTCGACGTCGGCAGTTCGACCCGATGAGCCACCTCGCTGAGCGACAATCCCTGCGGCACGCGCGCAAGGGCATTCATCAACCGCAAGGCGCGGCTCAGCGACTGTACCTGGCCGGACGCGCGGGGACTTTCCCGTTCCGGCGAACGCCTACCGACACCCGCTGTTACGGGCAGAACCTTTGCCATTCTCCTGTCTCCAGATCATGAAGCCGACGTGGGTTCACCAAGGCAGTGACGAGCGGCGGGTTGTATTGACGATGTACTCTACACCAGAACGGGATGAAATTCCGAATCGCGGGATCAAGGGATCACGGGCATGTGACTGCGGCACCGCAGGAGGTGTGTGACGACGGCTGATCCCGTGACGTGGTCAAACAGGTGGGTCGTCTCGAGCGAAGGGGAACGGGCTGATCCTCGTGGCTCGAAAGCAGATGAGACTTGCGGTCGACGTGTACGGCCAGCCTCCGGGCGAGAGGCCGCATGATCCTCATTGGCGTCCGCTCGTGGTCGCCTCGTACCACATGTCGTAGACCATCATGACGAGAACAATCACGACGACGATGATCAGGTCGATGTGCGGCACATTCCAGATCATTATGCCGAGATAGAAGATCATCGAAAGGCCCGCGATCACGGCAAGGATCAGATCAGTCTTCATGGTCAACGGAACCTTTTTCTCGCTACCTGCACCTAGCTCTGACCACTTTCGTCGCCGCGGCGCTCCACCTCTGCGACCATCCAGCGCGCAGTCCTTAGAAGCCGTGCATCGTTGCCGCGGCGGCCCACCAGCTGCACCCCGATGGGGAGCCCCGTGCTTCCGGTGAGCAGGGGAACCGTGACTGCCGGAACGCCGAGATAGGTCCACAGTGTGCAGAAGATCGGGCTGCCGGTCGTTTCGATACCGGGCGCCTCGCCAGTGGTTGCCGGGGTTACGAGCGCATCGTAGTGGTCGAACAGGCGATCGAGTCCTGCGTTCAGCACCTCGATCCAGTCGTGGGCAAGCGCATAATCGACGGCCAGCACGCGCCGTCCTTCCTCGATGATGGCGGCGAGCCGGTCGCTCAGCTTGTCGCGTCCTTCATCGTAGTATCGCGCGTAACTCTTGGCGATATCGGCCGTCATGATCGTGTTATGGAGTTCCACGCCACGGTCGAAGGGAGCCGGCAGACTGACCTCCTCTATGGCATCTCCCAATTCTTCGACAAGTTCCGCAAACCCGCCGCGGACATCCTCGTCTGCCTGGTCCCAGACCGGTTGCCGCACGAAGCCGAGAACCGGACGCAGCGGCGGCTCGGTCATGGCGATGGCGCGAAGTTGCGGCCTCGCCTGAGGCTGCATCGCCGGGTCGCCGGGGTCGTAACCGGCGATCGCGTCGCCCGCGAACGCTGCGTCTTCGACGCTGCGGCCGAAGGTGCCGAGCGTGTCGAGCACCTGCGACTGGCCAAGAACACCGCGGCGGGAAACCAGCCCCCGGCTCGGCTTGTAACCGACGACGCCGCAGTACGAGGCTGGACGAATCACCGAGCCGTTGGTTTGTGAGCCGATGGCAATCGGGGCCAGACAGGCAGCGACTGCGGCGGCGGATCCCGATGACGACCCGCCGGGGGAGCGCTCCGGGTTGTGGGGATTGCGTGTCTTGCCAGGCGTATAGACAGCGAGTTCGGTGGTGACCGTTTTGCCTATGATCACGGCGCCGGCTTCGCGTAGCCGCTGAACGACAAACGCATCCTCCCGTGCAACGCGGCCGGCCTCGATGACGGTTCCGCGCTCGCAGGGCAGGCCCCGCGCATCGATGATGTCCTTGAGTGCGACCGGGACGCCATGCATGGGCCCGATCGCCCTCCCGGTGCCGCGATGACGGTCAAGCGCACGGGCCTGTTCGAGCGCGTAGTCTTCGTCGACGAACACGTAGGCACCGAGCGCTTCATCCTCGGCGGCTATCCGGTCCAGGAAGGCGCGGGTTACCGTTTCGGCCTTGACGCCACCGGACGCCAGCTCCCTGGCAATGTCCACTGCCGACAGTTCGGTGAGTTCCCGGTGGCGGCTCGATCTTTTCGGGTTGCCGCGCGTCATCGCCCGTACATCTGCTGGGGAAGCCACGTGGCGATCGCCGGGAAAACATAGACGATGAAGATCGAGAGGAACACCATGGCGAGATATGGCATGACACCCTTGAAGATATGCACCAGCTGGACATGTGGCGGCGCAATCCCCTTGAGATAATAACACGACATTGCCATCGGCGGCGTCAGGAAGGAAGTCTGCAGGTTCAGCGCGATCAACACACCGAAGAACAACGGATCGATGCCAAAATGTGGCAGCAGCGGGAGGAATATCGGCACGAAGATGATGATGATCTCACTCCACTCGAGCGGCCAGCCAAGCAGGAAAATGATGATCTGAGCCATTATCAGGAACGTCACCGGGTTCAGATCCAGCCCGAGCACGAATTCACTGATGAGCCTTTCGCCGCCGAGGTAGGAAAACACCGAGGCGAACGTCCACGACCCCACGAACAGCCAGCATACCATGGCCGATGTTCTGACCGTCAGATAGACGGATTCCTTCAGACGCTGCCATGTCAGGGCACGATAGAGTACTGCGAGCACGAGTCCTCCGAGCGCGCCAACGGCGGCGGCCTCGGTGGGGGTGGCGAAGCCGAACAGGATCGAGCCGAGGACCGCCAGGATGAGCCCTGCCAACGGCACGAACGAGGTAACCAGCATCACGATGATCTGTCCGGCCGTAACCTCGCCCACATCCTCGTCGGACGGCTTCGGCGCCAACGACGGATTGAGGACCGCTCGTGTGAAAACGTAGATCACGTAGAGACCGGCAAGCATGAAGCCGGGGAGCAACGCGGCAGCATACAACTGCACAACCGAGACGGCGGCAGCCGCGCCGTACACGATGAGCATGATCGACGGCGGTATCAGGATGCCGAGGCAACCGCCGGCACAGATGACCCCTGAGGCGTAGCTTACGTCGTAGCGGGCCGACAGCATTGCCGGAAAGGCAAGGAGTCCCATCAGGGTGACGACGGCACCAACAATTCCGGTTGCGGTGGCGAACAGCGCGCAGGTGATGAGGGTGGCTATCGCCATCGCTCCAGGGAGCCGCCGGGCCGAGATGTAGAGCGTGTGAAACAGCCTTTCGACGATGTTGGCGCGCTCGACGATGTAGCCCATGAACAGGAACAGGGGCACCGCCGTCAGCACATCATTGGCCATGACCGAATAGGTCTGGTTGACCAGAAGATCGAACACCCGGTTGCTGAACAGGGACTCAAACCAGGCCTGGGTCTGTTCGGTCCAGGAAGCTCCTTGCTCCAGTGCGCGATGATAGGCCCGCCACATTCGGGTCGGATCGTAATAGGCATAGAAACCGAAGCCGATGGCCATGCCGACCAGGGTGAAGGCGATCGGGAACCCGAGCATGATGAGGAAGATGAACGCTCCCAGCATCAGCAATGCGACTTGCGGATCGGTCATCCCCTTCCATCTCCATCTGAACCCGCGTCGCTATGGGGAACAACCACATCGATTGCCTCCCCGTGATGGCTGAGGATCTCGCGCTCATGTTCCTTGATGAGGACTTCTTCCAGTTCCTCCACGTCCTCGATTTGCCGCGGCCACACCCCGGTTCGCAGGCAGACAATGCAGCGGCACACCTGGGCAATGCCCTGGATGAGCGCCAGCGTGCCGGCGATGACGATGATGGCCTTGAACTGGTAGATCGGTACGCCGGCCGGGCTGAACACGCTTTCTTCCATGTACCGGAACGATCGGCTGGCATAGCGCCATCCGGCGATGATCAGGGCGAGGATCCCGGGGAAGAAGAGCACGAAGTACAGCACCAGCTCGATGCCGGCCTGAACCCGGGCGGGCCATAGCCTGTAAACGAAATCGGCACGCACGTGGGCATTGCGGGACAAGGTGTAGGCGCCTGCCATCATGAACAGGGTGCCGTACATCATGTATGAGATGTCAAATGCCCAAGCGGTGGGACTGCGAAAGACGTAGCGTACGACGACCTCGTACGACATGCCGAAGGTCATGACCAGGATCAGCCAGGCGAACGCCTTGCCGAACCACATCGACACCCGGTCGATAAAGGTGATGAACGCTTCCATGCGCGCTTCCGGCTGCGATCCGAATAGGGGGCGGTTCCTGGCACCGCCCCCCGGGGACTATGGCCGACGGATCAGCCAGCAGTCGGAAGCTTGTTGGGCCAGTAGTGATTATAGGCCAGTTCGTATTCGGCCTGGTTGGTCAGCATGTAGTAGCAGACCCGCTCGAACCACTCCTTCTGGCTATCAATCACCTTGGTAAAGAACTCGTCCTCGGCCCCGAACTTCTCCACCACGGCGTCCCATGCCTCGAGCTGCGCCTGGAACACGCTGGTCGGTGTGCGGTGCACGTTGACGCCAGCCTCGATCAGCGCCTGGAGGTCTTTGGAGTAGTTGTCCATCGCCAGGCTGAAGTTGGCGGTGTTGGCGGCTTCGACGCCGTACCGGATGATGGCCTGCAACTCCTCGGGCAGACCGTCGTAGAGATCCTTGTTGACCATGATCTCGAAGGTTTCCGCCGCCTGGTGGAACGAGCCCAGCATGTAGTGCTTGGCCACGTCGGCGGCGCCGAACCGGCGGTCCGAAGTCGGGTTGTTATACTCGAACGCCTCGATGACGCCGCGCTCGAGGGCCGGCACAATCTCACCGCCGGGAAGCTGCGTCACGGCTGCGCCGAGGTGCTGCATCACGTCCGTCGCAAGGCCGACGGTGCGGTACTTCAGCCCCTGCATCTCGGAGATGTCGGTGATCTCCCGCTGGAACCAGCCGAGCGGCTGTTGCGGCATCGGCATGCAGAAGAAGCCGACGATGTTGAGGCCGAGGATTTGTTGGACCAGCTCGTCATACAGCTCCTGGCCGCCACCGTAGTGCATCCAGGCGAGGAACTGCGAGCCGTCACCGCCGAACACCGGGCCGGTGCCGAACAGCGAAGCTGCCCGATGCTTTCCGTACCAGTACGCGGGAACCGTATGGGCACCATCCAGGACGCCGTCATGGACCGCATCCTGAACCTGGAACGCCTGGACGACCGCACCTGCCGGCAGGAGGTCGACCTTGAGGCGGCCGCCCGACATCTGGGTGACCCGGTCGACGAACTGCTGCGCCATCTCCTGGAAGATGTCGGCCGAGGGCCACGAACTCTGCATTCTCAGGGTCTGCGTCTGGGCCCGCGATACCTGCGGCATCGCGATCGTCGCGGCACCAGCGCCGGCGACGGCGGTACCCGCCTTCAGGAACTTGCGGCGGGAAAGCTTTTGCTTTTCAGCAGACTTCGACATGTGCGTCCTCCCTTTGGACTATCGATATTCTTGATGATGGTCGCCGCCCGCGAGGCCCATGGAATGCTGCGACCTCGTTTCCGCGGATCGACAACCCATACGGGCGCCGGCGCAACCGTATTCCGCTGGTTCCCCCCGACCCCCGCACCCTGAGCGCATGTTCCTGCATATACTGGCATTTCGCAAGCAGGATTTGCCCAGACCCGGACACCTTTCCGTATGTCGAAACACCATCTTTCAATTCTGCCGCGAGATCGGCAACGGGGTGTGTTTCGCAATCGGGGCGGTAGTCCCGCCGTCAACCTCCTCGCCCCACGGAAGCGGAGCGGCGGGGTCCAGGATCCACGCCGCAATATCCTGCCACACCCGCGCACGTTGATTGTCGCGCAGCAACATGTGCCATCCGTCGCGGTAGATGACGATGCGTTTGGACGAGGCTAGTCGCTGCATCGTGTCCTGCGTCGGACCTGCGGGAATGATCTCGTCGCGTGCACCGTACAGGTAGAGCACGGGAACATCGATGTCGCCGGCAGCGGCATATGCCTCATCCATGAGCGACACTAGGCCGTAGATCGCGTCGATACGCGTCTCCTTGATGACGTGCGGATCGCGGCCCAGGGCGCGCAGCATCTCGATGTTGTCAGAGGGTCGGATGTCCAGTCCCGAACCGGTTGCGGTGTGCCATGGGACGGTATGAGCGGCGAGCCACAGTGACACCTTGTAGACCGGGTTCATCGCCTGCCAGCCCCAGATGGCAGGCGCGACGAGGATGAGGCCATCGACGGCAAGGCCCTTGGCGGCTGCCTTCATCGCCACCGCGCCGCCCATGCTGACACCCATGACGTAGAGCGGAACATCCGGATGGGCGGATCTCAGAAGGGCTACGGCCGTCGCAAGGTCGTCGACCAGGGCGCGGCTGCCCGGCCAGAGCCCGCGCTGATCGGTCCGCCCAAAGCCTCGCTGGTCATAGGCGAACAGGGAAATCCCCCTATCCGCAAACCAGGGACCCGGCATGGCAAACGCGTTGGCATAGTCGTTCATGCCGTGAAGGGCCAGCACCACCGCCCGGGGCCGGCTCGCGGTCCACGCCTGCAACGGAAGACGGGTGCCGTCCGCGGTGACGATTGCCTCGCCGGTGAGTTGCGGGGGCGAAGACGGGCTTCCGACGTCCTGCAGCCGCGGCGCACAGCCCGCGGCCAGCGCTGCTAGCGCAAGCAAGAGGATGGCCAGCAGCCGCGTCGACACGGAACCCGCCGTCACCCTATCGTCTCCTGCACCCGCCGGCGCAGGAACGGGAGGACCTCCGCTTCGAACCAGGGATTGCGTTTCAGCCAGGCATTGTTGCGCCACGACGGGTGCGGCAGCGGCAGTACCTGAGGGACGCGATCAGGATGGCAATACGAACGCCATGCCTGCACCGTCTCGGTCATGCTGCGGCGACGGTCGCTTCCCAGATGCCAAGCCTGTGCATACTGGCCGATCGCCAGGACGAACTCGATACGATGCAGCCTGGGGAAGAGTTCGCCATGCCAGCGCCTCGCGCATTCACGGCGCGGAGGCAAATCGCCGCCTGCATCATCGAGACCTGGAAAGCAGAACCCCATCGGCACGATCGCGATCTTCGTTTCGTCATAGAACGTCTCGCGGTCGACACCCATCCAGTCGCGCAGGCGATCGCCGGACGGGTCGTTGAACGGTATCCCGGTCGCATGCACACGGGTACCCGGTGCCTGGCTGGCTATGAGCAGACGTGCCGACGCACCAGCCCGGATCACCGGTCGAGGCTCATGCGGCAGTGGCCTGCCCAGCGGCTCCTCCATGCATATGCGACAGGCCCGGATTTCCGCGAGCAGCTGCTCCAGCGAGCGGTGTGCGAGGGGAGCCGTCACCGCGCCTGGATATCCCTCACCATCCCGACATGCCAGGCGGCACGGCGCAGATCCGGAAGATGGTTCAGCATGTCAGCACTCATCATCTACCCATTCTGTGTCATTGGAATTAATGACCGTGGACCACCTGAAGCAAGCGGCAGGTCATGTGAGAATGTCGCGCATGACAGTGGTCATCCGAGCAGCAGCCGGACCCCTACCAACTCATGCCGTCGCACTTGGCCGCGCAGACATTTCCGCGTGCCAGCGTCTGAGGGCTGCGTGCTCCGGCTGCAGTGCAAGCCGTGCCGCCTTGAGGAAATCCAGCGCCACCAGGAGGGTGATGTCGGCCACCGACATCCTGTCGCCGGCAACATGGGCGCGGCCGTCCATGTAACCGTTGAGGAACCGGAGCATGTCCACCGCACGTTCCTTGTTGTAGACACTCCATTCCTTGATCTGCGGCACCTGGGCCACCGACATTGCGGGGTGGCCGTGGCGGAAGCACTGGGAGACGGGATCGAGCAGGCGACGCTCAACCCGGCGCTGCCACATCTCGATGACAGCCTGTTCCGCCGGCGAGACACCGAACAGAGGCGGATCGGGCTGAACCGCCTCAAAGTAGCGGCAGATTGCCATGGATTCGGCGATCACCGTCCCGTCATCCAGTTCGAGGACAGGAATGCGCTGCATCGGGTTCAATCTGGAGAAGCGCTCCGTCTTGTGCTCGCCCTTGACCAGATCGATGTCTTCAACGGGTATACGGATGCCCTTTTCGGCAAGGAATATCCGCACCCGTCGCGGGTTGGGCGCCCGATTGTCCTGATAGAGCTTCATGCTGCGACTACCCCTCTGCCGGACCGGTGGTCCTGCGATGGCCGGGCAGCATCCTAGACCTGCCGCAGCAGTGCGCAAAGCCGTCCCGCCATCCCGGCAGCGTCTGTACGGAACCCGGCCGCCGCGTTGATCGGAACAATTTAACCAGAATTGCAAAGTGCTTTTTCAGAAATCCATGACATCGTCGGAACCAACGAAACCGGCGAACACCGGCGGTCGCGGATGACACCCTCCGGCCGCGGGCAGGTTCAGCACGGCTCAAACAGGGATTGGCTCAAACACGCGATGTCAGGGACGTTCGACGCCCGCGCCGAGGCTTCGGGCCCTTCTGCCACCAGAAGGTGGATGCACGAGACCCGTATGCGTCTTACCGGAGTCGTCGACGGAATACCGTTCGAGCACGAGCTGCTGACTATGTTCGTGCGCAACCAGCTCAATATCGCGCTCGCCCTGCCCTTCCTGGCCTGTGTGACCGGAGCCACCCTTCTTCTCTGGTACCCGTCGTGGCTGGTGATCCTGTGGGTGTGTTCGATCTTCATCAGCCAGGGCATCCAGCTCGCGTTGTGCGGCATGTTCGTTCGCAACGATCCACGCCAGACCGACGTGGCGGAGTGGGGTCGCCGGCTGGCCGCCTCGGAGTTCCTGCTCGGTATCAGCTGGGCCTCGGTCATCTACTGGTTCGACATCGTCGACAGCGACGGCGGAAAGGTATTCCTGGCTGCGCTGCTGCTGGTGGTGGTGTCCATCCGCATGGTTCTGGCAAGCAGCTTCAAGCTGATCGTTCTGGCCGGGACCGTTCCCATCACGTTTGCCATCGTCCTCGAAAGCTTTCTGAGAGGCGACACCCTGCAATGGGTGATGACGCTGATCGTGATCACCTCCGAGCTCACCTTCCTGCAGCTTGCGGGCAGACTGCAGGAAACAGCTCGTCACATGCTGGACCTGAGGGCCCAGAAGGACGCCCTGATTGCCGAACTCGAGCAGGCGAAGTCCAATTCCGATGCCGCCCGCCGCCGGGCCGAAGAGGCGAGCGCCGCGAAGTCGCGCTTCCTCGCCACCATGAGCCACGAGCTCAGGACGCCGCTCAACGCGATCCTCGGGTTCTCCGAGATCCTGAAGACCGAGATGCTG
>CAZSNL010000033.1:0-25194 GCA_964608275.1 uncultured Hyphomicrobiales bacterium | reverse complement strand
GCAGCGGCTCGAGCGGGCCGTAGCCGAGGACGTCGTTGCAGATGTCCTCGAGCAGGTCCTCCTGCTCGGCGATGGACATCGCGACATCCTTGATCGCGATGATCTCGTGGACGATGTCACGGATCTCGTCGCGCGCGTTCTCGCGATCGAGCTGCGCGAGCTGCGTCAGGTCGATCGCATCGATCAGCGCGTTGAAGATCGTTGTCTTGATGTCGTAGTAGTCGTCCGAACGCTTCGGCCCCGGTCTCACCGGTTCCGGCGCCGGCGGCGGTGGTGGGGCCGCATGCGCCTGGGGTGCGGCGGCCACGGGAGCGGCCACGGCCGCGGCGCCGAGGCTCGCCAGCTGCGCCGGCCGGCTTGGCGGCATGAAATCCGGGATGTCGGTTGCCGGTGTTTCGTGCGGCCGGACGTCCGTTCGCGGCGTTGCCGGTGGCGGCGCGAACAGCCCGCCGCCGTCGGCAGTCCGGCTGCGGAACTCGTTGCGTTTTCCGAACATTGAAGCCTCGCCTGATCGTTCTGTTACTGGCCCTTCTTGCGCGCCAGTTTCTTGAGTAATGGTGCCAGCAGGGACTTCTGCTGCACTTCCACCTGCTCACGTCCGGTTATCAGCTTCGCGAGATGCCGGAACGCTTCCGCCGTCTTGGAGCTCTCGTCGATCTCGGCGATCATCTGCCCGTTGTTCGCGGCCGTGCCGAAAAGGTGTGGATCGTATGGCACGATCAGCGTCGGCTCGAGATCGAGGGCGCTGGCGAAATCCTGCGGCAGCAGTTCCGGCCGCTTGGGCACGCCCACCTGGTTCAGCACCAGCCGCGGCGGAACGTCGTTGGGCCTCGCAGCGCGCAACAGGTCGATGATGTTCTTGGCGTTGCGCAGGTTCGCAAGATCCGGGACGGCAGTGATGATCACGTCATCCGCGTGGATCAGCGTCTGCCGGACCCATGGCGACCACAGGTGCGGAACGTCGAGCACCACCGTCGGCACGCTCTGCCGCGTCAGGTCGAGCAGGTTCTCCAGCGCCTCGCCGTCCACATGCACCTCGCGGTCGACCGTCGCCGGTGAGGCGAACAGGCTGAGGCGATCGGTGCAGCGGGTGAGCAGCCTTTCCAGCAGCAGCTCGTCCACCCGGTCCGGCGAGTTCATTGCCTCGACGATGCCCTGCGGCGGGTCCTGGTTGAAGTCGAGCCCGGCGGTTCCGAAGTGGAAGTCCAGGTCGGTGACGATCACGTTCTCCTCGAGAAGCTGCGAAATCGTCCAGCCGACATTGTGCGCGATCGTGCTCGACCCCGAGCCACCCTTGGCGCCGACGAAGGCGAACGTACGACCGACCGGTGCCGCATCCGGCCTGTTGTAGAGGCCGGCAATGCACTCGATGATCTGAAGCTGAGAAAGCGGCGCCACCACGTACTCGCTCACACCCTCCCGCAGAAGCTCGCGATAGAGGATCACGTCGTTGAGATGACCGATGACGATGACCTTGGTACCGCTGTCGCAGACGGCGGCCAGGCGGCCGAGGTCGGCGAGCATGCTGTCGCGGTCCTTGGACGACTCCACGATCAGCAGGTTCGGGGTCGGCGAGTCGGCGAAGAACTGTGTCGCCCCTTCCAGCCCGCCCATGTGGAGGCTGGTGTGGGCGCGGGCGAGCCGGCGGTCTTCGGCCGCTCGCTGGATGACGGCGAACGTCTGGTCCGTCTCGCAGAACACATGGATCGAGATCCGCGGGACCGAGCCCACGAACTGCTGTACGACCGGCTGGTCCGCCGGTTCATTGTAATAGGCGGGATCACTCATTGACCAACCTCGCTTACGGTCGCGCCGCCTGCCGATTCCGCTCGCTGCGACTCCGTGGTTTCCCCCCTCCGGTACTTGTCGAAGACCACGTCCCGACGCGCGGCATCGGGCGGCGTCATTGTGCGCGGCATCACCAGGTCACGCGGATTGGAGACCATTGCCGCAAGATTGTTCTGGGAGGCGCATCCGAAGTTCGGATGTGGTTCGTTGTCGTAGGTGACGGCCAGGTTGCGCGACCAGTCGCCACATTCGGGCCCGGTCGCACGCCAGCGCTCGTAGGAGATGACGATCGGAGACGCCGTTCCCTTTGCGGGCGTATACGCCGCGTGAACCACCTGGGTCCGGCTCACGCCCACTTCCTCCGCGAGCCGCGCGACATCTGCCGCCGTGCTGGCCGTCTCGACTGCATGGCGGGATCTGCTCGGCCGCGAGACCACCAGCGGCCCGCTGCCGGCCGACTTGTACCCGTCGATGAACTGGGCGACCCGGCTCGCGTTCTCGTCGCTCAGCCGCGACGAGCCGCGCGCGACCGGGACTTCCAGTTCGACCACCTCATCGTGGACCGTTATCGGATGCCGTTCGCTGACGTGGCGCGGTACGTAGGTTTCGGTAGGCAGATGGCCGTATGTGTTGCAGGCACTCGCCAGGCCACCGGCCGCGATGACGGCCGCTACCCTGAGCCCGCGACGCAGTCCGTTTCCGGCGCTGCCGCGACCCTGTGCATGTTGTCGCTCTGTCCGACTTGGCTGCATCGTGGTTCTCCGTCTCGTCCTACTCGACAATGAAGCCGACCGTGCCGTAGTAGGCCCCGTCGGGATCACCGCCGGCAGTGCCGTAGATCTTGTTCAGTCTGCCGAGAAAGATCGTCGTGGCGTCCTTGGCGATGTTCAGGCGCTCATCGGGTCGCATCAGCTGGTCGCGGCTGACCGGATCGACCGTGTACGGCGTCACGATGACCACCAGCTCCGTCTCGGAATTCTGGAAGTCCCGGCTGCGGAACAGCGAGCCGAGGATGGGAACATCCTTCAGGCCGGGAACGCCGTTCAGATCCTGCCTGACGTCGTCCTGGATGAGACCCGCCATTACCACGGATCCGCCGCTCGGCAGCTCCACGGTCGTCTCGGCGCGGCGGACCCGCAGCGCCGGGATCGTCAGGGTGGCGTCGGTACCGCCCGGCGTCAGTGCTATGGCGCCGGAGGACGAGATTTCGCTCACCTCGGTCGAAATCTTGAGGCTGATCCGCCCCTCGCTCAGGACCACCGGCGTGAACGCGAGGCCGACGCCGAATGGCTTGAATTCGATCGTGATCCGGTCGTCGTCACCGGCGACAGGGATCGGGAACTCGCCGCCGGCAAGGAAATTCGCGGCCTCGCCGGAGATTGCCGTGAGCGTCGGCTCCGCCAGGGTTCGCACCAGCCCGTTTCTTTCCATCGCCCGCAGGATGTTCTGGAACTGGTTCGCCCCGGTCAGGTCCTGCACCGTGAAGTTGGTTCCGCTGATGGCACCGAGACCGAGCGAGAACGGATTGACGGTGGCGAACCGGAACACGCTCTGGCCGCCGATATCGACCGCAGCCGCGAGATCGACGCCGAACTGCTTGATGACCGACCGCTGCACCTCGGCAACCGTGACCCTGAGCGCCACCTGCTCGCGACCGGTGATCGCGATCATGTTCAGCACCCGATCGGCCTCGCCGGCGAACTTCGCCGCGATATCCGACGCCTGCTTCGAGTGCAGCGCGCTCGTTACCGTACCCGTCAGAACCACGTTGCCGTTGATCGAATCGACGGAGATCGAGTTGTCCGGCAGGACGCGGTCGAGCATCGCCTTGAGCGCGAGCAGATCGCGCTCGACCTCGACTTCGAGATTGAGGATCTGGCGGCCGTCCTGGTCGAAGAAGAAGACGTTCGTCTGACCGACCTCCCGGCCGATCAGGTAGACGGTGCGCTTGGAACGGACGACGGCCTCGACAACTGCGGGGCCCGAAACGAGAACGTCACGCGCTTCCTGCGGCAGGTGCACGATCAGCGACTTGTTCAAGGGTATGCGCACGAACCGGGAGCTTTCCGCCTCGCCGATCGCGATGTGCTCGATGTACCCGTCGGCGGCGCGGGCTTCGGAAGCCGGATCGCCTGGGGGGAGGGCGCCTATCGCGACCCACAAGCCGAGCGAGGCAATCAGTCCGGCGACCAGGGTCCGGCCACCGCGTGCCATCCTGTGGCAGTTCGTGCGTGTCGATGTCATTGCCTCTGTTCCGTCACCTTCCGTTGACCGAGGTGGCCACGCCATAGCGCACGAGCGTCACGGCGTTACCCCGGCCCCCACCCTTGTTCGCATATCCGTCAGCCGTGTGCGGACCGTTCTCGCCGAGCCTGAGGTCGGCGTTCTCGGTGATGCTGCGCAGGGCCAGCGAAATGTCCCCCAGTGCCTCGGCGAGTGCCAGAACCTCGGCCTGGTCCGGCTTCAGCTCGAGCGTCGCGGTCTTGCCGATCGCAACCTTCTCGCCCTCGCCGTTTTCCTCGTAGGTCTGGTCGATGGCGAGCACCCGGACGTTCGTCAGCACGGTCTCGGTCACGTGCTCTTCGCTGTTCCGCCGGGTGACGCGACGCGTGAGCAGCACGTCGACGCGGTCGTTGGGAAGAATGAAGCCGCCAGCGCCGGTTTCCGGCGAAATGCGGACCGAAATCGCCCGCATCCCCTTGGGCAGGATCGCCGCCATGAAGCCGCCCTGGTCGGCCTTCACCAGCTTGCGTTCGTCGATGGGCTCGCCCTCGATGAGCGATGTGCGCACGACGGCGCCGGTAAGGCTCTGGACCGCATCCGGCCGGGAATCACGGGTGATCAGGCGTGAACTGACCGCCGTCTTCGGCCACGGCTGCCATTTGAGTGCCGTGGAATCGACACTGGCGCCGAGCCGCACGTCCCGTGCCGCGACCAGCACCTCGGTGGTTTCGGCCTGCGGCTCCACGACCGTCTCGACCGGTTCCTTGTTGGCAACCACGCTACGGGCAAGGAATGCGGCGCCGAGCGCTGCGATGAGGGCAACGGCCATCACGGCCAGACGTCTGGATTTCATGTGCATCACCCGACATGCGGAGCAGCGTGACTGCCCCGTCAGTTGCGATCATTGTGAATCGTCAAAGGTCAACTTATGGTTAATCGATCGTACGACACCGCAACCTGATGTGCCGTGTGCCGACGATCATCTGGACAGCAGTGCCATCCATTCCGTGTGCGGGTAGACCACCAGCCCCGCCGCGGCGAGGGCGATGCCGTACGGCACCCCGGTGTCGGCCGCGTGCAGTCGCGCCATCCATGTCTGGCGCTGCAGGCCGGCGGGCAGGGGAACCTGCCGTACCACGAGCAAGGCAAGCGTTAGCGCGCCGCCGATCAGGCCGGTCCACACGACATACTCGACGAGGTGCGGCCAGCCCATCCACACCGCGGTTGCGGCGAACAGCTTGGCGTCGCCGCCGCCGATCCAGCCGAACGAGAACAACACGAATGCAATGGCAAGCATGCAGAACCCGGCGGACAGATGCATGAGGATCGCATCTGCCCCCAGTCCGGACGCCGCTGCTGCCACGCCGAAGGCGGCCACCAGCCCGATCGAAAGACGATTGGAGATGGTCATCGTGAACAGGTCGCTCGCCGCGGCAAGTGCCATCGCGGCGGGAAACATCGAAACGAGGAGGAGGTCGATCATGTGTCGCGTCACTCCATCCTGGAGCTCGAGCGTGAAGGATCGCGTCCCTTCAGCGCCTGTTCACCATAGATTGCCGTCCATTGGAAAAGCCGCCGGCTGTCCGTGCCGGCGGCTTTCCGCGCCTCCCTGGAGAGTCTGCCTCTTGCGGAAAGACTGTGCCAGGTCGAATCCCTGTCGCGACTACTCGATCAGCTTGGTCGCGACACTGTTGAAGACGGTGTTGAGGTTGTCACCGAGCGTGCCGACCACCGCAATGATGGCAACGGCGATGCCGGCGGCGATCAGGCCGTACTCGATGGCGGTCGCACCGGACTCGTCCTTGGCGAAACGCGCAATCAACTTTGTCATTTTGGACTCCTTGAATTCCGCTATTTGACAGCACCAGTTCTCCTGCCAATGCACCACCGGTGCCTGGGCAGTCTCTTACAGCGCCGCAGTCTAGACGACGCGGGTTACGAGGTAGTTAAATCTACCTACTTACATCAAGCAGCAGGGGAATGACTTTCGATGTGTTAGTTAACGCCGTGTATATGCAATAAATACAATTTTATCCATGTGCAGGCCGTTAAGGGGCGGGGGAACCCCTCTCAATCGGTACAGATAGACTGGGAATCTTTGGAACTCCTTGAAAAAGCAGCGGGAGATGAACCTCCCGGTACGGCGGATCGGGTCCGCGCCAGCCTAGATCCCGCCGCGCGACAGCCGGCACCCAGGCGCCCTGCGGCGGCATGTCACGGGCCGTAGTGGATGGAGGATTTTCTTCTCTCACGGCTTTCATCGCGGCGCCGCTGGCCGCCCGGTAAGACTTCCTTCACCAAATCAGATTGTTATCGACCGGTGCCGGCTGAGGGCCGCCTACGTGAAGGAACCACTGCGATGATCCAGTCCCGCAACCTGACCAGCGCTGCTGTCGGCATGCGCAACGTGCTGTTTGCCTGCGGAATGGCGGTCGCCTGCCTGGTTGGCGGCGCGCCCGCCCTGGCTCAGGACGAGGCGCGGGGAGCGATCAGCGTCGGCATGGACGAGGCAAGGATCGTCCGGGTCACGGGCGAACCGCGGACCATAATACTTGGCAATCCCTCGATCGCAGATGTCACCATTCAGAATGGCGGTCTGCTGGTGCTGCAGGGCAAGTCGTATGGAACCACGAACATCATCGTGCTCGATGGTGACGGCTCCGAGATTGCCCATCTGGACGTGAACGTGGTCAGCAGTGGCAGTTCCGAACTGTCGTTGTATCTCGGCTCGGCGCGCGTCTCATACAGCTGTGCCCCGCGTTGCGAACGCGAGCTGAACATCGGCGACGCAACCGATCCGTTCTCGGCGACACAGGCGCAGATCAGCGGCAAGGCGAGTATCGCATCGGGGGCCACTGCGCAAATCCCCATTGCGGAATAGCGCCGCACGGCACAGCCACGTCATGTGAAAACCCGGTCGGGGCTTAAGCACGCATTAACTGCGTTGACGCCACTCTGTCCGTACCCGAACGTCATCGGCGGACCCCAACATGCGAGCTCCGACAACCGGGCGGCCCGTCTACAGCCTGGTCATTCCCGTCTTCAACGAAGAAGCGGCATTGCCGATCCTTCTCAACCGGATCGACCGGCTCCTGTCGTTGCTCGACGGGCCGGCCGAGGTGATTATTGTCGACGACGGCAGCCGCGATACGACCGGCATCGTGGCGGCAGCCCGGGCTGCCGAGGATCCGCGCTATCGGTATCTGGCGCTGTCGCGCAATTTCGGTCACCAGATCGCGATCACGGCCGGCTTGGATGCGGCGGAAGGCGATGCCGTGATCGTCATGGATGCCGACCTTCAGGATCCCCCCGAACTGGTTCTCGAGATGGCGGCGAAATGGCGCGAGGGGTATGACATCGTCTGCGCCCAGCGCATCAGCCGCGACAGCGACGGCTTCCTCAAGCGGTGGACGGCGCAGCTCTTCTACAAGACGATCCGGCGGCTGACGGCGGTCGACATTCCCGACGAGGTGGGCGATTTCCGCCTTGTCGATCGCAAGGCGCTGGAGACGTTCAGGGCAATGCCTGAGCGCGACCGGTTTGTCCGCGGCATGTTCGGCTGGATGGGATTCCGCCAGACGACGGTGCCGTTTCACCGGCTGCCGCGGGCGGCCGGCGAGACGAAGTACAGCTGGGCCCGGATGCTGCGTCTCGCCATGGATGGCATCGTCGGCTTCTCGGACGTGCCGTTGCGGCTCGCCCTGTGGAGCGGGTGCCTGGTGTCCACGATCGCGCTTCTGTTCGGGATCTACGTGATCGCGCTCGCCATCTCCGACGTGAACCTTGTGCGAGGGTGGGCATCCACGATCGTCGTTCTGTCGTTCCTGTCCGGCGTCAACCTCATCATGACCGGCGTGATCGGGCTCTACGTCGGCCGCATCCACACCGAGGTGAAGGGCCGGCCGCTCTACGTCGTGGCGAGGACGGTAGGTTTTCCGCAGGCTGCTTCCACCGGCCAGCCGCTGCGCGAGCCGCTGATTCCTGTCGCTGCCGGACGATGAGTTTCGCATTCGACGAGTACGACACCGACTACGAACAGGTGGTCGAGCGCTCGATCGCGTTCTCCGGACTCGAGCACCGGTTCTTCATCGATGCCAAGGTCGCCATGCTCGCGCGCATCTTCGCCGAGCGGCTGGACGGGCGACCGCCGGAACTCCTCGACGTCGGCTGCGGGGTTGGCCGCATGCACGCAGCCATCGCACCGCTGACCGCGTCGCTCGCCGGTACCGATGTCTCGCCACGGGCGATCGCGCGCGCCCGGCGCGATCATCCGGGCGTCGACTACCGCATCTCTCGAGCCGGCAATGTTCCGTGGCCGGATGGCTGTTTCGACTGCAGCCTCGCGGTATGCGTGCTGCACCACGTACCGCCCGCCGATCGCCCGGCGCTGGTTGCCGAGATGCGTCGGGTCACCCGTCCCGGCGGCATCGTCGTCATCATCGAGCACAACCCCTGGAACCCGGCGACCCGGCTCGCCGTCGCGCGCTGTCCGTTCGACGACGATGCGGTGCTGCTCGGCGCATCGCAGGCGCGCGCGCTGCTCCGGAGCGGCTCGCTTCGGCGGGTGGAAAGTGCCCATTTCCTGCTGCTGCCGGCGACGGCCGGGTGGGCGGCGGCGGTCGAGCACGCATTGCGGCGCCTGCCGTTGGGCGCGCAGTATGCCGCCTATGGTGAGGTCTAGGTGATCGGCGCCCGCGATCTGCAGCGGCTCGGCTGGCTGGCAGGCGTCGGCCTCGCCGCGACCGCCATGTACGCCGGCCTTGCCTGGGCCGGCATCATGGTGCTCGGCCTGGCTTCGTCCCTCGCGTCGCTTGCGGCCTACTGCATTGCGGCGGCCTTCTCCTACCACGGGCATCGCCGCCTGACCTTCCGCTCGAACCGGTCGCACGGCGAGGCGGTGCCGCTGTTCGCCGGCGTGAGCGCGTTCGGCTATGTCGCCGCACTCGCCGTCCCGGCGCTGCTGACCGATGCGCTGGGACTGCATCCGGCGTTCGCCATCGTCGTCGTCTGCTTGTGCGTGCCGCTTGTCAACGTGGTCGCCCTGAGCCGCCTGGTATTCCGCTCGCCGCTGATCGGGCCGCCTCCGCTGCATCGCTCCGGAGGCGGAAAGTGACCGGCGCAGCCGTCGGCAACGAGCCGGCAACGAGCCGGGCCGGAGCCGGATCGTCACCGTTGCTGCCGGCACTCCTCGTCTTCTTCGGGGTGTTCGCGCTGCTTCTGGGACTCGGCGACCGCCTGCTGAACGATCCCGACACCTGGTGGCACATCGCCGTCGGTGAGCGGATCTGGTCGTCGGGCACGTTTCCGCGCACCGACGAGCTGTCCCACACCTTTGCCGGCGCCCCCTGGATTGCCAAGGAGTGGCTGTCGCAGGTACTCCTTCACGCCGCCTGGTCGATCGCCGGCTGGCGCGGGGTCGCGGTGCTGGCCGCCGCCGTGGCGGCCGCCGCGTTCGCATTGCTGTACCACTGGCTCGGCCGGCGGCTCCGGCTCGCCCCCGCGATCGTCCTGACCGCCATCGTCGTCGCCCTTTCCGCCGGCCAGATCCTCGCCCGCCCGCACATCTTCTTCTTTCCCCTGCTGGTGGTCTGGGTCGGCGCGCTGGTCGATGCCGTCGAGAGGCGGCAAACGCCGCCGTGGTGGCTGGTCGTGGTTGTGGTGGTCTGGTCCAATGCCCACGCGAGCATTCCGATCGCGTTCGCCCTGGCCGGGCTGCTGGGGCTGGAAGCGATTGTCCGGGCCCCTGCCGACCGGCGCCTGCGGACCGGCGTGGGCTGGGCGCTGTTCGGGCTCGCCTCGGTCGCCGCGGCCGGTGTGACGCCCTACGGCTACGGCGCGATACTGGTGGCGATCGACCTGTTCGGCAGCGGCGAGGCGTTTCGCTACATCGCCGAGTGGCAGCCGCTCGCCCGGGGTCTCTCCGCGCTGCTGCCGTATGCGGCGCTCGCTGCCGCCGTGGCCCTGCTGATCGGCGCCCCGCGCAGGCATGTCTTCCGCCTCGCGATCGTCCTCGTGTGCGGCTACCTGATGGTGAGCCACGTCCGGTTCACCAGCCTGTTCGGGATCGTTGCCGCGCTCGTCGTCGCCACGCCGCTCGGGGAGCGGTTCCCAGCCATCGGCCGCGATGACGGAGACGAGGCTCCGATCGCGGGCCCCTGGCCGGCCGCCGCCCTGCTCGTGCTGATGGTCGGAAGCCTCGTGCTGGCAGCCACCGTCAATCCGATGCCCGATCGCGCCAACGCGCCGTCGGCGGCGCTCGCTGCGGCGCGCGAGCGGGGCCTTGCCGCCGGGCCGGTGTTCAATTCCTACGACTTCGGCGGCTACCTGATCGCGAACGGCGTGCCGACCTTCATCGACGGCCGCTCCGACCAGCTCTTCGGCGGCGGCTTCATGAGCGGGCTCAACGACAGCCTGCGAGGGGGCGACCGGGACCGCTTCGCCGGGATCCTCGATCGCCACGCGGTGACCTGGGCGCTGGTCCGGCCGGGAACGGCCGAGGCGGCGATGCTGGATGCCCTCCCCGGCTGGCGGGATGTCTACCGCGACGAGGTGGCGGTCGTCCTTGCCCGCGGCCGCTGACCGAACCCCTCCATCGTCACGACATGGCCGGCGCGTGGCGCCGGCCATGGATCCTCTTGCGTGGTGAGCGTGGCAAGCCGCCCGGCCGCCGTCGGCCGGGCGCTCGCGGGTCGGGGCGCGCCTACTTGCTGATCCGCAGCTTGCGCAGTTCCTTGCCGATCGCGTTGAAATGCATCCTGAGCGTCGCGTTGTCGGGTGAATCGAAGTACTTCTCCGGCCCCGACGCGCAGTCGCGCATCAGGTCCTTGATCGGCCCGTCCGCGAGCTGGAAGGTGATCGTGTAGACGGTGATGCCGGTCGCCTTGATGTTCTCGCACAGCGTCGCCGTCCGAGCGTCCAGCTCCTGGTGGGCGGCCGACACGTTGGTCGTGCCGAGGCGCCCCTGGGACACGTAGCCGTAGCCGCTGTAGAACGACTTGTTGTGCGAGTTCAGCGGCCCGCGGTTGCTGCCGATGTCGTTCATGCCGTCGGTGAGGAGCACCAGCACCTTCCGGTATTCCTCGTCGTCGTAGGCGACGCCCTCGGTGAACGGCGGCGTCGGCGACAGCACCCGCCAGCCCCAGGCAAGACCGCTCGGGATGACGGTGCTGCCGTTGGCCACCATCTTGTCGACGGCGTCGAGCAGGTCCGCCTTGACGTTGGTCAGCGGCGTCAGCGGCGCAATGTTGCAGCTGTCGTGCGGACCGGCACCGCTGACATAGCGGCCGTTGTACTTTTCCTTGCGCCGCTGGCGGTAGTCCATGTCGAGGTTGTTGTTGTTGACGCCGTCGTCGAGGTAGTTGTTCCAGTAACGGCTGTAGCCGGCGCGGTTCGCCGGATAGTCGTCCGGCTCGTCGGGCGCGAAGTAGGGCACCCACAGCGTGTCGCCATTGGTCGGGTCGGGCGGCGTGTCGAGAACGTCGAGCGGATGCGGCCGCGCCTCGACGCAGCCGTTCCACGACTTGTTGGAGAGCATCGCGTACATCGAGAACACGTTGGCGCCGCCGGCGAAGTTGAGCCCGTGGTAGCTCGACCGTGCGTCGACGTCGATCCAGCCGCTGTTGACCTTGTCGGCGCCGACGTTGACCCCGGCCGAGAACGGCACCAGGCCCATCTTCAGGAGTTCCGGCTCCTCCTGGTTGCCGAACACGATGTTGACGAGATCGGTCGTCGCCTGCTTCAGCGCCGACAGCTTGCCGCCATTGCCCATCGACCCGGTGTTGTCGAGGACCAGGACGATCTCCGCCCCCTTGGTCTCCTTGAGCACTTCGGTGGTGGCGGCAACCGAAACGGCCTCGATGCCCACGACCTGTAGCAGCGCGGTGTCGACCGATGCGGAAACGCTCAGTGTCACCGTCGACTCGTCGACCGTGACCGAAATCTCGCCGATGGTGCTCGACCCGTCGTCGGGATAGTTGGCTTCGAAGAAGCTCCGCGCGACCTGGGTGAGATCGTCCGCGTCCCTGTGCGACGAGGCGGCGAGTGCCAATGCCGCCGCGTCGAGCGAATGGAGCATGCGTTGCTGGACGAGGTAGGCTCGCGCGTAGTCGATGGCCGTTGCCGTGGCCACGGCGAACGGGATCATCGCCAGGCCGAATACCATCGCGATGGTGCCGCGCCGGTCGATCGCAAGCGAGCCGAACCGCTCGGCGAGACGTTGCCCCTTCTGTCGTGCAGCGGTCAGTACGCACCGCCGCCAATCCTGACCCGAACCGCTCATAGCCCTCTCCATCGAGGGGTATGGGGATACGGCGCACTGCGGCGACGCTGCCGTTGCCTCGTGCCAGCCCTGCCCAGACCCCAAGCTTCGAGCGTGGCATATGCAGGCGCAAGGACACTACAGGCAACTCAATTCACGACAATTGGAATATGGAAGTTGAACCGGAACGACTCAAATTTGCGCGTTTTACGCGAGTTGATTGAATAAAGGAGAAATTAAACTCGACAGATACAGGAACGCTGGGGCGACGGCGGGTTGGAATCGCACCACTTCGCCGCCGTTACGTAAATTTTACCAAAAATTTTAATTTAAATTGTGAGAACCGCTTCTACTCTTTGATAAGACTCTGGTGATAGGCACTTGTGCGAGGCTGCACAACGGACCTGCAGTGTCCGCGAGGCAACGGTGCGTTCATGACACAGGGCTGGGATTCCACCGATCGGCCACGGAAGGCGAGGGCGATCACGCCGGGACGGCTGGTGCGCCGGTTCATCGCCGCACGCGGCGGCGCCACGGCGGTAGAGTTCGCCATCGTGGCGGCGCCGTTCCTGTTCCTGCTCGCCGCGGTGTTCGAGACGGCAATACTGTTCTTTACCCAATCGGCGATCGAAACCGGTCTCAACAAGGCCGCACGGCAGATCCGGACCGGGCAGGTTCAGGCCCAGGGGCTCACCGCGTCGCAGTTCAAGGACCTGGTCTGCAGCAACCTGGCCAGCTACCTCGACTGCCAGAACAACCTCCAGATCGATGTGCGGAGCTTCCCCGCCTTCTCCGATGTCAACGTGCCCGATCTCGTCGTCGACGACGAGCTGGTCGAAGACTTCGAGTACCGCCCGGGAGGTGCGATGGAGGTCGTCGTGGCGCGGGCCGCATACGTCTGGGACCTGATGACGCCGGATCCGATCTCCGGGCTTGCCAACCTGTCCGGGGGCAAGCGTCTGCTTGCCGCCGGTGCCACCTTCCGAAACGAGCCGTTCTGAGCCGATGGCGCTGGGGTCGTCGCAAATGAAGGACAAATCGCGTTCAAGTTGCCCGTCGCGTCTGTCGCTGCGTCGCCTGTGGCGCGATCGCACGGGCGTTTCCGCGATCGAATTCGCGTTCATCTTCCCGGTAATGATCGTCGTCTACATGGGCGCGGTCGACCTGAGCCAGGTGCTGACAGCCGATCGCAAGGTCACCAACCTCGCCAGTTCGACGGCGGACCTGGTCGCGCAGGCGGAGGCGGTCAATGCCGGTGCCCTGCAGGATATCTTCGATGCCGCAGCCTGGATCATGGAGCCGTTTTCGACGGCCGGGCTCAGCATCGTCGTCACCAGCGTCGTCCTCGACAAGGACGGCAATCCGGAAGTCGCCTGGAGCGAGGCCTACAACGGGTCGAAGCGCGCCAAGGGATCCTCGGTAAGCCTTCCCGACAACCTGATCGAGACCGGTGGCAGCGTCATCATGGCCGAGGTCCGTTACCAGTACACGTCGGTCCTGTCCAAGTTCGTCTCCGACGGCTTCACGCTGTCCGATACCTTCTACCTCCGCCCGCGCCGGGTCCAGAAGATCGAGTTCGTCCAGGGCTGATCCCGGATCGCCCGGGCTGGCACCGGGCGATGCTTGGCGGTATACGGGCGCCATGCAGTCGCCACCACGCAGGTGCCGGTCATGCTGACCGCGGTCCTGGCCATCCTTGCCGTTGTGCTGGCAATCGCTTCGCTTGCCATCGGGCCGGTGGACATCGGGATGACCGGGGTGCTTGTCGCGCTTGCCGGCGGCGGCGACGAGGTCAACCGTATAATCGTGACGGAACTCCGCCTCCCGCGGACGATCCTCGCCTGTGCAATCGGCGCCACCCTCGGCCTCGCCGGCGCCGCGCTGCAGGGGTACGTGCGCAATCCGCTTGCCTCGCCGTCGCTGATCGGTGCATCGAACGCCGCGGCGTTCGGCGCCGTTCTGGCGCTGTCGCTCGGGCTTGGCGGCGTTTCGTCGTTCGTGCTGCCGGTGATGGCGATCGCGGCCGCCTTCGGGTGCGTCCTGCTCATTCTCGCCCTCACCCACAACGACCCGCGCATGCTTACCCTGATCCTTGCCGGGCTGGCGCTGTCGAGCCTGTTCGGCGCGTTGATTTCCCTCGCCCTCAACCTCGCGCCGAATCCGTTCGGAGCGCTGGAGATCGCCTTCTGGCTGCTCGGGTCGTTGGCCGACCGCAGCACCGACCACCTGTGGATAAGCCTGCCGTTCATGGCGGCAAGCTGGATCCTGCTTGCCTGGGACAGGCGCGGGTTGCAGGCCCTGTCGTTCGGCGAGGAAACGGCCATGACCATGGGCGTCGACCTCGCCCGCCTGCGCCTCCGGGTCATCGGCGGCACCGCGATCGGGGTCGGCGGTGCGGTCGCCGTATCCGGTGTCATCGGCTTTGTCGGGCTCGTCGTTCCGCATCTGGTCCGGCCGTTCGTCGGCCACGATCCCGGCCGCATACTGCTGCCTTCGGCGCTGGCCGGCGCCTGCCTCCTGACGGCCGCCGATTGCGTGGTGCGGGTGGTGCCGGCAACCAACGAACTCAGGCTGGGTGTCGTGACCGCGCTGATCGGCGTGCCGTTCTTCCTCCATCTCCTGTTCAAGGAACGGCGGTCCGCCGTGATCGCCCGCCACGCCTGAGGGTGCACGGAGGAAAGGACTTGATCGCTCCGGCGATCCCACTCTAGAGTTGCCCGCAGACGGTGCCCCGCAAGGGGTTAAAAGGGAATGCAGTGCGATCCGCCCGTGGGGGCCGGCCGCGTGCCGGCAAGATCAAATCTGCAACTGTACCCGCAACTGTGACCGGCGAGCCGCTGGAGCGCACGATGCCACTGGATGGCTACCATCCGGGAAGGCAAGCCCAGTAGTGAAGACCCGGGAGTCAGGAAACCTGCCGTCGACGTCGTCCTTCCGGCGATCGGGTCCTGTCGGCGGAGCGGAAGACCGCAGTGGCGACGCCAAACGCGTTGAACCGGGGCAACCGGCGCGGTTTTCCAGGGGACGGGCGGCAGGAGCGCCGCGAAGCTCCCGGCATAGAAGGCCTGCGGCGGGTGCCTCGGAGGAGACTTCGGAGGCGCCACATGTACTGGCTTGCACGCAGACTGTTCGCATGTCCCCTCATCTTCGTTGCGGCGGCGTGGCCGTCCGCGGCATCGGCGGAGTCGGTCGAGGTTCTCGACACGATTCTCGTGACGCCGAGCCTTACCCCGCTGGCGGCATCGCGCTCCGGTAGCGCCGTTACCGTCATCACCGCTCGGGAGATCGAGCAGAAGAAGCTGCCGTTCGTGGTCGACATCCTGCGCGAAGTGCCGGGCGTCGCCGTTTCGAGCAGCGGCAATCCCGGCTCGTTCACCCAGGTCAGGATGCGCGGCAGCGAGGGCAACCATGTGCTGGTGCTCATCGACGGGGTGGAGGTGAACGACCCCATAGGTCAGTCCGAGTTCGACTTCGGCCAGCTGCTCAGCGGCAACGTCGAGCGGATCGAGGTCCTGCGCGGACCGCAGAGCGCGCTGTACGGCGCCGACGCCATCGGTGGTGTCATCAACATCATCACGAAGACCGGGACAGGCCCGATCGGAGCGCACGTCCGGGCCGAGGGTGGTTCGTTCTCCACCGGTCACGGCAGCGCTTCCGTCGGCGTCGGCAATCACATCGTTCGCACCGACCTTCACGTCGAGTATCTCGATACGCAGGGCACCAATATCTCTCGCTTCGGCTCGGAGCGGGACGGCCACGAGAACCTGACGCTGAACGGGAAGGTGCTCGTCACGCCGACCGACGACGTCGAGTTCGGGGCGCACGTCCGCCACACCGAGGCGACGACGGAGGGCGACCCCCAGGATTTCAACACCTGCTTTCCGGTGCCCGGGCCGACGTGCGGCTTCATTATCGATGGCGACGAGAAGACCGACCGCCGCTTCCTGTACAGCGGTGCCCATTTCAGGCTCGAGACCTTCGACGACCATTGGGTGCACACGCTGAGGGCCGGCCACACCGGCACCGATCTCGATTTCTACGAGAACGGGGTGCGCAACAACGGCTCGTTCTCGACCAGGACGAAGCTCTCCTACCAGAGCGACCTGAGCTTTGCGACGCCGGACCTCGCCGGCTCCGAGCATGTCCTGTCGGTACTGCTTGAAAACGAGCGCAGCGAATACAAGAACGATCCGTCCGCCGCCTTCTTCATCGATCCCGCTGCCCTGGCCGCCGCGCGCAAGCGCCGCCACACCGAGCAGAACAGCATTGCCGCAGAGTACCGCCTCGGCGTCATGGACCGGTTCTTCGCGTCGGCGAGCATCCGCCACGACGACAACGACCGCTTCGAGAACGCGCTGACCTACAGGGTCACGTCTTCGATCCGGTTTCAGGAA
Organism: uncultured Hyphomicrobiales bacterium; assembly: GCA_964608275.1. Taxonomy (GTDB): domain Bacteria; phylum Pseudomonadota; class Alphaproteobacteria; order Rhizobiales; family CAZSNL01; genus CAZSNL01. The sequence goes on along the minus strand of CAZSNL010000033.1, from coordinate 8,532 downwards.
ACCGGATCGCGGCTTCACGGCAGCTACGGAACGGGCATCAAGAATCCGGACTATTTCGAGCTGTTCGGATTTGATCCCAGCACCTTCGTCGGCAACCCCAATCTCGAAACCGAAAAGTCGGAAGGCTTCGATATCGGTCTCGAACAGCGGTTCCTCAACGATCGGCTGATCGTGGACGTCACCTATTTCGAGCAGGATCTTACCGACGAGATCGACAGTTTCGTGCTGTTCGATCCGGTGAACTTCATCTTCACGGCCGAGAACATCCCCGGCGTCAGCCCGCGGAAGGGTGTGGAAGTGACGGTGTCCGCCCGTCTGACCGACAATCTCGTCCTCAACGGCTCCTATACCTACACCGATGCGAAGGAGGCATCGGGCCTGAGGGAGGCCCGCCGGCCGAAGCACATGGCAAGCCTTGCCGCCAACTATTCGTTCCACGACGGCCGCGGCAATGTCCACGTTTCGGCCGTCTACAACGGCGAGCAGATCGACACCAACTTCGGTACGGGCGCCCGCCTGACCCTCGACGACTTCTTCCTGGTCAATGCCGCCGCATCCTACGCAATCGCTGACGGCGTCCGCGTGTTCGCCCGCGGCGAGAACCTGCTCGACGAGAAGTACGAGGAGATATTCTCGTTCGTGAAGCCGGGCATCGCCGGTTACGGCGGCGTGGAGATCACGTTCTGACGAGGCCGTGCGCCCGGGAGCTGAGTTGATCGCGAGAGCAGTTGCGCCCGCCTCGGCCCGCGAGGTGATCGTTGCCCGCGACGTGACCGTTCGGGCCGGCGGCCGGCCCATTGTCGACGGCGCGAACTTTGCGGCCCATGCCGGCGAGACGGTGGGTCTGGTCGGGCCCAACGGCGCCGGCAAGACCACGCTTCTGCGCACCCTCGCGGGTCTTGCGGCGCATTCGGGTGAGGTCATCCTGGGCGGCACGCCGGCCGTGGCGCTGTCGCCCCGCGAACGGGCCCGGAAGCTCGCCTACGTGCCCCAGGATCACGAAGTCCACTGGCCGTTGTCGGTCCGCACCGTCGTCACTTACGGTCGGCTGCCCCATCACACCAGCCTTGCCAGCCACCATCCCGCCGATGCGGAAGCGATCGAACGCGCGCTTGCGGCCGCTGCGATCGAGGACCTCGCGCTCCGCAGCTACGCGTCGCTGTCGGCGGGAGAGAAGGCGCGCGTGGTACTTGCCCGCGCGCTCGCCGCCGAGCCGGACCTGCTGCTGGCCGACGAGCCGACGTCCCATCTCGATCTGTACTTCCAGCTGCAGATCATGGACATCCTGCGCGACCAGGCCGCCGGCGGACGGGCCGTCGTCGTGGTTCTGCACGATCTCGGGCTTGCCGCCCGCTTCTGCGACCGGATCGTGCTCATGGACCGCGGGCGGATCGTTGCCGACGGCCCGCCTGCCGAGGTGCTGACCGTCGACAACATCCGCAACGTGTATCGCGTGGTGCCGGGTTACGATGCGACCTGGGATCCTCTCTTTGGCCGCGGCTGGAAGCGGCTGGATCAGGTCTTGAGGCGATAGCCCGTCCTGAAGATCCACCAGATGACGCCAAGGCAGATCACCAGGAACAGTACCGTCATGCCGAGGCTCACGACGATGCTGACGTCGGAGACCTCGTAGAAGCTCCAGCGGAAGCCGCTGATCAGATAGACGACCGGATTGAACCGGCTGATCGTCTGCCAGAGCGGCGGCAGGATATCGATGGAATAGAACGTGCCGCCGAGGAACGTCAGCGGCGTGATCACCAGCAGCGGGACGAGCTGTAGCTTTTCGAAACTGTCCGCCCAGATCCCGATGATGAAGCCGAACAGGCTGAAGGTGATCGCCGTCAGCAACAGGAATCCGAGCATCCAGAACGGATGGGCGATCTGCAGCGGGACGAACAGGCTCGCGGTCCCGAGGATGATGAGGCCGACCATGGCCGACTTGGTGGCGGCGGCGCCGACGTAGCCAAGCACGATCTCGAACGGCGAGATCGGGGCGGAGAGAACCTCGTAGATGGTCCCGGTGAAACGCGGGAAGTAGATGCCGAACGACGCGTTCGACACGCTTTGCGTCAGCAGCATCAGCATGATGAGCCCGGGCACGATGAAGGCGCCGTACGGAATGCCATCGATCTGGGTGATGCGCGTCCCGATGGCGGCGCCGAACACGACGAAGTAGAGCGTCGTGGAAAGTACCGGCGCCACGACGCTCTGGAGCAGCGTACGCACGGTACGCGCCATCTCGAACAGGTAGATCGCGCGGACTGCCGGGAAGTTCATTTTCCCTGCCTCACCAGGCTGACGAAGATTTCCTCGAGCGAGCTCTGTTTGGTGTGCAGGTCCCTGAACCGGATGCCCGCATCCCTGAGATCCCTCAGCAGTGCGGTGATGCCCGTCCGTTCCTTCTGCGTGTCGTAGGTGTAGATCAGTTCGGTGCCCCCCGCCGACAGGGTGAGCTGGTGGGCGGCGAGTTCCACCGGTACGGCGTCAAGACGGTCATGCAGTTCGAGTATCAGCTGTTTGCGGCCGAGCTTGCGCATCAGTTCCGCCTTTTCCTCGACCAGCATGATCTCGCCCTTGTTGATGACCCCGATCCGGTCCGCCAGTTGCTCGGCTTCCTCGATGTAGTGGGTCGTCAGGATCACGGTCACGCCCGACGCGCTCAGCGAGCGCACCACGTCCCACATGTCCTTGCGCAGTTCGACGTCGACCCCGGCCGTCGGCTCGTCGAGAAACAGGATGTCCGGCTCGTGCGCGAGGGCCTTGGCAATCAGGACGCGGCGCTTCATGCCGCCGGACAGCGTGATGATCTTGCTGTCGCGCTTGTCCCACAGGCTCAGGTCTCTCAGCACCTTCTCCACGTGGACCGGGTCGTGGCGGTGGCCGAACAGCCCGCGGCTGAAGTTGACGCTCGCCAACACGCTCTCGAACGCCTCGGTGAACAGTTCCTGCGGAACGAGGCCGATCATCGCCCGCGCCTGACGGTAGTCCCTGACGATGTCGTGGCCGGCAACGGTGACCGACCCGCTCGTCGGGTTGACGAGGCCGCAGATGATCCCGATCAGCGTCGTCTTGCCGGCCCCGTTCGGCCCGAGCAGGGCAAAGATCTCGCCGCGCCGGATTTCCAGGTTGACGTTCCGCAATGCCTCGAGCCCGGAGGCATAGGTCTTCGAGACATTGGAGACGGTGATGATCGGCTGCATGGGCGAACGGAACTGGTGCAGGCTGCTGCGGAAACGCAAAAATCCGGAATCGACGAGGGGCGGGCGGATGCTAGTCGATCGGATGCGCGGGCGATAGCCCCGTCATTGCGCCATGATGGCGCCCTTTCGCGCTGCGTCACCGCGGACGGGAGCCTTCGCCGGAAGAACTCGAACCGGTCGTTCCATGGAGCGGCACTCCCCTCGACCGTCAGCCGGGCAGGGGCCGTCTCATCTGCCGGCCGGCTCCCCCGCGACTTCCAGCAGCAGCTTGCCGCTCACGCCGCGGCCTTCAAGTCGTTCATGCAGCGCGCGCGCCTCGTCCAACGGGTAGACGCCTTCGATCGGGACCTCCAGTGCGCCGCTTGCAACATCGCTGACGACCGAGCGGATGCCCCGGCGCCAGCGGCGCAGGTCGGAGGCGGCATGAAGGACCTCGAACCCGGCAAGCGAGGTCGAGCGCTCGTAGAGCTTGGACCGGATGTCGAAATTCGGATAACCCGCCGCCTCGCCGATGTTGATGACCCGGCCGTAGGTCCTGAGCGCGTCAAAGCTTCTGGGAAGGATGTCGGCGCCGAGCGAGTCGATCACGAGATCGACGCCGCGGCCGCCGGTGAAGTCGAGCGCCGCCTCGACGAAATCCTCCTTGCTGCGATCGACGACGAAATGGGCGCCGTAGGCAAGTGCCCGCTCGCTCTTGGACCGCGAGCCGACCGTGCCGATGACCCTGGCCCCCATGGCGACCGCCATCTGCGTCACCATGAGACCGACCGCGCCACCGATCGAGTGCACCAGGATGACCTGCCCGCGGCGCAGCGAATGGGCACTTTTCAGGAGATGGTAGGCGGTCAGCGTCACCACCGGAAACGCGGCACCGAGCTGCAGCGAGATCGTCTCCGGCAGCGGAATGACGTATCGCGAGCCCACCTTCACCCGTTCCGCATAGCCGCCGGTCATGTAGGGAGCGGTGATGGCGGCGACGCGATGGCCCGGTTCGAGGTGGCGAACCCCACGGCCGACGGCGGCGACATGGCCGGAGACCTCGAGCCCCAGCACGGCGGGATACTGGACCGGATCGGGGTAGACGCCTTCGCGCTTCTGGATGTCGCTCCAGTTGGCGGCCGCGTAGGCGACGTCGATGACGACCTCGCCGGGACCGGCAACGGGTTCGGGCAGGTCGCGCTGGACTAGCTTCTCGGGGCCGCCGGTCTGCTCGACGACGATGGCACGCATGGCGGCTACAGGCGGATCAGCGGCTGGTGTGCACAGCGGAACGAGCCGCCGACGCAGTAGACCGCATCGTAGGGCAGCCGGATGACCTCGAACTTGCGCGCCTTCAGCTCGCCCGCCAGGCGGTCATGCGGCTCGCCTTCGGGCAGGATCACCGTCTGGTCGTTCAGCACCAGATTGTTGCAGCCGAGATAGACCTTGGCGTTCTCGAACGGGATGTCGATCAGGTCCCAGTCCTTGAGGTAGTCGGGCACGCCGTTGAGCATGGCGGCCGTGCAGATCGCCGCGACGCCCTCGCGCGGCGTCATCAGCACGCAGTCGAGATGGGCGAAGTCGCGGGCGATGGGCACCATTTCGACGTCGAAGTCGGGGCCGAGCATGTGCTGCAGCCATCGGCCGCCTTCCGCATTCGAGGCATTGCCCGACTGGCCGATCAGGATCTTGTTGCCGAGGACGAAGATGTCGCCGCCCTCGAGATAGCCCCAGCCGGGCTTGCCGTCGTTGTCGTCGTCGGCGCCGGAATCGGGCTGCGCGAAGTAGCGGGCGCCGCGATCCATGGTGGCCGCCAGGATGTGGCGGATCGGGAACCGCTGGCGGCGGTGGAACAGCGAGCGCGGGGCAAGCTCGATCACGTTGTTGGCGATGGTGACGAACGGGTCGCGCAGCCAGCCGGTGAGCACGCCGTGGTTCTCGCCGCGCGGGAACCGCATGTTGGCCTCGCTCATCGGCTCCGGCAGGTGGACCGTCACCCCCTGGCCTTCCAGGAAGCGCACCGCGCCCTCGACCTGGCGGCTCCAGCGCGCGTAGTACTCGGCATCCGCCTCCCGCACGTCCCGTTCCTGGTTGTCGTACCAGAACTGCCGGAACTCTCCCGACGGCCGGACGTCGGCGTCCTGGAGGAACTTCGGGAACACGAACTCGGTATAGCCTCCGTACACGCACTCCTTCAGTTCCCCCCATTCGGCGCGGACGTAGACGGGCGCCTGGCCCGTTCCCTGCTTCGCTTCTGGCCGTTCAGCCGAGTGGAGCATGATGTGACCTCCTGATGTCGATGGTGCTTCGCCCCGTCATTTCGCCTCGCGGCGGTAGTGGCGGCCGACCGCGGCCGGCGGCTGCGGCTTGCCGACCAGGCCGACCAGCGCCAGGATCGAGATGACGTAGGGCAGCATGACGAAGAACTCGTGCGGGATCTCCTGGTAGGTAAACTGGAGCCGGAGCTGCAGCGCGTCGAAGAACCCGAACAGCAGGCACGCGAGCATCGCCCCGCCCGGGGTCCAGCGGCCGAGGATCACCGCGGCCAGCGCGATGAACCCCTTGCCGGCGCTCATGTGCTCGGAGAACAGGAACACCTGCGACAGCACGAGATAGCAGCCGCCCATGCCGGCGAACGCGCCGCCGGCGATGACGCACGCGTAGCGCACCGTGTTCACCGATATGCCGGCGCTGTCGGCGGCCGCCGGGTTCTCGCCCACGGCGCGCACCGCAAGCCCCCACGGCGTCCAGTACAGGAACATGTGGACGGCAAGGACGCTCGCGAACATCACGTAGACCAGGAGGTCCTGGCCGAACAGCACCGGCCCGACGATCGGGATCGCCGACAGCACCGGCAGCGAGAAGGCGCGGAATCCCGGCAGCTGCAGGGTGTTGGCCTGGGCGCCGAACACGATGCGCGACAGGAACGCGGTGATCCCGAGGACGAACAGGTTGATGGCGATGCCGGCGACGATCTGGTTGACGCCGAGCGACACCCCCATCCCCGCCAGCACCACGCCGGCGGCCATGCCGAACAGGATGCCGATCAGGAGCCCGCCGAACGGGTCGTTGAGGAAGAAGGCGCCGACGGCGGCGCCGAACGCGCCGGCGAGGATCATGCCTTCGAGCGAGATGTTGAATACGCCGCTCCGCTCCGACAGCACGCCGCCGATGGCGGCGAACACCAGCGGCACCGACAGCCTGAGGCTGGTCGACAGGAAGTCGGTGAGCAGGCGCAGGTCGAACAGGATGTCGATCATGGCGCCGCGCCTCCCGCGCCCGGCTTGTCCAGCGCCGCACCGTCGCCGCCCGGCTTGTCGAGTGCCGCCTCGACCGCCGCCCTGCGGGCGAGGAACTGGCCGACGGCGCCGGCGCGGTAGCGGAACGCGAGGCTGATGGCGACGAAGATGATGACCAGCCCCTGGATCGCCTCGACCACCGTCACCTGGACGCCGACCGCGCGCTGCATCACGTTGGCGCCGCTGCGCAGCCCGGCGAGGAACAGCGCGGAGACGATGGCGAACAGCGGGTTGAGGTTGGCGAGGAACGCCACCACGATGCCGTCGTAGCCGTAGCCCTGGCTGAACGCGTGGAACAGCCGGTAGCGGTGCCCCAGCACCTCGAACGTCCCGGCCAGCCCGGCGAACGCGCCGGCGACCAGGAACGACACGATGATGTGGCGCTCCACCGACATGCCGGCGTAGCGCGCCGCGTGCGGGTTCTCGCCGACCGTCGACAGCGTGTACCCCGCGACCCCGCGCCGGAACACCACGTAGAGGATGAGCGCGAACACCACCGCGATCACCACGCCGAGATGGGCGTCGGTGCGCGGCAGGATGTGCGGCAGGAACAGCCCCAGCGGGATCTCCGGCGAGTAGGGGTAGGGGGCGCCTTCCTCCATCATCGGCCCCGACACCACGAAGCTCACGAAGTGCAGCGCCACGAAGTTCATCAGGAGCGTGACGATGATCTCGTTGATCCGCTGGTAGGCCTTGAGGATCGCCGGCAGCAGCGCCCACAGCGCGCCGCCGATGGCGCCGGCGATGGAGGCGAGCGCGATGTGGATCGGCCCCGGCAGTTCCGGCACGTAGAGGGCGACGATGGTGGCGAACAGGGCGCCGATGTAGATCTGGCCCTCGCCGCCGATGTTGAACAGGCCGGCCCTCAGCGGCAGCACCACGGCGAGGCCGGCGAGCAGCAGCGGGCAGGTCTTCACCAGCGTCGCCGCGAACCCCCAGTAGTCGACGAACGCGCCGTGGAACAGCGCCGTGTAGGCCGCGATCGGGTCGGAGCCCGCCAGCATGATCAGGAACGACCCGCAGACCAGCGCCGCCAGCACCGCCCACACGCTCTTCAGCGCGAACAGGAGACGGACCACCTGTGCCATCACGCCGCCTCGACCCCGGCCATCAGCAACCCGAGCGATTCGGAGGTTGCCTCCTCGATGCGCATCACCCCCGTCAGCCGGCCGCGGAACATCACCCCGATCCGGTCGGCGATGTCCATCAGGTGCTCGAGCTCGGTCGAGATGTAGAGCACCGCGACGCCGCGGTCGCGCTGCTCCAGGATCTGCTTCTGGACGAACTCGATGGCTCCGACGTCGAGGCCCTTGGTCGCCTGGGCGGCCACCACGACCCGGGGCGAGCCCTCCAGCTCGCGGGCGAGGATCACCTTCTGCTGGTTGCCGCCGGACAGGTACCGGATCTCCTGGTCGATGCTCTGGAGCCTGATGTCGTAGGCCTTCACCAGCGTCTCGGCGTGGCGGCGGATGGCGCCGGCGTCGTGGAAGCCGTAGCGCGCGAACGGCGGCCGGTTGTAGCTTCTCAGCATCATGTTCTGGGCCACCGAATGGCTGAGCACCAGCCCGTCGCGGTGGCGGTCCTCGGGCACGTAGGCGATACCGAGGTCGTGCGCCCGCTCGGACACCGAGGCAGTGTTGATGTCCACCCCGCCGACGCGGATCGTCCCCGCCGTGACCGGCCGCAGCCCGGCGATCACCTCCGCCAGTTCGCGCTGCCCGTTGCCGTCGACGCCGGCGATGCCGAACACCTCGCCCGCCCGGACCGAGAGCGAGACGGCGTCGAGCGCCGGCAGCCCGCGGTCGCTGGCGGCGGAGACGCGGTCGATCTCGAGCATGGTGTCGCCGGTGGCGTGCGCCGTGCGCCGCACCTGGAAGATGACGTCGCGGCCGACCATCTCGCGGGCGAGCTTCACCGGGTTGGTGTCGGCGGTGCGCACGGTGGTCTTCACCCGCCCGAGCTGCATCACCGTCACCGTGTCGGCGATGGCCATCACCTCCTCGAGCTTGTGGGTGATGAACAGGATCGTCTTGCCCGACGCCCTGAGCCGCCGC